>NZ_DLJD01000044.1:76975-77224 GCF_002484085.1 Sphingobacterium sp. UBA7625
GCTCACGTTGAATCATCAACTTTTCTTTCTTAGACAATACATCATAAGTACCGTCTTTTTGCATTTTGTCGATGTTAGACATTTTTTTGATAGACTTACGAACTGTAGCGAAGTTAGTAAGCATACCACCTAACCAACGCTCAGTAACGAAAGGCATATTAACCTCTTTAGCTTGCTGTGCGATGATTTCTTTTGCTTGTTTTTTCGTTGCTACGAATAAAACTTTACGACCTGATTTTACGATTTGTT
>NZ_DLJD01000003.1:0-394109 GCF_002484085.1 Sphingobacterium sp. UBA7625
AAAGAGATTAAGAATTATTATTTGTGGCTATTTCTTTTGAAATATTGCTTTGATGTAAGAAAATTAAACGGATTTCGGGGGGCGTATGGTAAATAAAGTAATATATATACATAATAAAATTTCTGTGTCAATCTATTGCGATATGTTTAAAGATAAAATAATTCTGTTTTTTTGTTTTGTTTTTTTGTATATTTATTATAATTAAAGTATCTGTGCAATAATTTGCTTGATTAAGCGGTGTTGTAGCTCTATGTGAGATCGATCTTTTATTAATAGCTCCTTAAGAGGGTTATTTTTTTTCCGTAGCCAATTATATTAACGACTCCTACACCTTTTTAATATGGGATTTAATCCGAACTTAATTCAAACTATTGATGTTAAAATGCGTCCTTCAGATATTGACGCGTTAGGTAATGATCTGGAAAATAAATCAAAAACAAATAGGAAGTACGAATGCCTACGTAGCTGTAATATGGTGACCGATAAAAGTACGGGTGAACGGTTTATTGCACATTCCGCTATAGTGGATGGTACGAATAAATACATGCAAAAATCAGACTATAGCATGCATGGAATAGCCACTTTTGAGGGATTTACTGACGGACATCTTCCTAGCGATTCAAACCTTTATTCTTACGAAATAGCATATTATAAACGTAATTTTTAATAATTTAAAAAGATATGAAAAGGTTTATCATTATTGCATTTTATGTTATCCTTTTTCAATATTGTTTTGCTCAATCTATAACAGATATAGGTAGAATATATATAAACCAAAAGAATGGCGAATACAATACATTTCTAAAAAAAGACACACAGGTAGATAGTGTCATCGTTGTATACAAGGACCGTCTCCCTATTTCTTTGCGTTTTTATTATTTAGATAGTGTAAAACGCTCTATTGAAGATTTTTATTACCTAGATTTTCCGGGCGATCGTTACTTATTGAACTTAGCCTTCGGGAAATTTAATATTCCTGAATGTCCAAGAATAGCCTTAATACTACCACCATATAAAAAGGAAATCCTAAAACAAAGAAAAGTGGATACCCGTGCGACACTGTATCGTGACTCCGTTAAATATGAATCAATAATAACCGAAGCCGAAAACGATCCTTCCTTTAGAGAGCCTACTATGGTAACATTTTCAGCGAATTATTACCAAGGAAGTAAAAAATTACAACAGGACTTTAGCGCTTTTATGGAGACTTTGGGGAAAAGTAAAATACCTAAAAATGGAAGTGTATTTCTATTCCAGGGTCTTGTAAATGAGGATGGGAGCCTGAGCAATGTTAAAACGATTATTGGTGATAATAGTATCTATGAGAATCTGTTAAAAAAGTGGTTAGTCAATTTAGGAAAACCGTGGAAGTCTGCTACACAAGGTGGTAAGCACGTGAAAAGTAATATGGATATTTTTGTAGAGGTAAGGGGAGAAGATGTGGAAATTTCTGCATGTGGTTATCACAGACGTCCTAGATCATATAAGAAAATAAACTAAAACTCCGCTTATATATGAGATTGATTTGTTCTCTACTGCTTGTTTTTATTTGTTTTGTTTCAGTTTTAGCTCAAAATAAAGTTGATTTTAGAAACAAACATTTGAAGAAGGATATCGTTAATATATTTGAAAATTATCCTGATGTATATGGTTTGCAAATAAACTTTCGAAATGATATCGCCGAATCAATTTATATAATTGGGAAAAATAAAGACAATATATTGAAAGGATCAAAATATAAGACTTATTATTCCCTCAAATATTCTGGTGATCTGTTTTTTTTGAAAAAGAAATTTCCGCTTATAGACAAATTTGTGCGAAGCAATAGATTGGCCGATAATATTAAAGTCCATGAAAGGGAAAGGAATTTTGTTTTAGTTGTAGAACCATTGTCCACTTCGATCAAACCACTGTCGGATACGGAGCCGATTTATTGCGGTTTTCGACACTCATCGTTACTGGAATTTACAAAACTGTTAAATAACCATTTTAAAGACGGAATAATTCCGTCGGGGGATTCGATTTTAATTATTCAAGCCATTGTCAATAAAGACGGGACTCTAGGTAAAAAAATGCTTTTGCACGGAAATGAAGATGATAAATTATATAGCTATATATGCGATAACTATCAGGACTATAATCAAGAAAACAAAGCTAATCTAAATGAGAAAGGATTGTTTTTGCCATATCTCTCAGGAGGCCGCCCATTTACTAGTATTATTGAGATTTTTGTGCGCTTAAATCCGGATAAAACATTTACTGTTAATGGTAGTGGTCGAGAAAGGAAGTTGCGTATTAAAGGTTATGAAGGCGGTCCAAATGATCCTTTGCAAGTATTTTAATATTTTTACAGATCATTATAAAGTCTGACAAGCAATTTTGGAGTAAACAGAACTATAGGTGGATGCGATTTCCGGAATTGATAGATCCCAATTGCAGATTTCCGCTGTAACCAGATCGGGATACTTTTTCGCAATATCCCGTAAAGAATTCCCTGTAGATCTGCGAAGGTATTCACTGGGGCTACTTTTATTTACACTGATCAGTTCAATCGCTTTGGTTGGATTGTGCTTGAAATAGGGCCGCCCCGTCCAGATCCGTAATCCCTCGGTGACTGCACGACATACATTAGGGTGGCTGTGATTTATCCATTCTTGAATCACGGACAAAGAATTATCATAACCGTTATCCTTACAGTATTGATCAAAAGCTTTTGCGATTATTTCCTGGACCTGCCAGCTTTTATCCAATTGTGCCTGTGCTTTTAAAGTTTCAAGACAGGTGAGATCCTTAACAGCAAGATAGCCCAATATAAAAACCGATAGACAGCGGACCTGGTAAAATTTATTGTCCAATAACTGGAGCGCTATATTTTTGTCTTCTTGGGCAGTATGGCTGTCGATAATTTTGATAGCCTCTTGCTCGAACGGCTTAAAACCATGCTCGACCTTTATGATTCTTTCAATTACTTCCTCCATCTATAAAGAGTCATTGTCATAGATTTCCAAAGCCTGAATTAGTGAGGTATTGATTCCTTTAAGACCACATACTGTTAATGTAAGGAGGATCGTCTCCTTGACTTCGTCTCGTGAAGCCCCAAGTTTCTTAGCCATTGGTACATGAAACATAACTGCTGTAGCATCTCCCTGGGCAACTTTCATTCCGAGGTAAATGAGCTGTTTAGTTTTAGCATCCAGGGCAGTAGTACCCATAAGAGATTCTACGAGTCCATTGAAGCCAGCAAATACTTCTGGTGCTTCTTGTTTAAATGTTACGAAAGGATTTTGTTTTTCCATGATCGATGATATATTAATCTGTTTATGGTTAAGGATGTTAAAAGCTATAAAAATGAAACATGTCTGTGTTATATATTATTTTTGTTTGAGGCATATCTGTTTCCAAAAAATCATAGTTCATTATTGCCTTTCCAAAAATGTCCATTATTAGCAAATACTAAGCGCAAGATTTGTTGATTATTTACTGTATGCTCAATAACAGCAATTCTTGGGGTTTTAACTTCATTCGCAAACTTATTCTTTTTAAAGGGGCATCTATTATTGGTTATATGTCTGTACTTTTCTCAATTTAGTGATTCTTTTTCAGTTATTTAAATGCACCTTGTTAATATTGAAAATATGGACACATTTATTGCTCCAAATTGCTCCAGTCAGGGATGAAGTTAAATTTGCAGCAATTGAAGTAACTGGCGCCTGGGTGAATTCAGTGCAATCATTAATTTATTTGGGGAGATGCGCGGTTAGTTCAACTTCCAATTTAGCATCTGGCATATATAACTTTTCAATCTGCACCCATGTGGCAGCGGGAAAATCCTTGATGTAGAATTCTTTCCTGATGTAATTAAATTTTTTCATTTCTTCAATGTTAGTTGTATATAGATTCTCTTTAACTACATTTTCAAATGTAGCTCCAAAACTGGCCAAGGAAGCTTTTAAATCATTGTAAACTGCTTGAATTCCTTTAGGGGAAATCTCCGTTGTTACGGCGCCAGATATATAAAGAACGTTATCAACTTTTAAAACTTGACAATATCCTGCTGTTGTATCCTGTTGCATTTTGTTGTTATTCCAATGCCATTTTTCTTTTTTGATATTTTTTTCCTGTGAAAAAGTATTGCTAAAAATTAATAGAAATGGAAGTAAAATAAGGTATTTCATAATTTTTGGTGTTTATTTAAATAGAGATCTTCATTGCTTAGTTATTTTCCTAAATTAAGAAATTTAGGAATTGATTACATCTTTTCAGTGATCAACATTTTCGATAAAATGAACAATAGCTGTTTCAGATAACGCGCTTATCTTTATAGATAGAAAACCACGCGTTGGTTTCAAGGCTAGTAGAATCGACCAAGTAGCCAAATTGCTTCCCTCTGCCGGTTAGAGGGAAGCTCTTTTTGTTTTAGCGCTTTTATGTACGCAGATAGCTGCTATTATTTATTTAATTGATGTAGCGTATGCAATATTCTCCCTTACAATAGGCAGGTCAGCTTCTGCCCAGTCATAGTCAAGCAATTGATCTATCGCTACCCATATTGCCTGTGTATGCTCCAGCGCTTTTACTTCTCCAGACTGTAGGCTGCATACAAAAGGGTAGAGCTGCAGCGAAAAGTCAGCATAATGATGCTCTACCATCGTGAGCGATCTGCGTATGGTGATATCAATATTGATCTCCTCTCTGATCTCTCTGCGTAGGCAGCCTTCTTTAGATTCTCCGGTTTCGATCTTTCCTCCCGGAAATTCCCATTTCAACGGAGGTTTCATCGAAGCCGATCTTTGGCAGATCAATATTTTATTGGCGTGTTCTATTATCGCACAGGTTACTTGCAGTATAGTGGTTCAAAAGTAGTGAATTTTCATTGATGATATAGGTCGGTACTTACAACGGTGTTCAGTTATTTGGGGCTTTATTATAAAATTTTTATTATCGTGTCCGACCTGCTCGCTCTGTATGATAGGTTTTCTATTTTCCCCTCTTCTGCTTTACCAGTACGATCCAATCATCTTGCGCATTTTCGGTGCCTGCCAATAATAACGCATCGTCGATCGACAATAAATCATCTTCCCAAAGTGGCGTTATGCTGGATCGAGCGAGCAATTGTTCGAGATTTCCTTTCATGGGTCTATAGGCATGTTCACCGAATTTTCGCCATAAATAAGTAAATCCTTCACGCTTCAAATAGCTAAGTATCTTTTCGTTCATAGGTCCCGTTTTGTAATAAACAGAACACCCGACATCTTGTTTAAGCCGACATCGTACTATAAATTATATCACTGACAATGAATGTGATAAAAATTAAATCAATCTAGCGTCTTGATTGTTTGCTAATAATATTAGTAATTTTGAATACAGCAACTACCAAAAATCAAAAGGCGCAATACAGGGCTTTTGATATAATTGAAAAAACATGGAGAGGAGTATAGTACATTGTGATCTCGATACATTTTTTGTATCAGTCGAGCGCTTGCAGAACAGCAAGCTCATCGGAGTGCCCGTGCTCATCGGAGGAAGTAGTGACCGTGGGGTAGTTGCATCTTGTTCCTATGAAGTCCGTAAGTTTGGCGTGCATTCCGCCATGCCCATGCGGCTGGCGCTGCGCATGTGTCCCGAGGCCGTCGTGGTGCGGGGCGATCACGATATGTACAGTCACTATTCCGGTATCGTCACGCAAATCATCGAGGAGGAAACGCCCATCGTTGAAAAAGCCAGTATCGATGAACATTATCTCGATGTCTCCGGTATGGACCGCTTTTTTGGCTGCTGGAAATGGACGCAGGAGCTCCGCCAGCGTATTATCCGGGAGACCGGGCTGCCCATTAGCTTTGGCCTGTCGGTCAACAAGACCGTTTCCAAGATTGCCACGGGTACGGCCAAACCCTGTGGCGAAAAGCAGGTACAGAATGGGACCGAAAAAGGCTTCCTGGCTCCGCTATCCATCCGCAAGATTCCTATGGTCGGCGAGAAATCCTTCACTTTACTCCGGAATATGGGCATTTCCAAGATCGGAACCTTACAACAGATGGAGCTAGTGACTATGCAAAGAGTCCTCGGGGAGAATGGAGTCAACATCTGGCGCAAAGCCAATGGGCTGGATGATTCACTCGTGCTGCCTTTTCGCGAACAGAAGTCCATGTCCAAGGAAAGCACCTTTCAGCAGGATACCATCGATATGGATATCCTCCGCCGGACCCTGATCAGCATGGTCGATACACTGGCTTTTGATCTGCGCAAAGATCAGAAGCTAACGAGCTGTGTCACGCTCAAGATCCGTTATAGCAATTTCGATACACATACCCAACAACTGCAGATCGGTTATACCAATTCGGACCGAAAGCTTACGGACGTGGTACTTTCGCTTTTCAAGAAACTCTACAGCCGCAGGATGCTGATCCGGCTTATCGGGATCAAGTTTTCGGGCCTCATATATGGATCCTATCAGACCGACCTCTTTGACGATAGCGCCGAGGAGGTCAGCCTCATGCAGGCTATGGACAAGATCCGAAAACGCTATGGCGCCGAATTTCTGATGAAGGCCATCTGTGCACCGCCGCCAGAGAAAGGAGGGGAGCATGCTCTTAAATCTACATAGTTACTATAGCCTGCGCTTTGGTACCCTCAGCCTGCAGGATCTCGTCTCGGGTATGCTGGCAGGGGGCTATGACACCGCTGTGCTTACCGATATTAATAACAGTTCGGGATCGCTGGATTTTATTAAACTGGGCCGCACTGCCGGACTCAACCTACTCGCGGGAATGGAGTTTCGCAACGGCGATCAGCTTTGTTTTGTCACCATCGCCAAGAACGAACAGGGTTTTCGCGAGATCAACGAATACCGCACCAAGCTCAACATGGAAAATCGCCCTACACCGGAGCGATCACCAGACTTTGAGCAGGTGTTTGTAATCTATCCCTTTAGCAAACTCAATGCCTTTCCACTAAGGGACTATGAATACATCGGCATCCGGCCCAGCGAACGTACCCGCGCGCAGCTGATGGACCGCAAGGTGCTCGATCGCTGTGTGATACTCGCACCAGTCAGTTTCCGAAAGGCCGACTATACCTTACATCGCCAACTAAGGGCCATTGACAACAATCTGCTGATTTCGCAGCTCGGCAATGAGCAGCTCGCTGCCGACGACGAAGTATTTATCCCCCGGGTCAAGCTCATGCGCTTATTTTCCGACTTGCCCCAATTGCTGGCCAACACAAACCGTATACTGGGACAATGTTCTTTCAGCTTTGATTTTACCAGTGTCAAGAATAAAGCAACCTTTACCGGCAATCGCTACAACGATAAGCAGCTCCTGCACAAGTACTGCATGGATGGCTTTACCAGGCGCTATGGCCGTCATGACCGGGTTGCGACAGAACGCATCCAGCGGGAGCTCGAGATTATCGAAAATCTGCGGTTCTCGAGTTATTTCCTGATTACCGACGATATCTGCCGCTACGCACGTGGACGCAATTTTCATTATGTAGGCCGTGGATCGGGAGCCAACTCTGCCGTGGCTTATTGCTTAGGGATTACCGATGTTGACCCCATTGCCCTCAAGCTTCCCTTTGAGCGTTTTCTCAATCCCAAGCGGAAGAGTCCGCCCGATTTTGATGTTGATTTTAGCTGGAATGAACGCGACGAGATGTACGACTATATCTTCAACCGTTATCAGACAGGACATACCGCCTTGATGGGCGCCATGAGTACCTTTCGCTCGCGGAGTATCCTACGTGAATTGGGTAAAGTATATGGCTTGCCCAAGGCCGAGATCGACCGCCTGGTGCATGAGCCCGAGCATATGCTCAACAAGAATGAAGTGACCAATACCATTCTGAGTGTGTACAACCGCATGGCCGATTTCCCGAACCAGCGCACCATCCACGCCAGTGGCGTACTGATTTCCGAGGAACCGCTTACCTGTTATTCAGCAATGGACAATCCGCCAAAAGGATTGCCTACTATGCAATTTGATATGTATGTGGCCGAAGATATAGGCTTCGAGAAGTTTGATATCCTTTCGCAGCGAGGTATCGGCCATATCAAAGATTGCCGTACCATTGTGCGGGAAAACTTGGGCGTGGTCATTGATACCGACAATCCCAAGCGATTTTTTCAGGATGTCAATATTGCCACGCAGCTCAAATCGGCCAATACCATCGGCTGCTTCTATATCGAGAGTCCGGCGATGCGGCAGCTGCTCACCAAGCTGCGCTGCGATGATTACCTGACTTTAGTGGCCGCTTCATCGATTATTCGGCCCGGTGTGGCCAGTTCGGGTATGATGGGCGAATACATCCGTCGGCATCACGATCCCACGACGGTCGTCTATCCACACCCCGTGTTTAAGGAACAGCTCGAAGAGACCTACGGCGTGATGGTGTATCAGGAAGATGTGATGAAGATCGCTAATGCCTATGGTGGACTCGATATGGCCGATGCTGATGTGCTACGGCGTATGATGTCTGGCAAATATCGCAGCAAAGACCANNAGCCGCGAGATCTGGCGGCAGATGGAAAGCTTTGCCGGTTATTCCTTTAACAAGGCCCACTCAGCATCCTTTGCCGTAGAGAGTTATCAGAGTCTTTTTCTCAAGACCTATTATCCACTAGAGTTTATGGTTGCGGTGCTCAACAATTATGGGGGCTTCTACAACCGTAAAGTTTATGTCAATGAAGCGCGTATTTCAGGGGGCAATATCTGCCTGCCTTGTGTCAATCAATCGGTCTTTAATACCTCCATACAAGGCAAAGATATTTACCTGGGTTTTGACTGCCTGCTTAATTTGGAAGGTAAACTGGCGCATCGTATTATTGAGGAGCGCGAAGCCAATGGCAGGTACAGTAGTCTGGAAAACTTTGTCAAAAGGACGCAGGCCGGTATTGAGCAGGTCGTTATCTTGATCCGTGTCGGTGCCTTGCGCTTTACGGGAACAGGGAAGAAGCAATTACTCTGGGAAGCCCATCTGATGATGAGCAAGCATAAGCCTGTGGCGGTCGGTATGGCCCTGTTTGAGACCGAGAGCCGCAAGCCGATTCTTCCCCCTTTGGAAGAAGATATCTTAGAGGACTATTACGACGAGATGGAGCTGATTGGCTTTTGCGTGACGGGGACGCTTTTCGACCTCACCAAAAGCGATTACCGGGGCGATATGCCTGCTAGCGAACTTCATCTTCATGAAGGAAAAATAGTCCGTGTCGTAGGGGACTTTGTCTGCGAGAAATTTGTGAAGACCAAGCGTGGTGACCTGATGAAATTTGGCACTTTCCTCGATGCCGAGGGGCGTTTTTTTGATACGGTGCATTTTCCGCAAACGTTGGTAAAATACCCACTCCGTGGTGCGGGAATCTATCTGGTTGAAGGCAAAGTCGTTTTAGAATATGGTTGCCCTTCCATTGAGGTGATCCGCTGTGCTAAGATGCCTTTAAAGCCCGATCCAAGGAGTGAATAATAAATCCTATCTTAGCCTTATGCTGTACAATCCCTTTGAACAAGTCACCAAAAGTTCATTTCGCGAGCTCGTCGAGTCCGGCTATGCCGACTTTGTGTTGCAGCGTTTTGAGTGGCCCGATGTCAAGGAGAAGGCAGGCTTTCTACTCACGCCTTATGATGACAAGGAAAGCGCCGATCAGCATGCCCATCACCTGGGGGTAAAGGAGGGAAGAGCCCTGCAGCTGCCGCAAGATGCAGATAAGATCGAAAGCCTGCTAGCAACAGGATCAGGCTATCGTATTTTTCTTAACCGTATCAAGGAAGAGAACTGGGATAAGCGCATGCTTAAGCTCTATGAGAAAAATATTGTCAATTACCTACGTACCAAAACCAGGTTTCAGCGTAAAAATCCCATCGATATCCTATTCTCCTTAGAATATGGTCGAGTAGTAGCGACCATTACCGATGGACAGGCCCAAAAGAAAGTATTTGCTATAGACATCCTTCGGTAGGCCCGATCTAGTCCAAACTGAAAAGCACAATTTTCTTGTCGTAGGGCAATCATTATTTACAGCACAAATTGCGTATATTCGTGTCAAAGCCAAAACAAGAAAGGATACCATTATGTGTTGGGATATTAGCCTCCATACCGATATTGAGATTATCAAAAAGACCTTTCCGCAATTGCGGGATGAGCGTCGTCAATTGGATTACAATTATGACTACCTGGAGAATGTTCAGGCCATTACCTTTCCCAAGTATCCGATCCTGTATAAGGACAAGGACTCAAGCCAGCTGGCCTTGACCGAGATGGAGTGGGGTGTATTGCCCACTTATATAGACGATCCCAAGCTGCAGGCCGATCGCAGGCGCAATATGATCAATGTACGTAGCGAGCGCATCCTGGAAGATAAAAAATCCTATTGGTACCGCTTGCGCAAGCAGCGCTGCCTTATCCCGGTGAGTGGTACCTTTGAGCATCGTGCGGTGAAAGGCTGGAAAAAGAAAGTCCCTTATTTTATTGGCGCGGAGGGCAGGGAGCTGTTCTATCTACCAGGCTTGTATCAGTGGCATGAGACGGTAGATGAAGATGGTGTAGTCGAACGCGCAGGATCTTTTGGAATGCTTACTCGGGCAGCCAATGAAGTGATGGCCAATATTCATAACGATGGGCCGAATAAACACCGTATGCCCTTATTCTTGCCGGAGGATCTCGAGCGTCAATGGATCGAGGATATTCAGGAGGACGATATGCCACCGATTTTCCTATTTGAAATGCCCGATGAAAAGCTGAAGCATTACCCCGTTTATACTTTGAGAGGGTATCCACACCGCCCAGATGGTAAGCATCGTTATGAGCAATTTGACTGGGAAGGATTGCCACCATTAGGAAGTGATACCGTGCAGACTTCGTTGTTTTAACGCCGCAGCCTATGGCAAGTTTAACAAAATATGTCTCAAATGATCGTCCAAAGTTCGCGGTCTATATCGAAGATGACGATAGGGTCTGCTACGCATATTTATGGAAAGAGAAAAAAATAGTTGGAGATATATGGTTGTATAATAGCGCTCCGACTCCAAGCGAACCTGAATGGAATAACAAGGAAAATCTACCATTTTTAAATCCTGCTGAATTTGTCAAGGAGAATCTTAAACCATTTAGCGCAAGTTCGTCTGTCGAAGTAACCTGGGATTTTGGGGAAGAAGTAGTGGCTAAGATATTTCTAGCATCCAGATTGATAGCAAAACTTAATGATGGATCTCGCCCGGGTTGGTCCAGTTTGGTTACTAAAGATGGGCCATTGGCGCTGAAGATGTAACGTTTTACGAAACTAAATTGGAGGCCGATAGAAAAATATACAAACACATAGACAGATATTGATGAAATACTTTTTAAGTCTTATCCTTTTGGTAGCAACGACTTTTACTAAAGCCCAAATAAAGCTTGATCAGAAAGACCTCAATAATTTAATAGCTATTGCTGAACTCTATTCCTATAATACAGATGCAAGAGGAGCTAAATTTGCCAAATCAATTGACTCATTACGGACACCTAAGCTGAATCATATTGTTGATGCTTTAATTGCGGTTGGCAAAGGTGACCATACAATTTTAGAAACGCACTTTCTTGCAAGACCAAATGATGAAGAGTTGGTATTATGGTATGTTATCCGCGAAATCCATTACAATAGGACAAACGAAAAAGTCAAGGCAAGACCAGTTGTAGCTGTAGCAAATGAAGTACTTTCCAAGCAGATTGATAGTCGATGGTTGCTTGATAACTACTACTATCGTATCCATGGAGGTATAACTTCATTGTTTAACGAAGCTGATTTGAGCAAGTACAATTTCAATATGGACAGTTTAGGATTTAAGGACGAAACTGAAAAGGCAATCTTCTTTTTAAATATGATGGACGCTTTGGTTGGATCACGATTCAAAGTGCTTCGGATGATGAAGAACAACAAAAAGATACTTGAGTTTTGCGACAAGCTTCCAAAGTTTAATGGCAAGGAATACTTCTACTTTAAAAACTTTGATTATGCAGATTTTGATTGGATACGATAAAACAGTAGGATACAATAAATGGCACATTGGAGGATTTTACAGTACATTGATTGCACAGTTTAGTGCATCTGCTGAATTACAGAACAAGAAAAGGATGCAAGAAATTTATTTCAATTCTATTTTGCACGAGCCAAAATATTTTAAATTCACGGAATCAAAAGATGAGTTACAATCATTCTATGACAAATCCAAATAAATAACTGTCCTGACAGGGAGAAGCGGACGAAAGACCTTAATGAATCCGAAGAATAAAACGCAGCTATGCAAGATCAATAAACATGAGCTTAAATTGAAGAAAACCTCCTTGGAGAAGTAATAAGCCTTGCATAACTATAGTATGTTTAGAGCGTGCCATTTAATAATATATTATGATCCAACTAATTTCGAATATTTTGGATAAAAATCACTTTGATCTCATTAACAAATTGATGTCAGAATCTGACGAGGCTTTCATAATGATAGCCTTCCTAAAGTCGTCTGGTCTGAGACTTATCGAACCTAAGCTCAAACAACTTTCTAATGTGCAAATACTTGCAGGAGCGAATTTTGGATTGACCGAGCCAGCAGCATTAAAACAAATTCTAAAATTATCAACTGAGCGCGGGAATATTTCTGGATATATCAATAAATTAAGCTCTAAGGAAATCTTTCATCCTAAAATGTATCTCTTCCGTTCCGGAAGTTGCGGACATATAATTGTTGGTTCGGCAAACCTGACTGGAGGTGGTCTCGAAGGCAATAATGAATGTTCTCTGTATACAGAGTGTAAGGTGAGTGATAATGTATGGAAAGATTCCAAGGAGTATTTTGATCGCTGCATTCATTTGGACAATGCCGACCCCCTAAATGATCGGATCATAGGCTTATATTCTGGCTATTATAATAAACAACGGAGCGCCAACAAAAGTATTGACGAGTTTCCTGATATCAGCGATAGCTTAATATATGATTTTGAGAAGCTGAAATTCCTATACAATAGTTTTGATCAGAACGAGATAAGGAAAGGGATTAAGGAGAAAAAACGTCACTACGCTGAAGCCCTTGTTGTTTTGAATGAGATTGAGTCTGTACACCATTCGGACATTAAATTTAAACAGTTGTTGGAAGACCTCGTGGGAAGACCTGGACAACATGGATTATGGTACTCTAACGGCATGTTCCGGCACAAAACAAAAATTTTTAAGCAGCAAAAAGGATTTCGAGAATTAATAAACTTTATTAAAACTAATCTTGATAAGACTCCAGCATTCGTTTATCAAGGAGCAAGGGAAAGGATAAATTCACTCCAAGGAGTTGGACCTAATTTTGTTGGCGAAATCATGATGACTTATGCACCGAACAAATTTGCTAATATCAACCGTAATCCTATTACTGTTTTGATTGAGGAAGGCTGTGTCGGGCTGAAAGACCATTCTCAAAAATTCAACGGATCAGATTATGAGGAATACAATAATATCGTAATGGATATCGTTGAGAAATTGGATTTAAAAAGTATGCTCGCTGCAGACTATTTTTTTAATAACATATATCAGAATTTAAAAGCAAAAGGTAAATTAAGGTAAAAATTGCTAAATATCGAGACTTATGAAAATTCGCATTCAAAGTTAAATCGACAAAAAATTATTTCCTCTGCTGAGAGTCTCAGGTATTTTGGCCTCTTAGATTTTCTAATAGTATATAACAAAAGCAGTATCTCAAAATACTGCTTTTGTTATATAATGTAATACTGCTTTAAAAACATGAGATCCCAGACTTTTCGGTATCTCCCAGATACCGCTTACATACGCCTTGTTTTCCTCGGATCGCCACGACGACAGCCATACTTTTGCTATACACATAAAAACAAAAGAATATGGCAAATCAATTTTTAGTTAAAGAGACAATGGCAGCTATGCGCGGCTTATCTGCTACAGAGATCACGGGATTACAAACTGGAACTTACGAGGGTATCCAGTTATTAGGCTATTATGCACAAGGGGATACCCCAGCACCGATTATTTATTATCTAGCCCCAACGACTCCTGATCCGGGACCGGACGATGGCGGGAGTGTGATTTTAGTTGTAGGAGCGAAGCTTTATCACATTTTTAATGGTGAATTGGATGTTAGATATTTTGGTGCGAGGAGTGAGAATGCAAACAACCAAACTTTTATTCAAAATGCGCTGAATTATATTGAGACCAATGAAGGTTGCTCCCTCAGTTTACCTCCCGATCAAATTTTACTTGTTTCTACTAAATTGCTTGTAGCCTCTTCAATAGTTATCAATGGTAATAATGGAACAATCAAATCAAATACTATTTCATCCGATCTGATTGAATTTGTTGCAAGCTATAATAAAGTTGAGAATTTAATTGTCGAGGGAAAATATGTAAGCAATCAAACAGGAGATCTCGTTTTCAGGCAATCAAATAATAATACCATTACCAATTGTATTTTTAGATCACCGAGCAATGCTGGAATTTTATTTGAGAAAAGCTCTGGCAACTTTGTCCAAAATTGCCGATTTGAGGATAAATCTTATGGAATCTTGCTAAGAGATTCCTTTAATAACAGTATCACGGGTAATTATTTTACCAGGGGGCGTACACGAGGCGTATTAAATTCCTCTGGATACGCAGTCATTCCCCTTGGAGACGGTATTAAAATGAGTTCGGGAGCCACCACTTTCGATAATCTAAAAGGAGGTTATAAGACTATTATTTCTAATAATGTATTTGATAACGTTTGGCGTGATGCGGTGGATATGTTTACAGATGGGGAGGACATTGTTTTTTCAAATAATATTGTTTTAAAACCCGAAGCGTTGGGAATGGATATAAAGACAATTTATAGAGCTAATCCCGATGATGGAACTTCAATAATAGATACTCGACAAACGAGGAATATTACTATCTCAGGGAATTATTTTGAAGATTGTGGACTTACAGACTCAGATTCATCTGCCATAAGTATTAAACATACCGAAGAACGAGAAGGGGAATTACATTCTATTGAGAAAGGAGTCCATAATATTACTATAGTCGGGAACCAATTCCATCGAGGTAAAAAGACGGCTATAATTATAGGGTATTCGCAAAATGTGCAAATTAATGGGAATTTATTTAAGGATGTTCCGAAGGAAAATATTCACATTTATCGGGAAAGTCGTCATGTGGTCATTGCAGATAATATATTTGACACGAGTCATTCTACATCATATCCTATTTATGCTACTCAGAATGAAAATTACAAAGACATAAGTATTACTGGGAATATTTTAAAAAATATAAATGCTTCATTATATGGGATCATCTGTTATGGAAAAGATATTATGATATGTAATAATAGCATAAGTGGGTTTGCAACCAGTATTTATTTGGATAGGGCAGAGGATATACAGATCATGGGCAACAAATTATATGATGCAACTACTCAGGCCATCAGACTTGCTTCACAGAACTATACCATTAAGGATGTACAGATCTTTAATAATAAGATCAGAACATCAGCTAGAGGGATTTTGTATAATTCAAATACTTCGGATATCATTTCGTCAGGAAATGTCTTTAAAGATTGTACCGCTGGTACAGAGATAAATATTAATCTCGTCACAAATTATCAGTCGTTTGGAAACTTTACTGTCTAGATTTGAAAAAGTAAGCAGCTTTAATCTGTGAAGATTTTTATAGATGAGGTAATTTTAGCAAAATCAATGTTTTGATCAACATTTTCGATAAAATGAACAATAGCTATTTCAGATAACGTGCTTATCTTTATATAAAGACAAACTACATATAGTTTGCGGCTATGCAGACCAACTCACTAGCCAAATTGCTTCCCTTTGCCGGTTCGAGGGAAGCTCTTTTTGTTTGAGGCATCAATATGGCTTCAGAAAAATAAAACGACTTTCCGATCCTTCCCATATTCTTTTAAAATGATAGCCAAGAAGAAACTATAGGCTTTTACTAGTATAGGTGATATCGCTATAAGGATATTCTAGAGACGGATAAATTTTAATTCATTTTTGAAACAAAATAAATGGAATATTTTTTATCTTTAAAAGTGAGTTTTTAACTCAGTAAGCCATTTGCTAACCATTTTAGTACTTAAGTAGATTTAAATAATTATGAAAAGTTTAATTTTTTCTTTGATCACTGGGATCCTAATGAGTTCGAATCTTGTTGCCCAGACTAAAAATAACAGGGATGATATTGATAAAAGAATCAAAAAAATGAAAATCCAAAACGAAAAAGATCGTTCATTAATTGATTCACTAATTCTTGTTAAAAATCAGCTTGACATTGAAAACGCTCTATTAATTGAAAAAAAAATAGATTCGTTGAAGCAGTTAAGGGATGAGATACTTGGAAAAGATGAAGTTAAAAAAAATCCTAAATTATCTTTTGTAGTTGGAATAGGGTATTCAAACTCTTTGAATACTTTATATAATGCTCCAATAGTAAGCGACTACGACAATAAAGTAAAAATAGAAAAGGGACAAAAAGCAAGGCTTTCTGCCAATTTTGGAATTGTTTATACGCCTTACAGCTATCTTATTACTGATCACGAAAATCCAGACGGTTATTCTGTTCCATGGGGTATTTCATACGTAGCATTTTTTAATCCACTCTCTTTAGTAAGAAACTCAAATCTTGAAGAGAATTTTAACTTAGGTAATTTCGGATTAGGTGTAGGCTTTAAAACAGCTTCTGGTATCGGGATTTATGCTGTAGGAGAACTATTTTCCATAAAACAGCCGAAAAAGTGGTTCATAGATGAATTTCAGAATGGAGATAAGGAATATAAAATAAATGGACAAATCCAAACCTCTTTTAATGAGTCTGATAATAAAATATTTACGAATAAATTGATCCCATCTTTGGGAATAAAAATCTGCTACTCATTTGATCTTATCAGGAGCTTTGCTAGCTTAAAATAGTTTTTTTATAATGGACATGGGGCAATAATATCTTAATTTCGAAATATAAACTTTATTCTAGGCTATCAATAATTCCAGTAATATAATAATGATTTTATGAAAAAAAAAGACAAAATAATTAAGGACCTACATTATGTTTTTCATAACCATCTTATCATATTTTATAGTTTTATTGGTGTACTATTTTTCTTGTTTGTTTTTTTTATATATTTCAGAGTCCACTGGGGATATCTAAGTAACACTGAGGGCCAAACTAAATCTTTATCACCCAAAGACGTGATTAAATTCCCACTTTCGGAAAAATTTGCTGATTCTATTAAAGATAGTGCGGAAATACTAAGCCAGAATGCCAATTTGATAATTGGAATAGTGACTGCTTTTGGAGTAGTGTTTACCTTGTTGTTCCAACTTAGAGAAAGTAAAAAGCAGAATTTCAGAACTAATTTCTTTGAATACCTTAAAATTCATAGAGAGAATATACAACAGATAGAAACACGAGGTAAGAGAGGCCATGACGCGTTTATTGACATCTTAAAAGAGTTAAATTATGTTTATACAAATTTTCCTTCAAATACGAATTCATATCAAGCTTATAGACTTGAATGGTCATATCTATTTGTTTTTTTCGGATTAGGTAGGACGTCAACTCCAATTGTTAGAGAGTATATTCAAAAAAAATATCCTAACTTTAACAATGAGGTTGATGAAGTTATTAATTATTTAACAGATTTAAAGTCAAAGTATACTGAACACAATTTTTCTAGAAAGATTAATGTTTTAGGATATACTTTTAGTGTTAGAGAGAGGAGCTCTGAGTATAAATTAAAATGTATTTTAGATGGCCATCAATCTGATTTAGGCCATTATTATCGTCATTTGTATCAAACGATAACCTATATAGATGAATTTCCTACTCTTTACTTTTTTGAACGATATAATTATGCGAAAAATATCAGGGGCCAATTTTCAAATCATTCTATTGCTCTTTTTATCATTAATGCATATTCTCCGTTGGGAAAAATCTGGATAGACGAAAAATTAATTGAAAAATATCATCTGATTAAAAATCTACCTGTTTCTCTGCTTATCCCCTTTGGTAAGGATGTTAGAAATGATTTTCCTAATATAGAATTTGAGATGTAGACGATTTTAATGTCTAACCTATGTGTGCGAGTATAATCTGAAATAAATATTGGGTTGAGTAATATTTCCACTAACCAAATTATTGGATAGCGCACGTATTATAGTCAAGAACAGTGTATCGAGAGCCTTCCAGTATATACTCCCAACTTTTTATACATTGAAATTTTACGGTTTTCCGTTAAAATATATAATCAAAAATTACTTAAGGATTTTAGGTTGCTATTAAATGTTAATTTTAGAAATAAGTCTGAACAAGAAATTAATATCATGATGCGTTCATTGAGCCCTGTTATCGGTATCAGTGGTCAGAGTAGGCGCAACCGCAGTCTTGTCGCGGCCCAATTTCGCATGCCCGGATTTCCCTATGCATTGGTTGCCACTGATATTTTGAGAGAAGGAGAGGATCTACATACCTATTGTCAGAATATATACCACTATGGAGTAGCCTGGAATCCAAGTGACATGGAGCAGCGTACGGGGCGGATTGACCGTATCAATTCGATGAGCTTTCGTAAACTGAATACGAGCCAGTAGTTGAGCTTTCCCAATAAGCTACATGTGTTTTATCCCTATTTAAGTCAATCTTTTGAGATCAATCAGGTTTCTAAATTGTTGACCAATATCAATCGGTTCACCGAAACTTTTAATGCTATCGGTGAAAAAAATAATTTTGACACCAGCGCAGTCTTGACGAGAAAATTACAGATAACTCCTTGCCTCCGCAAATAAAACATAAAATAGTCGCATTGTATGACGTGGATAATTTTAAAACTGATTAAATACAATTGAAATATAACAATTTGGTATAACTGCGCTATCATCTAGGGTGAGGGGTAGGGAAGAACGCGTTGCCCATTCCGATGCGGATACCCATCACAGAATTTATAGGATATGTGCTAATACTCCAGTTGATCCAATAATACCGCCTCCTAGCAATCTATAAAAAGCGCCAAAGGTGCTTCATTCCAAATTGCCAGTTATGCTGCATTGTTATTTACCATTTACAAAAGGTCTTGAACGTTTAACACGCTACGTTCTCTTTTATTTGTTACAGTAATCAAAAAGTTACCTAAGACATTATAAGTTTGTTGAGCACAGTCCAGTGTCGCTTAACCTGCGTTCTAATTTTTGCCTCTTTAAATATACTATCAGCTTTATATACATAAGACAAAAAGTTTCCCCAATTATAACGTTCCGTTGGAATAAATTTCTCAGGATTGGATTTATCTCGAATATAAAGTCTTGTCCGTTTTGCACCCAAATGGCTATAACGCTTATACAACCTGTTTTTAAATAATTCTTGGGGCACACCATTGTATAATTTAGAAGCATAGTGTTTTCCTCTTCTCGTGCCCCGTTTCAGTTTCCTGTAATAGCTAGAAAGACTAGCACTTTTTAATCGAACCGTACGGCCATCAAATTCAAATCCTAAATAGGTCAGCTTCTTATTATAATTTATGTCTTCGGAAAACTCCTGACCTAAGGAAATACCACCTGTTTCCCTGTGCAAATGAAAGGTTTGCGTCTTTTTTTCTTGTATTTCTAATTTACGTTCTTTGATTGCTTCATATACATTATTTCTAATATCAACGTATTTATCTCTAGAGCACACAATAATAATATCATCACAATAACGTCGATATAAACCATTAACACCAATTAACGTCGAAATTGTTTCATCAAACGGTATCATATATATGTTCGACAATAAGGCACTTATCGGGGTACCTTGCGGGATACCAAAATTTCGAACAATCTTTTCGCCCTTTTCATTTAATTTAAACTTGCCATCGTCATTAACTTGATAACGCTTACTTTTTATCAAATCTTTACTGTTTTTAAAAAAATCCTGACTTGAACAAAATGATACAGCATTTTGATTCCGTAAGTATTTTATCGCAGAGACTCGCTTAGATCGACGTCCTAATGTCTTACCAACATTATTATTTTTTTCTGTAATTATTTGATCTTGGTATCTTGTGAACAACTCAACTAGTTCTACATAATTAAAACGAGTTACACTTTTGTATATATTAAAATGAGCAGGGGCGAGTTTATCAACGTTTAATAGTTTACACCATTCTTTGAGCAATAGCTTGTGGTTTAGATTATCAAAAAAACTCGATACATCAAATGTCATAACAACAAATTGATCATGATCGAAATGGACAATATAATCAAATACTTCTTTTGCAAAGTCAATGGTACATTTATTAACTTGTGTGAGTCCCCTAGAAGAGTTAACCGGTATTTGACGATAGGCTAATACAGTTTCTTGAAAAGAAGCTGTTGAAAGGAATCGTTCGTATCGGTCATTTATCTCCTGTGTATAATAACTATATATTGCGGAATCCAAATGACTTGCATAATATAACTCCCGCGGCTTAACACTAGCAACGCGTAATCCTTCATTTAGGACTATGCCCGTATTCTCACAATATTGCTTACGAAACCTCCGAACTTTTGAAGTTCTATGGATAAAAGGTAAGAAAGAGTGTGTAGATGTTTTGGTTTGAATGTAGTTTAGCACCCAAGAGCGGTCCGACATTGTTAATGGAAAACCTATATGTGGGTATCGCTTCAATTTAAACCAATCTTTCTTCTTTTTCTCTTTCATACAAAAAATAATAAAAGTGGGCAGCCCCGGTGGAGCATTCCGATAGAGCTCTACATGCATATATCGACTCAGTTAGGTAAACCTAATTTTGTCGCTCCTCTATCTGGGTAGTTCAATATTATACCTATATTGCGACATGATGATAAACACCACTAAACAACAGAAGCTCAAGATTCCTTCATGGGTATCAGTTCTAGTATTGGGATTTGTTCTCCTATCTAGTAACTTTATTCCAGGGATTCCTTTGATATTAGAAATTACCTAAACTAAAATGTTTTGGGTTACCCCGCAATTCCAGCAAAAAACAGAAAACGTAGAACTCAACGATTACTGCCCACTAATTTTTTACAGCAATATACTCGCTATATAACTATTTGCATTTTCCTTTTGGAAATAAACATGCGCTTTGTTAAAATCTTCAATACCCAATGTATCTTTCCATTGTACCTCCAGAAACGATGTATTTGAGACAATAAATGAATCAAGCTCAATCTCAGCATTTGCAACCTGTGGTTGAATTTTCTCTTTCAATACTTTATGGAACTGTATTTTCGGGTCGCTGATTCCCCTAGAGTTACGAATTCCCTTAGGATCTATGAACTTGATCCGCTGTTTGTCACCCCTGATCACCCAAAGAATAAAATCAGGATAAAAGTTATTTCCATCTGTAAAGAAACCCAACCCCTTTTTACTTTGATTGCGCAACACATGAATTTCTGCCTCATTCATTATGCTGGAATTCTTCGCGATGAAATCCACCAAATCGTCCAAAAACTGCTTCTCCGATGCGTCTAATGCTATTGGAGATACTTGAATTTGATTCTGATAATTTTTACCGACATACACCAGTGGTTTGTACAAATGCAATAGGTTATCAAATGCACTCGCCTCCGTCGCAATTTGTATGCTTGAAAATGCCGGTTCTAATACCGTACTTTTCAATTCCTCGACTTTATTCTTGTATTGCTCAATATCCTCTTCGGTATTCAACCGAAAATCATATTCCAATACAAAATTATCATCCGTACCATTCAACAAAACAGCCTCAACATGATCTGAATGAAATTGATTCTTGTAGAACAAGTAAAATTGCTCAATATACTTTTTCAATAATGTGATTGCTAGTTCTTGCCAAATTAGGACATGGCTATATTGGCTAAAACCTAATTTAGACTCCGGTATATAGAGCTTGTACCAAGCGTTTTCTTTCAATATCGTCTTCAATGGAGCTAAGTCAACTGCCAAATTGTAATAGCCCTTGTCTGATTTAAAGTTCTGAATATTCAGGTAAATGGCATTCCAGTCCAGCATGGACAAATGACTTTCATTTAAATATCCTTGATACTTCGATATAGCTATTTTAGACGTCCTTTTCTCCAAGACATCAATCTTAGGATACCAATCGATCTCCACCAGTTTCCCGTTAAACAATTGCTCCTTGTATTCCAATGGAAGGATGACTTGCTTCTTGAAATTTTCTGAGTCTTTAACCGTGATCAGCTTCAGTTTATTCTGCTGGACGATTTCTTTTTGGACTGTTGGGACCTTGATCGTTATCCATGACGAATCGTTGACCGGTAAACCTTCCTCTTCCAAAAACTGTTTGAATTGTTCCATATAGTCGGCTTTAACACCGAAAATCTGTAAAGTCTCCAAATGACGGAGTAAAGACCTGAGTTCCTTTATATTGTTTGGTTTTTGATAGTCATCCAAACTGGTAGAACGTTTCAACGAAAAATCATACCCTTTTAGCCGCACACCCCGTCCGAACAATTGAATAATCTGTGAACCCTCACTTTTCCCGACATTCATCAAGCCCAAAGAAGAAACACGCCAAGACGACCAACCTTCGGAGAATTTTTTTGAACCAATCAATAAATTAATGGTGGACGAATCTTCGTTTATTTGCTTGAATAAGGATTCCGAAAAATCTTTCTCTGCACCTACTACATGATTATTTATAGCAAGCTGATATAAGCTCTTTTCGTCGCCGACATTGATCACACCAAAGTAATCGCTATCTCCCACACGAAGCCCCAACTCGCCATCAGCACCTTTCAGATTGTCTAGATACAGATTCGCACCAATGGTTGTGTTGTTAAAAACCAAGGTGTTTATCTGGGTAAAAATAGTCGCTGCATCCAAGTTTTGACCAATCAAATAACTAAATGACGTTTCAAAAATGGAATAGCCATTCTTGTCTACCAATCCGGCTTTATTGTGGATAACTGCATCAATGTTTTCAATCGATTCTGTTGGATGCTTGAGAAAATCCGTTAGGAAATAGATGATCTCCAGTACATCAGACACATCTTTTCCTCCTTCTCTGCGGACGGCATTGACTTTACCACCTACAAAAACCCAAAGCGGCTTGTGCAATAGAAAATCCCGTAGATTACTTTTTTGCTCTTTGAACAATAGCTGCTGTTGAAAGAAAGAAACCAGATTAGCTGTAAGATATAGCTTTCTATACGTTTCATCATCCTGTTTGAGGTTCAGAATGCGGTAATCCTTCCCATAGCCGTCTTCATAAAAGTATTTGTAAGAATAGTCAAACAAGATGCTTTTGGCATATTCTTGGGTAAATTCACTTTTCTTCGTTCCCGATGCTGCATTTATAGCCTGGCCAAACGTGGCCGAATATTCAAAAGCAAATCCGGTCTCGCTCAATTTATCCCGAAAACGCTTCCACGAATCGCCGGACATCCCACCATGACCTTCATCAATCAAAACCAAGTTATCGGTTTCAAAACTATCCACCGCTACTGTTTTGTCACCACTGTTCTCTGCTAATTTAGTGATCTCCAACACCTCGACTTGCTTGCCCGAAAACATCGCCGTATCATTCCTCGAAAAACTGTTGGCTCGGATGTCCGATTGTTTAAATTCCTCTAAGTGTTGTTTGGACAGTCCTTCGTTGGGTGTGATGAGCAGCACTTTATTTTGATGATGCTGATTGTACTGATTGGCATAATGCAGATACTGCTTGATGTTCACATGCATGATCAACGTCTTGCCTGAACCAGTCGCATTCCAAAATGCCAATTTGTTCAAGTCTTTCAGTTCAAATGACTTTGCAAGAAATGTATCTTTCGCTTTCTTACTCCCGAGCTTCGCGATTACCTCATATTGCTTCTGATTGAATGTAACCACATATTCATTCAGATCGGCCAAAAGCTTCACTTTGTTTTGGAAATATTTGTCCAAATAAATTTCGGTGAACAATAGGGATAGATACTGAAAATACTTCCATGTAATTAGCTCACTGCGTTTCTCTGATATTTGCCGGGTATATCGAACAATGTTTTCATCATAGGTTTGTAGCATAGTAGGCGTTAAATATTCCGAACCGTACAGATGGCTAAGCATTGCCTGTAGGTATTTTGTATTGCCTTCTTCGGTTAAACCTTCGTTGATCGAATACTTTAATTCGGCAAAAATCTCTAAGAGCTTACCATTCTTCTTGCCCATGATTTTCTTTCCGATACTGTCTATTCCAAAAAGAGACAGCATGTATTTATTCAATACGAGTTTATCGTGGAAATTTGCCATATATATTTAGATTTCTACAACGATATCGTCATTGAACATTTTATCGACATTGATTAGCCCAATCAGGAATTTATTGAACTCAGTATTCTTCGTATTGGCATACAAAACTCCCCTTGCTGTTCCAGTAGCAACCATGGCTAAATGTTTCCCAAGGCCGCAAGGCAAAATCAATTTATCTTTTTGTAGCAATCTACTGAACGCTTCTTCTTTAATTTCAAAATAACAGGTTATCTCTTGTTTTATTAAGGGGAGGTCATTCTTATTCAATAAAAACTCCATAGATACCGCAATCACATTGTTATCTATATCGATACCGAACCCAAATCCAATCTGTTGCTGAATGGGGGCATCGACCACGAGCGTATCTTCAAAGACAGAAAACTGATTTTCCTCTACCTTTACAATTTTAAAACGAATCGGCAAGTTCTTTTTACTCATATTAATTAGCTATAGCGTACGGGTTTTCATAAACTGTATTCTCGTTCATCGTGATACGAGGCACTAAGCGCTTTCGAGTAATCGAAATAGAATACTCTTCTGCATGTGTAAACCTTAGCTCTTGCACAAGTTTTCGATCTTTCTTAGGGGCAACAGCAATCAATTCCACACACAAGACTTCACTTAAACCCACTAAAGTTTCTAAAGTGAAATTCTCATTTCCTTTCACCCATTTATTTACCTGCTGGGGAGATACGGACATTTTTTTAGCTAAATCTTTTTGTTTCCACCCCAATTCGTCCAATCGCTCTAAAATCTCAAAAGCAATCAGATTAGACAACTTGCTATATCTTTTATAAGCAAGCCTCGTTTTGGCTCTTTCTACCGATTTAGTTTCTTCTTTTGAAACTAAAGCCAGAAATTTTTCTTTGTTGGTCATCTTAATCTTCGTTTAAAAATTCAAAAAATGAATCTTCATCAAAAATGCCTTTACTTTCTAAATAGTCTTTTGCACTGTCCAATTTGCTTAATTCTTCTCTGGTGTGCTCTCTATCTTCCATGAGATGATGAAGCTTAATCGCCCCACCTGTTATTACAAAAGTATCTTCATCTATCCGAATAGCATAAATCCTAAGGTATGATTCTCTTCCTTTTTGTAAGGACAAAACTTTTACTTTATATTCTTGATTGTGTAGCGGTTTAAAAAACTGTGACAATGATCTATCATCTGATTTAGTTATTTCAACTAATGTCTCATCAATTAAGATCGCATCATCCATTATTTGTTCTGAAACCTTTTTTACATTTTTATTTTCTGGAATATCGTTTTTATTTGCCTTAACAAAATCATAAACATATTCTGCATTGTACCATAGATCCATCAATCGATCATACTCATTATCCAGCTCTCCTTCATAATGGAAAGCAAATAATCGATACGCAAATATATTGACAATTTTCATTAAATCAACTTATAAGTTTATTTTTCGCTCAATCTTTACAATTCTGAGATATTAAACATCTGCTTGAAAAAGGTTTCTTCAATCAGTTTTACTTTGAACCTGTCTTCGCCTGTGCGGAAATTCTCAAAATGGTGATCGCCATTGATGTAGATCTGATCGAACTGCTGTGAGCGAAGCCCATCGTACAACTTGCGGAATACTCGCGCTATTTCTTCTTGCGTGGTAGTATCTAGATTGCACCAGATAATAAGCGTTTTCTCTCCAGTTCGAGTTTTACCTTCCACCAGCTTGATGTCATTGACTCGCTGTACGCGATCGACATACATACCGATCAGGTAGTTGAATGTCTCGACCAGATCGACCTTAGTCGGTACCAACTCGTTGTTTTCCGTCACGTTCAATCGGTAATCGAAGGGATTGCGGAACAACTGCACGTCAAACAAATGGTCTTTCGTCTCTACATCCAGCATATAATGGAGCAAAAACTCCTCCTGCGCTGCCTCAGTAAACTGCAATAAAGCAGCTTCATTCGATTTCTTAATTTTCAGATTGTTCAGCGTGTCTTCATAGCTTTCTAAGACTTGGTATTTGAATAGCTGTGAGATTCCCTTTTTATCCTGTGGTTTTCCATTTTTCCAGGTGTCCGAATAGATTACTTTTTGGATGCGGGGTTTGGTAACCGTATTGAAATATGTCCCCATCTCCACTAAAATATATTTGCGTTTACCTTGGTCTTCACGGTTGAGTTTTATCGTGGCGTGGCCTGTGGTGCCAGAGCCGGCGAAGTAGTCGAGAATCAAGGCGTCAGATATACTTTTGGTTGTAAGCTTTAAGCAGTTCGTAACTAAATTAATTGATTTGGGAAAATCAAAAATCTTTCGACCTAAAATACCAATCAATAATGTATTGCCATAATTACCAGCATCATATTCGCCCCCATTCCAAACTGTTTTAGGTACGTTTTGCTCATGTGTCACAAATAAATCGTATTCTCCGTCTTTCTTGATAACTGCAATTCTATCTAAATTTTCATTAATTGAATCCAACCCGAAATTCCAACGTCTTTCTACCCCCTCCTGATCAATCGGGTAAATCGCAATACGATTATTTTGTAAAACAATATTTTTACTTTTAGGATGAAAATCGTCATTTGGAACTTCTCCAACTTCGACGATCTTTCCGTCTTCTATTATGATAGGGTAAAAAGACAATTTTCTTTCTATTCTAAGTGAATTTTCACCCCATCTTCTCATTTTTCGAGGCTTATCGTTTTCAGTTAATGTTCGCTCAATTACTTTACTTTCACCTTCTGGTGTCAGGAAAATTGCATATTCATGTACTCTATTGAAATCTTTTGTTATCGATCCTTTAGGATTATGAATTACAGTGACTCTTGATTGCCTGTAATTTGAATAAAGATCATTACATAAAATACTTAAACTTGACACCTCAGTATCATCAATGGCTATTGTTTTAACGGCTTTGGGATTTAATAACCGTTTAGCAAAATGCATTCGATCATTGAGTAGCGAAAGCCAAGAAGACTTCTTATAATCATTTTTGTATAATATTGGTGCAGAATCTGTATTATATGGAGGATCAATATAGTTATAATTAATCGACTCCGAGTATTTTTCTTCAAGCAGATTCAACGCCTGAAAATTTTCCGAATTCATTAACAAACCATTGATTTCCTCATCCAGATTATCAAATTCGCCTATCAGCCGGTCTTTAAATTCTTCAGAAAAGAATTTGGTATCCAAGACAAGGAAAGGTTCGTTTTTCAACGCGTCGGCTCCGCTCAGCGTGACGTCGTATAATGCTTCCCACTCCTTTAGTTGAGCTTCGTTAGCTTCGATCTCTGCATAATATTTCTCTGGGATACGATCTAAGGTGATACAGTAATTTGTACTGACCACAAACTTCTTTTTGAGCCATAGTTTCTTTTGGAAATTCTCTATTTGCGCCAAGAAAGCGATGATTTTTGTGGCTACCGTTTTTAGAGCTTTAATTTTTGACAGCTGTGCTGTGAAATAGGTCGGGTTTTCGGTGTTGATATCGTCAATATAAAGTACCTCATTTTTTATATAAAAGTCCAGTTCACGGTGTAGAAATGCGCCCAAATCCTTATGGATAAAGTAATCAAAACTATTTCGGGAAATAAAATCGTCCAAATGCTTTTCGATAAGCGTACGATTCTTCTTTTTCTCCGTAGGTGCTTTGTCAAACGCCAATGCAAACGCAGCCGGTATGCTTGCCTGTATTACTTCCAAGGCTTGCTCTGCCAATTCGGCCTGTTTGATCGTCTTTTTATGTGGTTCGTAGGTAAAATTGATGTATAGTTCATCATTGACTACTTCCAGTGCTTGCTCCTTGTATATGGCAAAACGACGCTCGGCATCACCTTGTGTTTTATTGTTGTTCTGCTCGGTAGAGGCTTCTTTCAATTGAAAGTACACTTTCTTTCCATCACGCAATTTGAAGGCGTAGTTCTTTAAATATTCGGATGTTTTGATGTAGTATTGATCGTGGTTTGCCCAGTGCAGTTTTACTTCCTCGCCTTCGTATGGAATGGCGTACACATCTTTTTTGTAGCGGCGCATGGAGATAAAATCTCCTTCCTTGTAATACCGTTTGAAGAAACTCGCCAAATGGGAGAATACTTCCTGTTCCAACGCGTTGGTATCGATGGAATTTTCCAACCTGCTCTTCAAAACAATATAATTGGGAGCTGTTTCACGGGATACACCTGCGGCATCCAGCGCTTTGCCCATGCTTTCCAGTTCGCACTGTAGATCGATGCCGTCTTTGGATTGTGCTGTTGCCAGTATTGATTTGATGTCTTTAGGCAATTGCCGATCTATAAAGTCCATCACCTGATCTCGTTTTTGGTTTATTATGCGATAAATCCCAAAATCGAGATCCGTCTTATCCATTTCAAACAGTTCTTTAAGTACGTCTTGCAGTTTGCTATAGTTGCTCATTTTTGTCGTTATATCAGTTCAAAAGAAATGGTAAATACCTCTTCTTCCGTGATTGTTCTGTTTAATTTGTTTTTGGCATCCTGGATCATTTGATCGCGTTCTTCGTTTATCTTATCCTCCCGATCAAACATCTCCCTTTTCAGTTTGCTTACTTTTCGTTTAGCCTTGGCCAAGTCTTCTTGCAATTTCAAAGCTTCGCTGGTAGACAGACCTTCGCGCATCGCTTCTCGGTCTATTTCTTTTTCAACTTTTCGGGCCTCTTTTAATTCTTCTTCCAGGAAAGCAATTCGGTCATCTGCCCAATTGTGAAATTTCTTGAATTCACGTTGCATCAAGAAAGCATCTGTATCCTCAAGATGCTTTAATCTTTGGCTTTTATTTTCCAGATGGATGTCTTCGACAGACAAGGGATTTCCTTTATTGGAAACATCCACCCAAGAAGGCAAGCCTAAAATAAAACGACAAATATCGTCATTTAAACGTTCATTTGCCATAGTTACCCCCGAAAAAAGCAGTACACTATGTGTTTCTATCTCCGAAGAAACTTCAAGGTTACTGATTTTAATTATACCCGACTTGGATTTTAAATTATTGATGTCGCTATAACTTGCTTTAGATGAGCTGAGATCAAATCCAAGGTGGGTAAATGGTGTATACTCCTTCTTTCCCTGTTGAATAAGTTTTTGTGCTATCGATCCATGGACCAGAAAACGCTTCGCGTCTTCACGGAATTTATTCAGAGTATATTTTTCGCCATTGTCCAAGACGAACGTGAAATCATCGTAGAGGAATTGTGCTTTGTGGTGTAAGTAATAGCGCGTGACCTCCCAAAGCCATTTTTCAAACTTCTCAATAAATACTTTGGTTTCCGACAGAGTAATTTTAAGTTTTTCGATTACACTTGCTTCAAAATGGTCAAAAAGTTTGGATTGGGTATGCTTTACTTTCTCGTCTATCTGGTCTTCAAATTCAGCTTGCAGCTTCGCAAAATAGCTTTCTATCTCTGCCTTGGTACGGCATTTTTCGTAGATCTCTATAATTCTTTTTTCGAAATCCACACCACTTTCTATTTTCCCCAGCACCTCATCTGAGGAGCCAAAAACACCTTCAAAAAGCTTAAATTTTTGTTCTAACAACTCAAAAACTCGCTTTTCTACCGTATTTGACGCATTTAAAAAATTGACAACTACGACGTCGTACTCCTGACCGTAACGATGGCATCGGCCGATCCGTTGCTCCACACGTTGAGGATTCCAGGGGAGGTCGTAGTTGACGATCATACTGCAAAACTGTAGGTTAATGCCTTCTGCTGCCGCTTCCGTAGCGATCATAATAGCATAGCAATCATTCTTAAACGTATCGACCAAAGCTTGACGAATATCCACGGCTTTGGAGCCAGTAATCTTTCCGGCATTCTTGTCGTCCGCCAACCAGTCTCTGTAAATCTGGTTCGATAAGGGATCTGCATTACTGCCATTGAAAAGCAAGATCCTCCCAGCATATTTCTCCTTGGACAGGCGTTCAAAAAGATATTGTTGCGTGCGCGTGGATTCGGTAAAAATCAGGGCCTTTTCTTTTGCACCCAACTCGTTTAATTTTTCAAAACCACGGTGTAAAGCCACTAAAAGTTTTTCGCCTTTTTCGTTATGTTGAATACTGGTCGAAAGTAATAAAAATTCTTCTAATTGTTTAATTTTAGCCTCGATGGCTATCTTATCATCAATAGTAATTTCATTTATCTCATTCGTTCCTCCTTCGTCGATTTCGTCGATTTCATCATACAGATTTTCATATTCCTCAAAAAACAGTTCATATAGATCATCTTCTACGATTTTGGAGTTTTTTAAAATATTACGTAAGCGTTTGATCAATGCTTCCAATGTACGACTAATGGCAAAAGTAGAGGAGCCTAACAATTTGAAGATAACCGACTGCATCAGGTGTTTCTGAGCCGGAGGAAAAGCATAGGTTACCTCTTGTCTCAAATAGTCCAATACCTTTTCATAGAGCTCTTGTTCTTCTAGTGTAGGCGTAAACTGTTGTGTTATCGGGATACGTTCACGGTAATTGATAAACTCCTTTACATCTTTACGCAAGGTACGATGCACGACATCGCCCAGTCTATCTTTTAATCCGTCAATATCTTTACTTCCAGACTCTAAAATATAGTTTTGTCGGAACGACTTGATGTCTCCAAATATTTCGGGGTCAATAAAAGATACTAAGCCAAATAGCTCATCCAACTTGTTTTGCAACGGGGTAGCCGTCAACAGTATCTTTTTATAATCTCGAATAGCGTCTTGAATGGTTTGTGCCGTTACATTCCCATATTTATACGCGTTTCGTAGATAATGCGCCTCGTCCAACACCACCAGATCCCAAGACGTCAACCGGATTTCTCCTGCTCTTTTTCGGGCAAATTGATAGCTACATATTTTGATGGTCGCTTCATTATCAAACGGATTCTTAATACCAGCTTTTGACTTTTTGTTATAAGAGATGTTATCGAGGACTTCTGTTCTTAGGTAGAACTTATCTTCTATTTCATTCGCCCATTGTTTCCTTAAGGAAGACGGGCAAATGATCAATATTTTTCTCTTTCCTTCTGCCCATTTTTGGCTAAGTAGAATACCAGCTTCTATGGTTTTTCCCAATCCAACTTCATCTGCTAGAATAGCCCCTTTAGAATATGGCGACTTAAATGCAAATAAAGCCGCTTCGACTTGGTGTGGATTCAATTCCACCTTGGCATCCATCAATGTCGCACCAAATTTTTCGGGACTATCTGCGGTAGCTTTTTTCGACAACTCAAAAGCAAAATATTTTGCTTGGTAAGAATTTATTACGCTCATCTGTTTGTTCGAATTCAATATTCTTTGATATCAATTTCTAATAATACAGCTATCTACGAGAATTTATCCAAATTCGGTTGTACTTCATTGGTACACCAACGGGCAAACTGTTGCTCCATTCTTGTCAGGTTGCTCGTCTAGCCATTTACTGTTTCAGCCCTGTTCTACATCTACTACTTTCAATCTGTTTATTGGTTTTTTCGGCATGATATTATTTTTTATGTAAATATACTTAATCTTAATATAATGTATTTATTTCCGACTTGTAAATTTGGAATTATTTTGTTTTGAATATAGCTAGTTAAAGTGAGAATACTGAAGTATTTGTGGCTATACCGTGCAGCCAGTACACCTATATCCAGGCATGCAGGAGCCAGAAACGCGAAGATATGATATCCTGTTGCACTGCGTCACTTCGTTTTTATGGTGGATAGTCCAAAGCGATAGTGTCCGACAATCTAAAGTCTGCCGTCAATAGATCGAGCAGATATGAAGCGGACATCAATCGTAGCTTCAAGGACTTTGCCCGTTATTATAACTGTGTCATCAACCCAACGCGTAGTTACTCTCCACAGGACAAGGCGCTGGTCGAGAATGCGGTGCATCTGGCCTACCAGCGTATCAATTACCCATTACATGAAATGACTTTCTCCTCGCTGGAAGATCTCAATGGAGAAATTAAAGTACTACTGGAGCGTTATAACAATCTATTGTTCAAACGAAAAGAATCGAGCCGTATCGAGCTCTTCCAGTGCATTGAACGAGAATATCTCAAAGCCCTTCCCACTGATACATATGAACTGAAAGATTACAAATGGACCAAAGTACAGAAGATGGCTTACGTATACTTTTCTCCCGAGAAGTGTTATTATAGCGTTCCATACCGGTATATCGGAAAGGAAACAATGGTTCATTACACAAGGAGCCGCGTAGAGATCTTTCATGATTATTGCATATTCCGCACCATACTAATGCCTATAGTTGGTACCAATATTAAGATAAATAATTGTAGATTATTCATGAAATTGAGTATTTTTGGACTTTATTAACCTTGATTGATTTATAAAATGAATTTTGACGAAAATACAACCAAGATTATTCTTGCAGCTATTACGGTTCTAGTTGCGTTAATTGGAGCATCATTTATTGCAATTAAAATTTCAAAGAAACGTTCGAACGATGTTAAACAAGAGAACATTACGATTAATGGATCTGGAAAAGTTGTTGGTGGAGATGATAAGTCAATAAATATATAATGTTTGGTCCTGTTCAAAAGGGTAATGTCGTTGAGGGTTCAGGCAAAATAGTTGCGGGAGATGATCATTCCAATAACAACTATTTTCCTAACTATACTAGGGAGACTAAACTATCCAAATTATTTGATAGGTTAAGGGAGGTTTTTAATGAAGATAATCGGATTGATGATGTACATGATGACTTACAGCGCTATCTTTTAGATCGCGATCAAATAGGATTAGAACAGAAGCTTATTGATGGTAACTTAAGGCATTTATATGACGATGCTGAATGGCTTAAAGAAGAGTACTCTAAAAAGTTAACTAAATATGTATTTTATGAGCCTGCTCAACATATTCATGCATATTTATTAGCAATAATAATTGAGAAATTTAGAAATTTGATTTATCCCTTGTTTCGGAATGGATGTAGTGAAAGTGAAATTTTAAGGACGATTTCCTGTGAAATTAATGACCCGTTATTGAAAATAATTAGTGAAGAAGGATGCAACGATGTTATGGGACTAAACTCAACAGATATTGATGGAATGATATACTTTCTTACTGGAAGATGTCACATAAGATGGAAGTCATGATAATTTATCACCCCGCATTTGATCTTTATCATTCGGTTTATCGAATGTTACAAATATTAACGCACTTTAAACGTGACGAATATGTTGAAACTGAGAGACTAAGAATTTGGGATTTCTATTTACTTTTTCCTGATAAAATATCCTCCATTAAACTAAAGAGGTCCGAAAATGATATTAAAGAGCTAATTAAAACACATATAAGGAAAGAAAATAATCCATATGATTTGTTGTTAGACACCAGGAAAATTTTTGAAAAAATAAAGCCATTTCAGCTTGGTGCTTTGAAGTGTTTAGCATCATATGGAATAATAAATAAGGATTATTTAGCTTTGAATAAAGTTACTATTGTGTCTAAAGATATTTTAGCTACATATTCTTCTAAATTTGAGCCTCTAAGTGTGAAGGAGAGTAATGCAATAAGTCTCTTGACCTCACATTTTTATTACATGTCACTATATGGAGTTGACGGTTTGAAAGACCGAACACAATTATTAGAAAGCAAGTATGATGCATAATAATTTATTTTTAAATAGGCTTATTATAATTACTAAAGGAAATAAGATTGCCTATGATCAAAAATTTCATCATGGGGTTAATATAATCCATGGTGACAATAGTAGTGGTAAATCAACTATATCTCATTTTATTTTTTATGTATTGGGCGGCTATTTTAATGATTGGGTTAAAGAAGCTAAGAGGTGTAGGATTGTTGTCGCTGAAGTTACTATGAATGAAGCCACATTCACCGTAAAGAGAGAAATTAACATCAACCCCGAGACAAATAAGGGAAATCCAAGTGAGCCCATTTTTATTTATTGGGGACCTCTGGAAGAAAGCCGGGGTAAAGTCAAAACTGAATGGCAAAAATTTAATTATAATTCTACCACTGAAAAGAAAAGCTTTTCAAATGTTTTTTTTGAGAAATTAGACTTGCCAATTGTAAAGACTGATAGCAACATTACAATGCACCAAATCTTAAGGCTTTTATACGTTGATCAAGAATCCCCAACTAGCTCACTTTATTTATATGAACAATTTGATACTTCTTTGATTAGAGAAACGGTATCAGATTTATTATTAGGTGTTTATAGCCAAGATCTTTATGATGCAAAAATTAGAAAAATTGATGTCGATAAGGAGCTGGATGAATTAAAGAGAGAAATTAAAGTTATAAAAAGGTATGTCACAAATGAAATAAACCTATTTCCAGCGCATTTATTAACTCAAATAAAAAATAAAGAAGTAGAAATTCAAGCGATTGACGAGAAACTTTTAGAGCTAACGGAAAAGAATAGAACTGTTAAATATACCGCGAAAACAAAGCTTGCTTTTGAAAAACTTAATGATGAGGCTATTAGCCAAAGGAATATTGTCGCAAACTTAGAAACAGAGGTTAGTGAATTAAAATTAGATATTGAAGATTCCAATTTTTTTATTGAAACTCTAGAATCGAAAATAAAAGCAATCAAAAATTCAATATTGACTAGAGAGTTTTTGGGTGATTTTCCTTTGGATTATTGCCCAGAATGCTTATCCGATATAAAAGCTACTGAAAATGCTTCACTGTGTAAATTGTGTAAAACTTCAGTAGATCAAAGTTCCGGAATAACGCAGGCAAGAAAAATTGAACAAGAATTAAGTTTCCAAATTAAAGAGTCCAAAAATCTAATGGTTAAAAGGGACAGACATTTATTGGAGATCACAGCAAAGTTGGAATCAGAAAGAATTAAACTTAAACAAATTCAAATCCAGGTCAATAGTACTTTAAAAGATGTTAAGTCTATACGAGATGAGAAAATTGATAGTTTGTATGTTGATAAAGGGTTTGCTGAAGGAGAAATATTGCAATTACGAACTATGCTTGAAAACGCTGAACTTTATCAAGAGCTAATTGATAAAAAGAATAGTTTGGAAAGTGAGAGCGAATATTTAAAGGTTTTTATTGAAAAGGAGGAAGACCGTCAGGACAAAACTAAAAAATCAATTAATAAAGCAATTGAGAAAAAAGCACTTTACCTTTTAAATAATGATTTGGATAGACAACAAGACTTTACTACAGCTAAAGAATTCCATATTGACTACCGTAATAATATCGCCTTTATAGCTGATAAGGATGCTAAATATTCTGCAAGTTCAAATTTTTATTTAAAAACTACAGCAAGGTATGCTATATTTTTTGGTTCATTAGTTATGGAAAATATGAGATATCCTAGATTTATTCTTTGTGATAATATGGAAGATAAAGGAATTGAGCCCAAGCGCGCCCATAATTTCCAAGAGATAATTATCAAAGAAGCGCTTAAATACAATAAAGATTCATACCAATTAATCTACACTACTTCCTATTTACCAACGGAACTAAATAAAGTAGAATTTATTGTAGGAGATTATTACACAAAACATAATCCAAGTCTTAAGAATATTGTTTAAAGTATAAAAAGGAGTGGCAAACTTCTTTTTATACCGATTATCAAGTATGGAAATACCATAGCAGTTCATAAAAAGCAATCGTTGGGCTTACACCAGTGTTTTGAAAAAACTTTCTACCGCGCTATTGTAATCTTCCCTAAAAACCGCTACACAAATAAATGTAGTTTTTTATAAATTAGGGACAATGAAAGAGAGCAATTTCAGCGAGTCACAAATCAACCAACTTATCTATGCATTTTAGTATCGCTTTAACAATGGACACTAGGGCAGGAGGTAAGAGCCATATCCTAACGAATCTTTCGATCTATTTGAAAGAATGTTTTAAAGACAAGGATTATGGTACTGATCTTCTAAACTATACGCTAGGTTTTACCAGCGTATTGGCTCCAGAAGGATTTGGACATTTTTTCGAGAAGAAGAAGCCGTTATATGTTTCTGATAGGACAACTAAGAATAGATTTACAGGCGAGCAACACCATATGTACAGACTATTCATAGATAATATAGTAATTGAGCCTGATGAGTATGAAGATTTTGTTTCAGGAACTGATCTTCATAGTTTGGAAATCGTTAAAGCCAAAATATTAGAATCTTTATTCAATTTGGATCGTTTACCTAAAATGGTGAAAGATTTTGATAAAGAAAGATTCAGAGTTGATATGGTGCATCTACTTGCACAAACAGATGATGAACATATCATTTTTTCTCAACCTTAAATATTATCCCACAAAAAATTGCGATAGCGGAATACATCAACGCAAATCTTAGGTTCCAAGTATTCGACAATAGAAAGCATGTTATGCAAATTCCAATTACTGTTAGTGAAATCAAAATCGGTTTTACCCATTTTCTATTGACTTTGTAATGATCCAATAGAAAAAATACTACTACATAAGCGAACAAAGTAGGTAGTGAAAGAATAGTACCGCCGATGAATATATAAGGAAAAAGCCAAAGGTCTTTATAAATTACATCGTCGTCAAACAGTCCAAATGTCGGAAGTAAGAATGCAGCTAGCAGTATAGTACTACCCCAGTGCAAAAATATATACGACCACCTCATCTAGTAACTCCCCTTACTCGGTATCACATGCCGCACACCACCTCTAGGATTTTCCATGTCTCCAATATAACGAGGGATCAGGTGGCAATGAAAATGGAACACCGTTTGTCCGGCAGATTCACCGCAGTTCATGCCGATGTTGTAGCCATTGGGGGTGAACTCAGATTCTACCAAGGATCGGGCTAGGCCGATCGCATTATCTAAGTCAGCTTTTTCATCAGTAGTGAGCTTGAAATAATCCTCACGAAGCGCTTTGTTAATAATTAATGTATGACCAGGGCTAACTGGAAAGCCATCTCGGATCAAGAAGAAATGTTGTGTTTCTCCGATTTGTTTGTCGGTTGGTAGTTCTAAAAAGTTTTTTATACTGCTCATGGCTAAATTTCTATAGCGTTTTTTTTTTCATCATGAAATAGAGAAGGAGTTTGTACTTAATCTATTATAACTCCAGTTTTATTTTGCCACAAGTGATTTTGCTTTTTTCAATGCGTCATCAATTATATTCATCAACAATTCTATGTTCGAATCAACTTCTTCCTTTGGAAGCATAGGATCTGCAGATCTTTATTTAAAAAATTGGTGTTTTTTGTTTTTGCAACCTGTTCTCTTTAATGATGAGTTGTTTATGTTGCTTACCCCAATCAATCATTTGCAATATCAAGTTGCCATAGGCTTTGGCGTGCTCGGTAAACTCATATTCAATGATAGTCGTGAAGTCAGGGTCTACTTTTCGGGTAATCAGCATATTGTCCTCGAGCTCTTTCAGATTTCGGGAAAGCATTCTTGTTGTGATACCCGGAATACTGCGCTCAATATCAGTAAATCGCTTGTTGCCGCAACAAATTGAATAGATGATCGGTAGCTTCCATTTACCACCAATCACATAGATGGTATCCTGTAACGCCTGTACATCATCTTTATCTATTTTAGTTTTTGCACTTTCAGCCATTATATGTAACCTAATATCTGTGGTACTAAATTAAGTTTTTTAGTTCATTTAAGCAATTTGTGCCCCTATTGATCAAAGTGTTTAAGGTGGGTTTGTAGCCAGTGGGTATCATCGGTGATAGTAATTCCATATCCCAGTAATGAGCATAGTAACTTTGTGCTATAAATAAATTTTGATTGCACAATGAAAGCAGTTATTTTAAAATCCCAGGGAGGCACAGAACAATTGATGATGGCAGATATCCCTATACCACGTCCCGGAAACGGTGAGGTACTTATAAAGGTTCATGCCATAGGCATCAATCCGACTGATGTGTATGCTAGGCGGGATAGTCGATTGGATTATATTTTCAATGGAGAATCACCGAAGATCCTTGGATGGGATATCTCTGGGGAGATCGTGGAGATAGGAGCGGATACAGCACATTTCAAAGTAGGTGATGCGGTATTTGGTTTGTTGAATTTTCCGACCTATACGACACCGGGACATGCCAAAGGCTACGCCGAGTACGTGGTGGCAAGTATCAATGATATCGCGCTCAAGCCAGCGAATATCAGCTATGAAGAAGCCGCCGCAGTACCAATGGCTGCATTAACGGTGTGGCAGCCGTTGAATAAGTTCAGGATCAAGCCTGGTGACCGGGTATTTATAACAGCAGCCGGCGGCGGTGTAGGCCATTTCGCAGTTCAGCTCGCTAAATATTTTGGGGCTTATGTTATCGCATTGGCATCAGGCGCTAAAAGAGAGTTCGTCTTGGGATTGGGAGCCGATGAGTTTATAGATTATCAGACTACCAATTTTCTTGACATCCTGTTTCCGGTTGATTATGTCATCGAAGGACTACGTGATGAGCATATTGCTAAATCTATGCAGGCGCTTAAGAATGGTGCAACCTTGCTTAGCCTCTGGGATCATATCGTAGACAGTAAGTGGGCAGATTTGGCTGTTCAGCGCAATATTAATGCATTTTACAATAACGTAGTATCAAATGGACAAGATATGAAAGCACTTGCCCGATTGTTGGAAGAACAAAAATTAGTGCCTCACATATCCAAGCGATTTGGACTCGATGAAATCCCATTGGCGCATTCGGCGATAGAAAGCAATCATACCACAGGAAAAGTGATTATCAAGGTTCTCTAAACACAAGAATTTCGGATATGAAAGATATAACGAATATAAACTATATACTGGCTGTAGACGCAATTAAAGATTTACAAGCCAAATACTGTCGATTTGTTGACCAGAAAAATTGGGATCAGCTAAAGGGATTATTTTCACAGCAGCCAACATTAACTTTTTATGCGGTTGATGGATCTATCTTATATGAATTTCATAGCAGTGATCAATTCATTGAAGCGTGTAAAACAATTGAGGAAGCAGTTTCCATCCATCAAATTCATCATGCGGAGATACAGCTGATCGGAGAGACACAGGCTAAGGCTATAGTGGCCATGGAAGATCGGATCTATTTTGATGCAGACAAAGAAAGTCCATTTAAGAAATTTCACGGATTTGGCTTCTATTACAACCATTATGAATACGTTGACGGGCAATGGAAAATTCGTGAGGTCAAATTAAAAAGGCTAAAGCTGGACATTACCTAAGGACCAATTTACTGCCCAGATATATCCGTTTAATAAAATTGGAGTAAAAAATTAAATTCAAATAAGATGTCAAAATTAAATGAAAAAGTAGCGTTCGTTACCGGTGGAACACGTGGTATGGGACGTGCCATCGTGGAGCGTCTAGCAAAAGAAGGTGCTACAGTTGCTTTTACCTACCTAAATTCTGATCAGGTAGCACAGCAGATTGTAGACGAGATAAATCAAAATGGTGGCAAAGCATTCGCAATCAAAGCAGATGGTTCACAAAAAGGAGCAGTTGGCAGAGCAATTGAAGACACAGTAAGTCTATTTCAGAAGATAGATATACTGGTGAACAATGCTGCTTTATCGGTGGGAGGTACTATCGAAACGTCTGACGAAAGATCGCTCGAATACGATCGCCAAATCGATGTAAATATCCGTTCGGTGACCGAAGCCGTGCGTACTGCGCAAAAGTATATGCCAGATGGCGGGCGTATCGTAAATATAGCCTCCGTTGGCGGTATCCGGATCGGAGGGCCAGGTTTATCAGATTATGTTGCGACCAAAGCTGCTATTTCTGCATATACGAGAGGATTGGCTTGGGACTTAGCACCTCGACAAATTACGGTCAATAGCGTAGAGCCCGGAGCGACGGATACAGATATGCTACAAAAAGCAGACGAGGCTGTCCGACAACATTATATGAACGCGATACCTTTAAAGCGTTTTGCACAGCCAGAGGAGATCGCAGTGCTAGTTAATTTCTTGGTAGGGGATGAAGCAGGATATATTACTGGAAGCAGTTTTACCATCGATGGTGGTATCTCCGCTTAAGGAAATAGCATCTACTGAAATATAAGTATTACGCATTTCGAAATAAAAATGCCGCCTGATATTAAATAAGGTGGTATTTTTATTTCGAAATGCGGTTAATGATGTAGATTGCCAATAAAAAAGCTTTACTCTATTCTACACGAAATAAAGTATTTTAAGTTCACTCAATCAAAAGACCAGTTACATGGGCAATCATCTTAAAAAACTAAAAAATTATATGCTCAATGATTTTCAGAATATAGGTGGAACAGCCAATATGCCTTTATTGGATCAGGGATCACTGCGTTCCTATGACTGGTTTAATACTGATACGAATACACTTATGATCTGGGATGGATTTGCTTTTAGATCTGCAGTTCCTAATGCCTCATCTACCACAAAAGGAGTTGTAAGTCAAGCCGCAATTTCTCCTGATAGCGCAGGTAACCCATCGTCCGCATATACCCAGATGGAAATCCAGTCCATATTGTCTGAACTTCGGGATTTAAAGAACAAATTAAGAACAGCGGGGATTTTAGCAACATAATGACCTCTGTTTATTCGCTAAGAGTCTGGATGATGATTAAAGTTTTAGTGTTTTGATCAACATTTTCGATAAAATGCACAATAGCTGTTTCACATAACCTGCTTATCTTTATAGATAGAAAACCACGCGTTGGTTTCAAGGCTAATAGAATCGACCAAGTAGCCAAATTGCTTCCCTCTGCCGGTTCGAGGGAAGCTCTTTTTGTTTTAGGGCTTTTATGTACGCAGATAGCTGCTATTATTTAATTGATGTAGCGTAAGCGATATACTCGTTTACAATAGACAGGTCAGCTTCTGCCCAGTCGTAGCTTAGCAATTGATCTATTGCTACCCATATTTCCTGAGCATGCTCCAGCGCTTTTACCTCTCCAGATTGTAGGCTGCATACAAAAGGGTAGAGCTGCAGCGAAATGTCAGCATATTGATGCTCCACCATCATGAGCGTTTTGCGTATGGTGATATCAATATTGAGTTCTTCTTTGATCTCTCTGCGTAGGCAGTCTTCTTTAGATTCTCCGGTTTCGATCTTCCCACCCGGGAATTCCCATTTCAATGGCAGTTTCATCGAAGCAGATCGTTGGCAGATCAGTATTTTATTGGCGTGCTCTATAATCGCACAGGTTACTTGCAGCATAGTGGTTCAAAAGTAGTGAATTTTCATTGATGATATAGGTATCGCAAACTTCCGTTTGAAAGCAACCTACAAATAAACTCCAGCTGGTTCTCGCCAACATTTGAATTCTGTAAACTATGAATGCATTATTAGGTTAAGGAGAAAGTACTTGTTCACGACCGGCGCCTATTTATTCCTTCCCAAAATTAACTTTATTGAACTTAGGTAAGCCTCGTTTTTCGAGAAATCATTGTGGCTTTCATCTTGCAATGTGATAAATTGATCAGTAGCCTTTAGTAGTTTTGAGAGCTTAACAGAAGAACCATAATATACCGCTGTGTCCTTGTTGCCATGGAAAATAATCACAGGACATTTTACTTTCTTTAAGAAAGAGGCATTATCAAAACTATAGGGAATATTGGTGGTATCCATTTTCGGTATCTCCCACATACCGCTTACTTACTGCTTGTTTTCCTCAGAAAGCCTAGTCCACAGCCATACTTTTGCTATACACATAAAAACAAAAGAATATGGCAAATCAATTTTTAGTTAAGAACAGCATGGCAGAGATGAGAAATCTGTCGGCAGCTGAAATTGCTGGATTTCAAGGAACTACTCCAGCCTATTTGGGTATCGAATTGTTGGGATATTATCGCGTTGGCGATTTACCTAGCTCGGTATTTTATTATAAGAGCAATTCTTCGCGCATGGATAATGGGGGAGATATTATCCAAACCTCGGGATTGAAATTTGAATCAGTCTACAGATCTGAGGTTGATGTACGATACTTCGGTGCCAAAGGAGACGGGCAACAAGATGACACCCAATTTATACAAAATGCTATTGATACGGGACTGAATGTATACTATCCTACACCGCCTGTCGAGTATAAGATTACACAGTCATTGCGAAGCAAGACAAACCAAATTCACCGAGGCGATTACCAGCACAATCGAAACAGTTCGGCTGTTCAACAAGGACTGGTGGCTGCGATGGCGGATCCAGTTTTTATTTCGGGTAGTGGTACAACTACTGTCAATGGGAAAATTGAGTTTGCTTCGCCCCGTATCAGCTATGTCACACTTGATCGGATGGTAATCGTTAACAATGGTACTGGCGATGGCGTCCATATTTTAGCCAGTACCAATTTTCAGGCGATAGACTGTCGTCTGTGTTCTTCCTGGCCAAATGCGATCAGCATCTATCTTACTTACTCTTATAGAGCAGAAATAAGAGGCTGTTGGTTAGGTGCGGTAGGTACCAACTCTTATGCCTTGCTTGCCTTGGACAATATGAATGGTCTTCAAGTCCATGGCAATACGGTTTCCGCGGGAAGATATGGTACCGGTATTGCGGTAGGCCAAGCGCAAAATATATCTATTCAAGACAATATTCTTGAAATCAATGGTAAAGCGATCGTATTGGGTGGTACCGACAAGCCTAATGACGGTAGCATAAATGGCTATGTTGTATCTAATAACTATTCCGAAACGGCGAGCCTGCATCTTTCTCTAGGGGCTAAATTTGGCCTGGCTGCAGGCACTGTGGCCAATAACTTTATGACAACAGCATTCGAAGGTGCAATTCCTAGTTCTGAGCACGATAGTGTTATACTAATCGGCCGTGTACAGACGACAGAGATCAGAAACAATTACTTTAACCAGGGCTTTGTTCCGGTTATCAACTTTATGCTAAATAATGCGACCAGCGAAACCAAAGATAATATATCAGAATATGGCAATAAAATCGTTCGGGGAGCTTCCAATCCACTATATAAATTGACTGGGGACTTTGTATCCAATCAGGGATTGATTGCCGCTCTGGGCGGAAGGAATTTTTTCAGGTCTATTAAATCGCCTTTTGAAGGTAAAGGTGTCTATGGAAGCCTTGAAGAAAGAGAATATATCTCACCTGTTATCAAAGCGAATGAAGGTTTTTCAGTAGGTTCGTGGATCCAGGAATCTTTGTTGGAGTTTGGTGGCTTAATCTATGTCGTCCAAATTGTCGATAAGCAAGGAGATGTCTCAGGTGCGAAGTTAAAGATCGGGAATTCGGTCAATAACAATGCTTATGTTAATGATTTAGATTTAGGGACATTGGTGTATGTTAATGGATCAGCGACGGTTAAAGAGACCTATCAGAACGGTGGTACTATTAATCCGAATCTGTTAAACACGCTCATTGTTGAACCGTCAGTGCAGCCGAACGCTGCTGGGACTTTTAGGATTCGAATTTCGTATAGAGCGACATAGAACTAATGAGATGAGAGAAGTTTTAATTTTTCTGCTCCATTTTGTAAATAGGTTATCAGTAGCTTTCGGCATGGTGCTGAAAAATTGAGCCGACAAGCATAGCTTTAACAGCTGATGCGGCATCCTCCAGGGTGTCGCATTTTTTGTTTCATAAAGACTTTTCGGTATCTCCCACTTACCGCTTACATAACCTTTCTTTTACTCAGATAGCCACTACCACCACCGTACTTTTGCTATACATATAAAAACAAAAGAATATGGCAAATCAATTTTTAGTTAAGGAAACGATGGATGCAATGCGCAATCTATCAACAACGGAAATCGATGGATTGAAAGGAAGCAATCCAACTTATGCGGGTGTTCAGCTCTTAGGCTACTACGAAAAAGGGGATACCCCGACACCGATTATCTACCACTACATTGATCTACTAAATGAGCCGGATCCAGGTCCAGATGACGGTGGAAGTATCGTTGCAGTTGGAGGTTTAAAATTACTGCATTTATTTCAGGACGGGATTGACGTGCGGTATTATGGGGCGAAAGGGGACAATCTTACCGACGACACTGCTGCCTTTGTTAAAGCACTATCAAAAGCCAAAGGTCAGACTTATGTTAAAGTGTCACCGACGGGTAGCAAATATGTCGTTGGAGATATCACGCTACCACCAAACACAACCCTTCGGGGGACAGGTGCAAGCCCATGCGCTCAAGGTATCCAATATATTGTAGGGGCTCCGACCATAAACACGAATGCCTCAACTATTCGTGTCAAGAGCGGATCTTCAGGTTTTATATGTAGCAATAACAATGTAGCTCGAGAAGTCGGCGGATTGATCGAAAATATCGCGATAGAAGGAAATGCTACCGCCAATGCTTTCGGAATTAAGATAAATTCGACTTCATGGGGGCTACGTCAGATTGCGATAGTAGGATTCACAAATGGCTATGGAATTATCATGGGGAACTGTTGGCGGGAAAACTACTACGATCTAAAGATCAGGCGTTGTGGCATTGGACTATTTATGGATGGCGATATAGGACCCGTTAATGGGTGTAACTTCACCGGGTTGATGATAGAAAGCGTGCGGATCGGCATTTATCAGCGCCGTAGTATTGGAGGGTCGTCTTTCACTTCCAATACATTCGTCTCTCCAATTATCGAAGACTTGCGTGTCAAAATAGCGAATGAAGAATGGAATATCCCTACTGAAATTAGTGTTCCGCAGAACATCTTGGATAACCTTGAACTCGCTGATTCAACTACATTATGCGCGGGAATTTTGACTGAAGCAAACTGTAATTGGCTATTTGATAGTATCTATACAGAAGCGATAGACGGAGTTCATGTCTACGCTGGACTCAACTGTCTTTTTACCTTTGTTTCCGGTTATATGATTCAGGGACATACGACCGCCACCGCTGAAAAAAATTGGCGCGGATCAATTTTAAGTACTATCACGGGCGAGTTTAGATTAATTGGGACTAAAGTTACTTACAATGCCGATCATACTATTTTTTCAAAGCCACTATTTACTATACAACTTTCACGAGCCAACCTTTTTAAGGTTGATCTGGAAAAGATCGGTGACGATACCAATAGACCACTCTACCGAAATTCTTCGGTTTCTGTTGACTTCAATACTAATATCAATAGGTATAATAACAGTGCTCTTTATGAAATGGGAAATCGTAAAATACGCAATTACACAGCAGAAGAGGTTATTAAAAGCCCGTTTTATATTACTGACTACGCAGATGGGAATCTTCAGAGTAATGCGAATAATAGCATTGATATTTCTACATTGAAGACAGGTACCACGCGGTATAATTTAACAATAAATAGCAATAATAATTATATGCTTACAATCGACAATGCTAATAATAGCCGCGTCGTACCTGGACAAAGGATAGAAGTTCATGTCAATGCTGCTTTAAGTAATGGGGGAAGCTATTCTGTCATTGCCGGTACCAATGTGGTTTTGGATCAGGCTGATATCAGCAATATTTCCAGGAGTGGACGATTGAGATTAGACTTTTTAGTATTGGATGATCGCCGAATGGTACTGATTGGAGTTTATAGAGTAAAGCAATCTGCAGCGGTGTTTGATGTTGCGCAGGTAGATTCTACGCTGGTTGCGTCCGATGATATCGCAACGATTTCTACTGCAAATGCAATTGACCCAGCGAGTACACAGGTGCTTGTCAATGAACTAAAGGCAAAACTTAATCTGGCTATAGAGACTGTCAACGTGATGAAATCTAAGTATAATTTGATAGTTCCACTTGTAAATACACTAAAAGCGCAGCTTAACGCTAAGCTAGCCGTCGATCGTAAAAGCGGGTTACAGTCTTTTTGATCAAGTGAGATAATCTCATTCATTTTAATTTTGGAAGGTTCGGATTTGATCAATATTTTCTCGGAAATGATCAATAAATATTCCATCTGATATGTCTATTTTTACTTACAAAAGGTCTAATCGCTGATTTATAACTATAGCAAGTAACAATCAAAAAATAGTCCAATTGCCTCTCTTTGCGTTAAGGGGGGCTCTTTTGTCTTTAATCATTTCCTTTATTTTTTGAAGGATAACAATAGAAGAAGTATCTTTTCGAGGACTTCTTGCATAATGCTTACTTAATACTTCCTTTATTTAGGAGACTACAATTATATTCAGTTATGTTTTAAAATTTATATGTTTGAAAATTACTAACCAAAACTATATATAGATGGATATCACGACCCTTATTGAAACTATTTCCAAGCTTTCCGCATTAATTACCGTTATTTTGAGTGCAATTTTTTTTGAGCCTTTAAAATATTTTATTAGCAATTCCCGAGATAGAAAAACACGAAGACTTAATAATGTGAAAGAGTATAAAACCTTAACTGATGAACTTGATGTAGAGTTTAGAAATGGGTTTGTTGTAAATGATTTTAAAGAAAGGTATTTTTACCTCCAGACTGGGATAATTACTAATGAACAATCAATTTATCAATATCTCGAATTGAAGAAAAAATTAAAGAAAAATTTTACTTGGAAAAGTATAAAAAAAGCTTTGCCATACCTAAAATTTGAAAACGATGAAATCGTCGTTAAAATTAGTGGTTTTTTAAAAAAAATGGCTCAGATAATATTGATCGGTGCTTTGTTTATTATTTTTGTTGGGTTAGCAGTCCCAATTTATTTCTCCAATGATCTTCGCTTGTTTGAGTTAAAGGAAATTTTAGAGCTCGTATGTTTGACAACCATATCAATATTCAGTGGGATATATTTGTTGTATCTTATATCTCCATTGTGTATGGCAATAGCAATCGAAAAGGCATTATCTGAACATCAAAGTAAAAAAAATGAATCAAGAAAACCCAAATATTTGGATAGCAATAATCCCTGATAAAATGATTATAAAAGTTGATAAAAAGACTGAGAAGTTTCAAATTCGCGTGAAAAGTTTCAGTTTTGTGAACTTTTAAACTACATTTTGTAGTTTAACCCTTAACTTTGATTAATCTCAAAAGATTGATCAGACATGGACAACAGTGATATCATATATCTAGATTATGCTGCAACTACGCCAACAGACCCGAGGGTAGTAGAGACTATGTTGCCATACTTTACACAAAAGTTTGGTAATGCAGCTAGCCGTACACATTTTTATGGTCAGGAAGCATCAGATGCGGTTAAACACGCGAGACAACAGGTGGCTAATCTGATTCATGCAGAAAAGAGCGAGGACGTTATTTTTACCTCTGGGGCTACGGAGGCAATCAATTTAGCTATCATTGGACTGTTTGAAGCAAGTGGTCGTAAAGACTTCCACATGATAACTTGTAAAACAGAACATAAAGCTGTTCTAGATACATGTGCATATATTGAGTCTCAAGGCGCTGATGTTACTTATCTCGATGTTGATCAAAATGGTATAATTAGCCTTGAGCATCTCGAAAGTGCCTTCAAAGAAAATACAAAGCTTGTATCAATCATGTATGTTAATAATGAAACTGGTATTATCCAACCCATTCAGGACATTGCTAAGATTGCACATCAGCGTACTTCATATTTTATGACAGATGCAACTCAGGCTCTAGGTAAGATAACTGTTAATGTCCAAGAAATGGAGATCGATTTACTAGCTTGTTCTGCACATAAGATTTATGGGCCAAATGGGGTAGGCGCCTTATACATTAATAGATCTAAAATAAGCAAAAATAAGTTGATGCCTCATATGCACGGTGGCGGACATGAAGGAGGTTTTAGATCAGGGACATTAAATACACCAGGAATAATAGGTTTTGGCGCTGCATGCGAACTTGCTCAAAAAGAAGGAATGAAGGAACAGGCTGAATTAGCCAAAATAGAAGCAGCTATTATTGAGGGCTTATCGTCTATTGAAGATTTTCAGCTGAATACTCAAACAGAGTTCAAATTGCCAAACATCATTAGTTTCCACTTCGGAACTTTAGATGCAGAGGCTCTAATTATTGATCTTAAAAATGATCTAGCGGTGTCTAATGGCTCAGCATGTACTTCAAAAGATATCAAGCCTTCACATGTCCTAATGGCGATGAAAAATGATGTTAATTTAGCGTATGCTACGCTACGTCTTAGTATAGGGCGCTTCACGAAAATAGAAGATGTTCCTAAGATTGTATCTTCATTTCAATCTGCTGTAGAAGGACTAAAAGCATTTCAATAAAATAAAAATGGCAGCGACTAAATCGCTGCCATTCCTTCTTCAATACACTTTGTGAGAAAATCAAAGCCATCATTATTGGCATAGGGAGCCATAATTTCAAGCCCATGATCAATATGCATTTTTACATATCTTGGAAGATTACTATCAATCATTTTTATCCCATACATTTCACATAGCATTCCTAGATATATTTCTTGATAGTCGCCAAACAATACCTTAGCGGGATAAAGTTTTCCTTTGCTATCTAAAATATTATTTAAATCAAGACGTTCATTTTTAGATAACGAGTAGGCGAATGCTAAACGAGCAATCACATTTTCAGCACCCAGCCCCAATTTATTGGTTAGGTTTACGATAATTCCTTTGCTCTTTTCCGATGTCGTAACTGAATTAAACATGATCGTTAATATATAACTTATTTATAGTTTCAAAAAGTTGGTCATTGTCTATGTGGATAAATGTTGAAGCTGATTCCTCAGGCTTATGATAAATCAAATGCGCACTTTTTACATAAGGTTCCAACAAATCAAATTCTTTCTCAGACATTTCTTTCTGCAAAAGAGGCAACAATACAACCTGTTTAGATACAGTAGGGTAGAAGTAAGTAATGATATTCTTTGCATGTGTTGCATCCAACTTTTGCATTGGGCTATCTATAAATACAGGAAAATCAAAGCTAGCCTCTGTAACTAAAGCCTGTAAAATGGCAGTTGCGTATAGCTGCTTTTCACCCATAGATAGAGTCTCTTTATTAATGATATTTCCAGCCTTATTGACTAGTTCGATATCAATGATCTCGTTTTCTATCGTTATTTGAACGTCTTTTACAAAGCTTGTTTTGTGCATTAAGTTTGTCAAATTTTCCTTAATACTAGCCTCCAATGTGCTTCTTTTTTGCTCTTGGATCTTAAAAATAAATTGGTTCAACTCTGAGATAAGACGTTTTGCTATTTTATCTTTTTCTATTAGATCTTCTTGTAAATGAACCTTTTTCTGATTCTCTTGTTGTACTTTTTTCTTTGCATTCAGTTCATTTACTAAAGCCGAAAGTTGATTCTGAATAGAGCCAGACTCCTTATTGACATCCTGCAGACGTTGTTGTTTTTGGTCAAGAAGATCAACTTGTCGATTGATGATCGAATCATTTGTTTTCGATTCAGCGCGAGCTAATTTTGTCGTCACATCATTAAGCTCATAACGATTCCGTTTCATTTCATCAGTGACCCATCTAATGTCTTCCTGATACTTGTGATGAAGCTGTTCCTCAATGTGCTCTATAATCAAAATAGATTTTTCACTTAGACCAATTTTATTATCAGTGTCGTTAGAGTTACCTCCATTCGCTGAACTATCATATATCTCGAATAAGGAATGTAACAAAAGATCTAACTGCTGCTTACTAATAGAGTCTTTTACTAAAGAGGTTTTAGACTTTAGATCTTCTATGGATTTTAGTAATAGTTCTGAACTATTCCCTTTAAAATTAGACTTTTCATTATATACACGTTTAGCTAGTTGCATAAATAATTTACCTGCAATAGCGAAAGGAGCCAAATCTAAATTTTTCTTAAAGACTTCCTTTAGTTGTTCAGCACGCGCTAAGAGATCTTCTTTTTTATCGTTTAACCCCTTAAATTCTTTTAATGTAAGAACATTGCCCGATCTAATTAGAGACTCCTGAATATCTTTGATTTCTTTTTTTAATCCCCTAGCTTCCTCATCTACTAGTTTGTTCAAAGATTCTAAATCGCTTTTTCTGTTCTCAAGAGTTTTAATCTCTTCATCTAAGCCGAGAAACAATTTTTCTTGTTCTTCATTAGCTGATAAACGTCGATATTTTGTACGTTGATCATGAAGGCTAGTCCGAAGGTCTACATATTTTTTTATTCCAAGGACTTCAGAATATGCTCTAGCTAATTGACGTTTCTGATCTGTATTTTGTATTTCAGCCAATTCGGTTATTTTCTCAGCATCAAAAAAGAAAAACTTTGCTATTTCTTTCGGGAGTATAAAATCTTGAATAAATAATTCGTAGCCAACCTCCTGTACCAATTCATTAGGTTTTCCATCTAAGAGGATCTGTAGGGTATCCGATTTATCTCCACTATAGAATGTTCTCCGAATCGTTAGTTCCTCCGTTATAATGCCTGGAATATCAATTTTGGTGAATTTTATTTCCACATAATAATCTGTTTCCAGATCTAAATATGCTAGGCGGTTTAGACCATCTTCTAGATATTTAGGATAGCCGCCCACTTCCTTAATACGTTTTTTATAAGCTTCGTCAACCTCCTGCATCTGTGATCCAAATAGACACCAGACGAGCGAGGTTAAGAAAGTCGTTTTTCCAAAACCGTTAAAGCCCGAGACAATATGTATATTTCTCAAAGGATCCTCATCAAATGTAATTTGATTTTCTCCTTTATAGATACGGTAATTATATAAAGTGATCTTACTGATCTGCATTAGGATTGTATTGTTTGAAGTTTGTAAATGTAGGACGAGCAGCTTCTTGCAAGATATTTTCAATATCATTTTGAAGGCCCATTTTCTTTACCAAAAGCCCTTTCATTTTTTGAGCTTTTAACATCTGGTTAATTAAACGGACATCATCCTCATTTTTACCGCAAATTTCTTTTAGTAATTCTTTTTCGTGATTGGAGTCTAGTGTTTTTTGTCCAAACTCAACAGTTTCACCGTATACCTCTTTATAGGCATCGGTTACGGAATATTCATATATATAATCCCTATTCCATATTACTTGTATTGCAGCAAGCTCCTGTAAAGTGATTAATTGATTATCCTCATCTACTTCGGTAGCTACCTTTTGAGCTTCCAACACCATCTTTAATACATGGTAACGCCATTTCGGCCAATATGGGCCAATTCCTTCAGCTTTATTTCGACGAATTGGCATTCTAAACTCTTCCGCATCGTAATCAGCTCGTTCTCGATCGATGGTTTTGTATAGGAAATCACGAATATTAATCAAGGGTCGCATCCATTCTTCTCCATTATCTACAAGTGCTTCCATTGAGCGGTCACGTTTTACAACCGTACACACCCAGCATCCGAACCTTGAATTACCACAGCTTGGAGTAGAATTGTCCACTACAATAGGACAGTCGCCCCCACTACCATTACTATATAAAGTTTGGATTTCTAGGTTTTTATCCTCTGTCCATGGGTTTACTGTAAGTCGAAGATATTTCCAAACTTCATCCGTAGTCATGTCTTTAATAGGCGCATAGGCTTTCGCATTCGGAAGAGGATGGGAGCGAAGGCGCTCATCTTTCATCTCATGCTTCTTAATGGAGTTCGCGCGAGCAGCGCTTTCATCTGATCGTGTTCCGATCAGGATAATAGCCTCGCCGAAATTTGCGATCTTATCCTTTATGTATTGAGTGGTAGGGGATATTTTAAGTCTTTCCGTACACCATCTAAAGAAGTTATTAGGTGCAGGGTATCCTTTACCAATTAAATTTACCCAAAAGCTATTTTCAAGTTGAGGAGTGGTATGATCCACTTTAATAGGTAAGCCTTGTTCAATAGCTTTCTTTTGTATAATTCTCAAATGTCTATTAACAAATTGTAAGACACTCGGATTTTCGACAAGTGTATTATTACAGATTACGTAAATCTGTCTTGCCTTCCTTTCGATTTCATTTAACTGTGCAACAGCTTCCCATACGAGCATCAATAATGTAGTAGAGTCTTTCCCACCACTAAAAGCAACTATCCATGGACGACGATTGTCATCTTCCAGAAACTGCTCTTTTATTTCTTCAATAAGCTCTTTTTTGTTAAACGCCATAGACAAAGATAAACATAAAAGATACCATAAACTATACTAAGTTTTCCACTAAAAATCAAATTTACTCATTATTTTGGTTCTGAATAAGTTCCCAAAACGCACAGTCTTTAATTAAAATAGGGAGTGACCCGGCAAGGTTAACTATACTTCGGTGTTTTTCAAGACCTTTTATAGTTGTTATGAGATTTTCTTTTATTAACTTGTTGTCTAGGGAAAATAAACTATCTACTTCTTTCATTTTGATTTCATTTACTCGATGGATGACCCAAGTTAAGATGTAATTGGAATATTCATTTTCACTTGTAGCGAAGTGACTCAAAAACTGTGTAGAAAGTATTGTTCCAACACCGAACTCTCGGCCCTCTTTCAAAATTTTTCGAATAGAAGTAAAGTTTTTACTTAGAAAATTGTCTGCTTCATCAACCAGTATCATTTTTCTTAACTCTCTTAAATGACCATTAATGGTACTATGACCATGTCTTTGCATTTGTGTGTAAAATGCATCTAATGTAATTGCCACAATAAGGTTTTGAATGGATTCATCGTAACCAGATAGATTAATGACTACTACGCCTTCAATCAGAGAATATAATGATTGAGTTTTTGAAACATTTGGCTCAAAAATTTCAAAATCAGATAGATTAGAAATTGCTGCGTATAAACTATCTTGGGCGTTGTTTTCCCTGCTTAAATAGAGGTCACAAACATCACCTAAAGTAGGTGGTGTGTTGAGCCAAGTACTCTTGTCACTTTTGCTAATTCCCTTTTCTTCGTATGCTTCAACAATAATATCTCTTAGTTTTTGCTTTTGTACATTGCCTAAATTGAAAGCATTTGATATAGTTTCTTTAATATCATTTGCTGTATGCAAAGGAAGCATTGGTTTTGTATTTTTTTCTGCATCCAGCGCTAACGGATTATAAGGCAAATGATAAGGTTGTAAGACTGTAGCATTTGTATTCTTTACGAAATCTTCTTTGATATAGTCACCTTTGTAATCGAATATGAGAATTCCTAATTTGCTACTGCCAATATTTTTATTGGAATTATTTATGAGTTGCGAAATTACAGATTTTGTAAACTGTGTTTTCCCAGTACCCATAGTACCGATGATACCTGTATTGGTATGCATCACTTTATTCGTATTATTGGGTTCCCAAATTATAGTTTTATGGTCGTTTAAATTGGTTCCAAATAATATTTCAATTCCTTCTTGGGTGTTAACTTTATTTCTATCGTTATCAAGCGACCATTCAATCTTGACTTCCTCCTCTTTAAACGTATTTCCAGAATATGTATCTTGATCGTATGTTTCAGGTTTATCTAAGCCTGAATCGATTTCAGATTCGTCTAATAAATCAGGTGTGTATTCTTTTTCATTCGCATATTTAAAGAGATAAATGAACAGTTTATTTTTATCTATAGAGGTTTCTGTGTTATGAAATAATTTGATTAATTCATCGACAGACTTTACCAAGAAATTGTAACCATCTGTTTCTTGTAGATCAAATTGTATATATTCAGGATTTATAGAGATATTTCTTTTAAAATTGTCAGTACCAAAATGAAAAACGCCGAATTTACCAATAGATTGATCAAATCGATTACTAACTATAAAATCATTATTCAATAATTTTTGTCTATAGTTATCTAATACGATATTCCAATTTTGGTTATCCCAGACGTGAAATATTTTTAATTTTTTGACATTTGCAAGGACGATTTTAGCAAAAAAGTTTTTGTAAAATTCTGCTAAGAACGATTCCTGCCGTAAGTGCTCTCTGATTATTGTAGCAGTTCTTCTGCCTTGTTCAATTCCTTTTTTAAGGAGATTGCTTCCTCCGATTTTTAACTCTACGGGATAAAAATGCATGAGTAACTGCCCTTTATAGTTTTCTAAACCTATGAAAAGTAGATCATCACTCATTGACCCTTGAATTCCAAGGTTTTTAGCGGACAGTAGACCACTATCTTTGTTAAGACCAACATTTCCTGATACACGTAAAATTTCTTCAAGCGATATTGGAATCCATATTATATCAGGATGATAAAGATATGTCAAAGCTACTTTGACACCTGAAAGCAGACTTAGTTTCTCTCTCGGGAATTGATTGTTTTGTTTAAGCAGTTTAAGTAACCATTCTCCATTAACAGCATTAAATAAGTTAATGATCTCTCCACAGTCAATAGATGGGTTGAATTGTACTTTGTGTTTCTCTAAAAATTCTTTTACTATAAATTCATATTCACTTGTTTTTCTGCTAACTGTGATAGCATCATAGCCACTTGAATTACTGTATTGGTCACTATAGTGAATGATTACTAAGTCTTTGTTTTCTTTGAAAAAATCTAAGTCAACTTTTGGATCGATATAAGTAATCCATTGAGCATCTTGATAAAGGAGATTTAGTTCATCTCGTACGCTAAAATCAATACTTGTGCTCAAAGCTTTGTATGTTTCATATGGATGACTGTTCGCATAGACTCTGACAAAAGAATTTAATAGGGAGGACAAGTGTATTAGTTCTGATTTTGTATCTGGTAAATCTACCATCCCAAATCCTGTTCTATAACTGTCTTTAGTAGGCGTAGATGAGACGTCAGCAAGCAAACTATTGAAAGATACACCTGTTTTAATTTGGCGCATATCATCATAACTAACTTCAGTTTTACTAATATCAAACTGATAGAATGCAATATGGGCATATTCATATTTAGGATTATTCTTATCTATTTTTCTGGAATAGAAAGTTACTTTCTCCCAGAAAATATTCAATAAATCATCTTCTTCAAAGTTTTTTGTAGAAAGATCAATTTGCAGATTTTTTTCTACAGCCGCTATGTTGTCATAAAAAGCAAGTTCTTCAAATTTCGTAACAACTTTATCTGATCCGTATATACAGATTTCTATGCTCAATAAGTCATTTGGGCGAACATCTAAGTTGAAATCTAAATGACGTTTGTAGTATTTAAATACCCCTTGTAGTAATTCTTTGCAGTCACCTAAATTAACAGCATTTATTTTTAGAGGAGATTTTTTAGATATCTTAAACAGAAAGTCGAAATTATTTGTAAAGTCTCTAATTTTATCACGGACTAAATCTGATACAAAATCTTTTGAAGGTGCTTGTTCGCCGTTAAGATATACGTTATAATAAAGCCATTCAGGAGAATGGGGAGATTCAACAGGTGTATACATCTTTCCATTCTCAATTGCAATATTAGGAACAAGGTTTATAGGACTTAACTTTTTTAATATTGCATCATAAATTTGTTCTTCCTTAATGACGTCATTTAATTGTAATTGATAAGCTACATTAATAGGGTGGAATGGACTTAGTTTGATTTTTTCTTCTCCTTTTTCTTCTTTTACTACCCCTAGCCATAGCAAATCTTTTTGATCATCAGTCAATGGAATATTTTCTGTAAAGGATTCCAAAGCATCGATATAGGAATGTACAAATTCTTGTGCTAGCAAAGTGAGCTCCTCATCCATATGGGTTAGACTTGGTAAAGAGTCTCTTACTTTATAGTAAGCACGTAGCTTATCAAAGTTTAATCGTATGTTTTCATTGATAAAAATAGATTTTGGCTTAAGTTGATTGTTTTCTACTAAATACCAACTGTAACTTTGTGAATCTAAAATTTGTTTTTCTTGTAAAAGATTGTTTCTAAATTCCTCGCGTACTGTTCTCTCTTCATTGTTGAAAATTAGTTTGATAATATCTAATTCTTGATGAAATTTATAACTTTTCTTCAGTAAACGTTTATTTTTCCACACCTCCAATCCCGTGATACTCGTTGGTATTGAAGTTTCAAAATTGACAACAATAGGTATAGAAACTCCACTTTGAGAAACAGTAAATTTAATTGTCTCATCTTGAGATGAAGCGGCGGTTAGAGTTAGTTTAAGTTGTTGACCTTCTTCGCAGATATAGGAGGCATCATTAACAACATGCTCTTCCTGAATTTTATCGCCCAATGGATTTAAAATAATAGGACTAGTATATCCTAAATACAAGTGAGGGAAATTTTTTGAAAATTTGATCTGAAAATTTCCTTCGTAGTTAGACAGAAGGGCGGTATTTAATGGAATGAGTAGAATTTTGATCTTATAATTCTTCCTAGTTTCAGAGTCTTTGTATTCAATAAGATAAAATAAATCTGAATAGTCGTAATCTCTAACAGTCATAACAATACGATATCCGGACGTATCAATCGATATACCTTCTTTTTTCGAATACTTAAGATTTCTAGATTTGATATGTTGATCGAACTTTATCGATACCGAAAATTCCGATTGTAGTGTAGGGTTGAATACAATAACGTTAATATTTCGTTGCTGACTAGCTGTTCTCTGACCATCCGTTTTAGCCCAGGGGACGAGAGGCAAATTTTCATATTCGATTCCTTGAAAAATAGGAGGATTAAGTTCTTTTTCTTGTTGTCTTAGTCGTTGTATGACAGCAAAGTCTGTTTCTGCCCAGCCATCTTTTATAAATTTATTGATTTGATCTGATGAAAATTCTCCGTCAAGTTGACTTTTCGGATCACCATTTGTGAAGATATTGTTAAATCGATCAAAGTCTTTGAAATTATCTTCCAAGTCTCTACTTATGTCTCCTGTTTTTGAAGACAGCTCTTCATGGGGAAATAAGCCTAGATCTCTATAATCTTTTTTTTCAATTGATCCTTTTTCGATTATACCAATAATCTCTTCGAAATCAAAGATGGAAGTATTGTCTTCTACGACACTTTTAACCTTTTTATTCAATAGGAAATGTAAAATAGTCCCATCATGTTCTGTAAAACTATCTTTCTGATTAATCTCGTTTTTTAAACCTTCTATAAACACAGAGTGATGCAATGGCATCCCTTCTTTGGATAAACTACCACTACCTCCTAGGAGGCTATCGAGCTTACCACTGAATAGTATTAAGATTGCATATCCTCTGAATTCATCTTTTTGATCAGCTACTCTATTCCTTAACATCGTAAAATAATCTTCAGAAGCAGACGTAGCGGAAGCGACAATTACTTTTGTGCCATCTATATTAATGGCGAATGTATAATATGGTGAGCCTCCATCAGGATGCACATAATCAAAGGGTTCGATGTATTCCCTGTAATACGTTTTTAGGGCTTCGTATAGGGAGTCAATCGCATCATTGCTCTCAAGATAATAATTGAACCGTTCTCCAGGTTGTATTTGGTGAATTCGGAAGTACCGAATTATTAAATCACCAATATATTTATATAATTGCTTTGACATATTGTGCATCTCCACTATCACTTTTTTTCTCGATTAAATTGATTTTTTCATATAATTTCACAATCTCAGACTTTGATGTTTCATCAAAATGGACTCCTCTTTTCTCAAACTCATGCCAAAGAAGTTTTAAGCGGATCTTGTCATTATTGCCTACGCATAGACGTGTTAAGAATAAGAGTATTTCTTGGTTCATAGTAAGTGTATTTCCTAATCTTCCACGATGTTTCAAGAAATTATTTTGACAAAATTTAAAAAACCAACTTACATAGCGTATGTCTGCGGCATGGCGGTCTGAGTTGTCAAATTGATATTTTACTTTATACCACAGTTCATATATTAGTTTCCCACACTTGTTGTCAAATGTTTGTAGTTCTAAATCAATAGCGAGCTTCTCCATACAATTTTCCCAACTGGACCCTGGATAAAAATTTGTAATACTATTAGTGTAGATCTTGCAAACTTGTTTAATAGCGTTTTCCATTTCATCTTTTCCTGCTTGATCAAGACAATTGTATACATTTTTAATGTTGTGATAGTCCTTTATTTGTATGTCATCTACATAAATATGATTCAGTAGCTCTAATACGTTTGCATGGACGAATGTAGATAAGCAATAGTTAGACAAATTGTTTTTCCAAGATATGGTATGGCTGTTTAATCTACTATTTGATAGGATCTCCCATTCTAGACTGAAGCTGATTGGTGTTATAGAGATCTGTTTTTGACCAAATGATTTGAAATTGATCAAGACCTGGGAAAAGTATTGAAAAAAATAAAATTTTGATAAGTCTTCGATGTGTTTTAAAAAAAGCTCTTTACTGTTTTTAAGGAGATCAAAATCCGCGTTAAATTGCTCAATTAGTTGAGGTAGTAGATTGATGTGTGGTATATCCTTCGACTTGCTGATATTGGGCAGAGGAGGCAAAGAATCAAGCATCAACTTGTTAAGAAGATTATCTTCCTCTTCTGAAAATGAGTTTTCTAAACTTGACGAACTAAAAAATACATCCGACATAAATTTACCTAAGTTCTTAAGTGCGCCCTCCGCACTAACGAAGTTTAAGTAGCACAATGTTTCTGTATGAAATTTGACTAGATTGTCTTTTTCCGTGAAGAATAGATCTGTCAAAATACGTCGTAAATCATGGGGAACATCTGTCTCTACTTGTGCAAGAGCGGCATTTAATATAGTTTGTTTTAGCCTTTCGTGGAATGTTTCACTGGCTTCAAGATCTTTTAACAAACCTTTTTGATGGTGAGATCGAAATACTTCACCTACGACACCCTGAAATGATTTTAAATCTTCGCTAAGTCTATCTGCTCCAGGATTGGATACAAATGGAAATATTCTAATTTGTTTGCCAGGTTTGTGTGCATAGCCTTGTTTTTGTTCTAAAGTTAGCTCTATTTTACTCATTACTTGTTTAGATTAATTCAAATGTGTAGCCATCAAACATCTGTTTAGAAAATTTATAGTCGATGGATTTACCGACATTGACCTCATCTATATAAAGTGCCGATGTCGCACTCTTATGGTTGGTGATCTTATTTATCGTTTGTACGAAATACACATAATCGTTATTATCTTTTTTATTTGGTCTATAGCCATTTGCTATTTTTTTCAAGAGGATAAACAGACTATAGTCGATGTCTACTTTAAGTCTATTCACTAATGTAATGTCAAACTCAAGAGAAAACTCCTGTTTAAAGCGATGGATCAATTGTTGGTTTACAGCATTTTTCTTTTTAAAATAGGGTAGTGGTGTTACTTCTTTAAAGATTCGATACTTATTCTGCTGACGACCTATTTTTATGATAACTTTGTTATCGGACTTGGTATCACCGTTCCATTTTTTGATAGCAAGAATGACCAAATTATATATTTTTTGAATATAAGATATGTTTCCGTTATTATAGTGGTACAACCATTCAATGTACTCTTTATAGGTCGTATCTTGCAGATAATTTACTTTGGTGTAATTGCTGAAAAAGTTTAAACGAATGAACAGTTTTGACGTTTCTTCTCGAGATACGTTTGCGAGTAACGTATCTAATGCTTTAAGTGATTGGATGTAGGTACTATCAATATGTTCTTCATATAGGACTGTAGGTTTCTCTGTATTTGCGAGTTTTAAAAGTATACTGTCTACATCTTCTTTTCTCGAGTTGCATGGATCTAGCTCGCTGATTTTTTCAAAGATTTTGGACAATTCTGCGTGTTCAAATAAATAGTTGGGAACAAGTAGTGCTAGATAAGCATTCGGCTCTATTTTTTCTATTTTTTGAGTGTATTCCTCGTTCGACAACGTAGCTAATTCAAATGGTACTATAATATCATAAATATAATTTAATAGAGTTCTTACCGAAATGATCTCCTTACTTTTTATTACTGATTTTATAATAAGCTGAGTGATGATATTTCTATTATTGCTATTAAACAAAAACTCATAGTTGTACAAAATTGGACAATAATATTTTCCGCTATATTGCTCTTTATAGTTTATGTATGCTTGGTAGATACTGTTGTCTTTAGAGTCACTGACGAGCTTTTCAAATAAAGAGGAAATTGTCTTTGAAACAGCTCCATCTTCAGACAATGAGTAGAGATGATAGTCTGTAAAGTTTACATGTTGTATATTTTGCTCTCTGTCAAAATTCTTTTCTTCTGACAACGTATTTTCGAGGATTTTATTTTTATCCACATATTCCTGTAACGTATTAAACTCATCACCTCGCTCCTCTAAAAATTTACTGAGTGTACCCAGATTGATGGCTAGAATAATTTTATCTTTTGATGTTTTTATATTATCATCTTTGAATCCATTTAACAATCTAAACAATGTATCATTTGAAGTTTCATTTGGATTGTGGGATTCTGTTGCATCATTGTGGATTACGAAATGTTGCATTTTATCCGGAATAATACCATTAAGATAGGAAAGAATATGAGATTTGCCATCCCCCACATTGCCACAGACTAAGAGCAATTGAGCATTTGTACAAGTAGAGGTATTGATGATAATATCTTTCAGCTTCTGTTCAACAGGGCGTTCTATATGAAGATATTCCTTAAATGAATCTAAGTTACTTGAATTCCCTTGAGCAACCGCGTATTTAGATGATTCACGGAGTTTTTTTAATTCGATTAAGAAGTTTGAGTTTATCATACTAATTTCGATTAAGTATTCTTGAGATATTTGAAATATCAAATTCATTCTTTAAAGAATCGAGGTCTTTATAACCTAATTTTATCTGCATCGTATTAAAAAAACGAAGTGTGCCAGATGAAGATGGTACTTGAAAATAAGTGTCGGAAAAATCGATATTTCTAAGTTTTTCGATCTTTTCTTTGAAGAAATCAACGCTAATATCTCTCGATTCAAGATGATTCTTAAGAAGCAATTCCAATAGCTTAAATAAGGCAGAAATCCCTGTTGTCTTTTTTATATAAGATTCTTTAGTTGCTGTAGATATTAGTAAATCGTTTGAGGCAATAAAAAAGTTGTTAATAACAGTATAAACAAATACATCATTACCATCCAAATAAAATTGTCTTAGGACTGACTTGTCTCTCACGTCCTGTAGAAGCGAACGCTTTCTTATTTCAAAATTATATTGTGCCAAAGTATCTGCATCTCTCTTCGCATTTGTGGTAAATAACTTAATAATACCAAAAACTAAAGTTGACATAGAGATAATCCAATCAAGGTCTTTTTGATTATAGGTCAACAAATAGTTGTCATCCTGAGGAGCGACTTTAATTCTATTGTAAAAAGGGGAGTTTTGATCGAGATTGAGCTTTCTTGAGAAAAATACTCCTAATAATTCTGGAGTCCAAGTATTAGGGTCATTTGTTTCAAGGTAGTAGCCGAATTGTTCAAGCGCGAAACTTTTACTTACTGGTTTTTGATTGTAATTTATCGTTGCAAATATGAAGGCTTGGTACGCTAATGGTAGGTCAAAATAGGCCGATATTACCAAATCTGTATCTTTTCTTTGTTCACTCGCTTCAATGAATGAAAATAATCTATGTTGCCCATCTATAACAGAAGCTAGTTTTACATTTTCAGGTATAGTTATTTCATACAAATCATCTTCAATTTGTCTATAACTCCATCTCAGGTTTTCATTTTCTTCAATGAATCCCTCTTTACTATAATTTGCAGCTATCACAATTGAATTTGGTAGCGCTAGATCTTTTGAATTGACATATCTAGTAATACTTTTTAGACGATTTTCCTCATCAAGTGACCTCTGACTGCCAGTAAGTTCTCCTGTATCTTTATATCTAATAGGATCAGAAAAACATAGTGCCAACAAATCTCTCGCTTTCATTTTGAAAACGAAGAATTGAGAGAATGGTTGTTCTATTTTTAGTGCTTTTATTTTAAGCGGCATGATTTTAAAATTTAAATTCCGGGGGTATTTGCCCATTTATTACATTAGCGCTGCCCCCCGTAAGCTGTACTATACCATTTTCGGCATTAAATTTTGGTTCAGTAATAAAGGTTCCATATCTCGCATTTCCGACAAACCAAACTAACATTGATAAAATCACTAGAAAAAGTGAAAGAATTAATTTGACGACAGAATATGGAATGAAATAACATATTAAAGAAAGTATGATACTTATTAATATTACAAGGAACCCAGTCATTCTAATCAATGATTTTATGTCACTAAAGTGTTTTTCCCCGTTATCTAACTTTGGAAAAAGATAATCTCCACTGGAAGAGCAAATTAAAACAATCGAATAGCCAATGCATATTTTCGCTAATTCATGTGAATCAAAATGGTTAAATAAATAAGTCAATTTCCTACATAAATTTTCTCCAGTTAGATTTTTTAAAACAGTTAGCATAATTTCCAAGTTGCCTAGAAAAGAACCCAAAAGTCCTATTGTAAAAATAATAATGAAGAAAAATGCTGAGAACTTAAATGAGTTTTTCCCCTTTTTCAGACGGATATATAGAAAACACATTAATCGTTCTCGTTCGTTAAGAATAGTATTATTCCTGTTATCTAAAAAAATCCTCCACCTATTTAAATAGTATTTATGAGCGCCATAAATCAGCGTGTCAGACACAACATTGTATGGCAAGGATGAGAAATAATACTTTAAATCAATATCAATATTTTCTTTATCCAAAAGGATTTGTGCCTCCTCTATGTTGATGTAATTAAATTTGTTCTCTTTTAAATACTTTTGAACTAAACTAGCAGCTTTTTTCAAGTCAACTGCCGAGTAGAATTTTTGATTCATAAATTGATAGGTAATTTTTGCTATATTAATCTACTGATATATTTAATTGCATTTTTTATTATTAAGCAATATTTTTTATAGTCTTTGATGGTTCATCTTGTATAATTTTTATTTTCTATCCTTACTGGCTTTCTTTAAAGAAATTACTCTATAATATTCTTGTTTTCTTCCAACTCCCTTTTTGTCGAGCTTTTCCCCAGTTTTTTCTACGTTTTCTTTGAGTTCATCAGAAAAAAGACCAGTAATTCGTATTGCAGAATTTAGTTTTTCTTTTAATTCTTGAGACAAACTATCATACACTTCTGAGGGAAGAAATTTTTCTATGTCTTTAAAAGCTGTCAATGCGTCAACAACAGCATTGTTTAAGTCAAGTTTATTATATTTTTTCGATTCAGGCGGACCTACTTCATCTCTCCACAAGATCTTTTCTAGGGTAGGTCTTGGCAAATTCTCTTTTTTAGGCAGCTTAAAGTCGGGATTTCCAAATTCATAATAATTTAAACCAAAAAGCTGAGCTATGGCATCTAATTTTTTCAGCGTGGGACCATTTTTGCCTTTTTTTATATCTTGAACAATGTCCGTGGAGGTATTAAGAAGATTTTTAATGTCTATATTGTAAAGGCCATAAAATTCCAGATAATATTGTAATACATCTATATACTCATCAATTACGTTTCTATTCATTATTTATTGAAAATATTTTTATATTTTATATTTATTGCCTATATTTGTTTCAGCAACATATAGCGACAACTAGGGTAGAAGAAAACTCTACTTAAACGATGTCACTCATATTAGGAAGCCGCTAAATTTTTCCCTATGAGTCGACCTTGGGTTCGCTTTCTATTGGAATTTTTTATCTTTGAAGATATAAGTCCAATAGGGCGATTCCCTTGTCAGTCTCCGGGGAACCATGGTTTTGATCATGGAGGTACTTAGCGGCACCACTAACGGAGCATTGGGATTCGCCTTATTGGTTTTTCGGCCAATTCGACCTTCTCCAAGCTTGAGAGTTCCATCGTTTGATAACCAAAATGAATGATTATGAAACGACTAGAAAACACACCCCAACAGTACCCAATCTACCTCCAGGAGGTAGGCCACTGGTACGCCCACGTCATTCCCATAAAGAACGCTATCCGTGCACCGGCATAGAATAATAAAATATTAAAAACCGAAACAGGAGAGGGCTGCTATCGCCAATTTGTAATGTGCCGATAGTGTACAAATAAGTATTCCCTCGTTGAAGGTTTTTCCGATCTGTCTGTTATACAACATTCCCTTGTGATCAGGTTAATAATAAATTTAATTGCTCTATTAGAGCCTAGACAACTTAAAATTAGCATTTAAAATTTATTCTTGCAAATAAATAAAGGAATTTTTGTATAGTTTTTCTATAAAATACAGGTCGGTTTTTTATCTTTCCCGATAGGAAGCAGCATAATTTCCCCCTAATCAATGCCTTGTAAATGTTTTGAGCTGCTTTTCGGGATTTTGTTAATTCTTAATTTGTGACACCTGCAAGGACTGTGAATTCCCTGCAATGACACCTCTTTGGAATGCAAATTTTTTGCAATGGGGGAAGGTATGTCCGATTCAAACGTTAGGACATCACCAAAGTCATCTTTATGAACCTTAAAAATGAATCAAAAATATTCAAATGTGCTCGCTTTAGAGTTTGCACTCTATGAAATTCATGATGCGGAATACGATCCCATCAAAAAGATCACTGACTTTTGGGAAAAATATGATCTTATCTGTATCCAAAATACGTTGCATTTACTATTGAAAAACCACACTGACAGCAATTACATGGATGAACTCTATGTAATCTGCCATAAGAAGGTCTTCTTAGCTGATCTATTCCGCCTATTGATCGCTTATTTTACGATACATACAAGTCATAGTAATATTAATGACGTTGACATCTTCGATGCTGAAACTACACAGATAAGCCGGGCTGAGCTAGCTGTCAGTAAAAGAATCCATAATTTTTTCTGTCTAATTAAAGAATAACTTAACAATAAGCAGATGACAAACAGATCAAATCTGGTGTCTGCCTTATTGGATAAGGTAGCACATCTGGCATCTATAAATGATGCTAGGAAAAATAATTCAAAAAAAGTTCAATTTGCATGGGATAAAAAGTACGCCCTCGATTGTATAGTATATAGCTTGAGGCAAATGATGTCGGCATGTACCCCTGTGCTGATGCCAAGGAGCGGAAAGGGAAAGTTTCATGTAAGGGCAATTCTAATCCTGTCCCTTATGATTTTTAGTTTCCATATGTTTAGTTTATCGGCTCAGACGCCCCGCAAGGACAGCGGGGCGGATGGGTTGTTTTCCATTAGCGGTATAGTCGTATCGTCTAGCGACGGTAAACCGATCCAGGGGGTATCCATCCGAGCCGAAGGCGAAAAGGGTAGGACCTCTTCTAATAAAGATGGATCTTTTATCCTGTCCGTTTCCAATCCTAAAGGTATACTTTCCTTCTCCCACGTGGGATACAAGCGTTTAGAAATTCCATATACATCCGGAGTATCATTGACTGTAAAATTGATACCACTGGAGAATCAATTGGACGAAGTGGAGGTGGTCTCTACGGGATACCAAAAAATTCCGAAGGAACGGGCGACGGGGAGCTTTGAGCTGATCAATAATAAGGTATTAAATAAGCGCGTTGGCGGTAATATATTAGACCGTCTAGAAAACGCTAGTGTAAGCCTTCGGATTGATAAAGATTATCAGTTTGCTGACCGATCGCCATATAATGCTACACCGCCCAACAACCTTTTAATGCGCGGCAGATCAGCGATATCAGGAACATTTAAACAGACAGTAGTATTGGACAATGCGATTTATGAAGGCGATGTACGTGATATTAATCCAAATGATATTGAGAGTGTTACGATCTTAAAAGATGCGGTAGCTTCGTCCATCTGGGGTACAGCCGGTGGCGGTGGCGTCATTGTGCTGACAAGTAAAAGCGGAAGCTACAGCCAACCTAGAAGGGTAAATTTTACGTCTAATTTGACATTTGCAAGCAAACCTGACATTTATAAGCTTCCATTTATGTCCAGCCCCAATTTTATAGATTACGAAAGATATCTATTTGATAATGGCTACTATGATTACTATTTGAATGACAGGAATAGTTACAGTACCGTGAGCCCGGTTATTGAATTGCTTGGTGCGTTGAGAAGTGGGAATGCGGTACAAAAGGATGTCGATAACGCCATCGAAAATTTTAAGCGATATGACGTCCGTGATGACTACAGCAACTATTTTTATAGAAACTCATTCCTCCAACAGTATAATTTGGATGTATCCGGTGGCAATCAAAAAATCACCTATTTATTCTCTTTGGGAACTGATATCAACAAAAATCAAAATATAGCCTCTAAAAATAATAGATATACGTTCAGGTCTTCGGTTAAGGCCAAGCCTATTGCTAATCTAGAGATCAATACGGACATAAGATACACAAAGGTACAAGCCAGAGATCAGAGTATTTTACAGACAATCTCATACGGTGCATCGGATGCAAATGGAAGTGAGTGGCCTTACCTTAAGCTGGTAGATGATAATGGTCAGCCAGTAGATGTGGACATTGTGCCGATACGAAAGGTTTATAGGGACACGGCTGGCAACGGGAAATTGTTGGACTGGCATTTCAACCCACTAAAGGAAATAAATGCGAACCATCAACTAGCCAATCCAAAAGATCTACTGATCAATTTTTCGGCAAGCTACAGATTGATCGATAACCTCAATCTGAACCTTGCTTATATTTATCAGAATTTTCAAAATCCGGTAGAAGACTGGGTAGGAATTGACTCCTATGCAACAAGAAATATGATCAATTTTTATTCTCAGTGGAATGATAATAGTGTATTAAAGAGACCAATTCCTGTCGGCGATCGTATGAACTACGTCAACGATAATACAGAAAGTCATACCCTGCGTTTTCAGGGGAATTACAGCTGGCTTTCCCCCAACCAGTTACATCGCATACAATTGCTGGGTGGCAGCGAGATAAGAGATAGGAAATATACCCGAAATGCAAATATCCTCTATGGTTTTAACCGCGAAAATCTAAACCATCTGCCTGTAGATTATACTTCGGTTTTTCCGATTTTGAATAAAGGTTATGGTGGCAGTACCATTGAGGATGGGGTGGATCTGATGCTACAGCAAAATCGCTTTGTATCTTTCTTTGCTAATGCTAATTACGAATTTAAAGAAAAGTATATCGTCTCAGGTAGTTTGCGTCAGGATGCCTCCAACATATTTGGAATCGGAGCCAATAACAAATGGCAGCCACTATGGTCCGCAGGTGTTTCATGGAGGATGGACAAAGAATGGTTTGCGAAAAATGATCACATTAATCAGTTAAAGCTTCGATTTACCTATGGATTCGCCGGTAGGGCTAATACATCATATAGTGCCTATCCAATTATTTATTATAATGGAGCAGACTCTTATACAAATTTACCGTATGGATCGCTAAGTTCTGCACCTAATCCTAGTTTGACCTGGGAAAAGATACAGACGATGAATTTGGCTTTGGATTTTGGTCTTTTTCGGAACCGAATTTCTGGAACATTCGAATACTACAACAAGAATTCAAAAGATCTGATCACAAATATTCCTATTGACCCTACCATGGGGTATGAATCGGTTACAAAGAATGGTGGTGAATTGCGGGGGAAAGGTTTTGAGCTCACAATTATGAGCCAAAATATCCGACATGGAAATTTTAGCTGGAATAATAAGCTGCTAGTGAGTAAAAATAGGACTAAAGTTGCCAAATACCCATATAAATGGTCAAGTCCGGCGACCTACGTGACTACTTCGGGTTCGGCAGGCGGTTTTCTGCGCGAAGGATTTGAAGAGGGAGCAGTCTTTGCTTTTGCTTCCGCGGGTCTTGATCCGCAGAATGGTGATCCGCGCGGTTATCTGAATGGTGAAGCGTCTACAGACTATAACGGTATTTTATACGGTTCGCTAGACAATATGAAATATATCGGACCTGGCCGTCCCGTTTTTTACAGCTCACTGGAGAACGAATTTTCGATCGGCAACTTATCCTTCGCTTTTAATTTGCAGGCTCGATGGGGACACTATCTATTTCGCAAATCTTTTTTTGAAATGGATTTCGCGCTCAATCGTGTGGGACATGATGATTATCTGAAAAGATGGCAGAATCCAGGTGATGAAGTCACAACGGTAGTCCCATCATTACAATATCCCTTGAATTCACTGCGAGATGAATTCTATAAAAAGTCCGAAGTACTGGTCATCAAAGGCGATAATTTGCGCCTACAGGATTTTTATTTATCCTATCGAATGCCAAAGCCGGGATTCTGTAAATCGCTTGCATTGACAGCCTTTGCCAAAAATATCAATTGGATTATTTGGAAAGCAAATAAGCTTAATATAGATCCTGAATATAGGGATGCGATTCCGCTGCCATTTACCTTGTCGCTGGGCGCTAAGATTGAATTATAATGGAATGTTTTAATGAAGTATAATATGAAACTAAATAAGATAATTTTTCTCCTAGCCTGCAGTTTTTTAACACTTGCAGGCTGTAATAAATATCTGGATGTGAAGCCAGATCAAAAAATGCTCATACCAAAGACATTGGCAGACTGTGATGCCTTGCTCGATAATAGAAGTACGATGAACTCAAGCTTTTCTCCCGTACCGGATATCGCTTCTGACCATTATTACCTTACTGCAGCCAATTTTAACGCAATGGCAAATAGTGAAGACCGAAATGCTCATGTATGGAATCCAATGACTGAACTGGCAACAAATCATTGGCAGGCTCCATATAAAGTGGTCCTCATTGCTAACCAGGTGCTTACTTTATTGAAAGATATCGATCGTAAAGCTAACCCTACGGATTATGATCGCATAAAAGGCGAAGCGCTGTTTTTTAGAGCTTATTCATGGATGCAGCTCCTGAATGTATTTACAGTAGGGTATGATGCCGCAAAGGCTAAGGATATCCTTGGCTTGGTTTTAAGGTTAAATCCGGATATTGACTATGTCGAATCTCGGTCTTCTCTTGAAGATACCTATCAGCAGATCAAAAGAGACCTGGAAGAGGCAGTGCCGTTACTTCCTGAAAAAATTGTAGCCAAAACCCGGCCAACAAAGGTTGCTGCTTTAGCAACCTTAGCCCGCCTGGGGTTAATGATGGGTGACTATGTGATCGCTGAAAAGAAAGCAAAAGAAGCATTGGGTATATATGCCGTTCTGATTGATTACAATACACTGAGCAAGACGGCATCTGCACCTTTTGTGCGTTTTAACGATGAAGTGATTTTTCATGCAGTCACTTTTACAAATCCCTGTATTAACCCGACAATAGCAAAAATCGATTCCAATCTAATCAAGTCCTATAAAAATGATGATTTGCGAAAGACGCTGTATTTCAAAAGCAATAATAACGGTACATACGCCTTCAAGGGAAGATATGATGGCGCTGTTAACGCATCAACATTTTGTGGGATCGCAACGGATGAGCTCTACCTAACCTTATCGGAAGCGCTAGTAAGAAATAATAAGATAGCGGATGCTATTGGATATCTAAATAAATTATTAAGAACTAGATATGTCAAAGATAGTTATCTGGATTTCAATTCAGCCGATAGAAAATCCGTCTTGAAAGAAGTGCTGGCCGAACGCAATAAATCTTTGATCATGCGCAACTTAAGGTGGATGGACATGAAAAGACTAAATCAAGACAGTGGATTTCAACAGACCTTTCGCCGTATAATTGACAATGACATTTATTCTATAGAACCAAATGATTTGTGCTACGCATTTTTAATCCCCAAAAAGGTAATAGAATATAATTCCTTAATAAAACAAAATCAACGATAGATGAAAATGAAAATAAATTTGCTGTCTCTAATAACCTTGTATCTGTTCAGTAATGTATACTTATACGCCCAGGATCAAGCTAATAAAACACTTCAAATTGGAGATAAATTTGAAGTTCATCAAAAGGTGAAAACGATAACAGGTGAAATCAACTTTACGAGTCTAAAACCTGATTTGATTATTATGGATTTTTTTATGACCAACTGTACGGCCTGTATCGAAGCTTTTCCAAAAAACAATAGGCTACAAGCAGCGTTTGGCAATGCTATAAAGATACTTCCGATATCACCGGAACGCAGAGCTGTAGTAAGTAATTTCTTCAATAAGAATGCATACACCAAAAATAACAAATTGGATGTCGTAGTTGAAGACAGCACTTTTAAAAATTTATTTCCGCATACAGGTTACCCTCATGTGGTATGGATTTACAAAGGAAAAGTTATAGCTATTACTGCTGGTGATATGGTTAGCAAAAAATCGATAGAGGAGATTTTGGCGGGTAAAAGTACAAAGGAATGGCCGATCAAGAATGATTTTGAGGAGCTCCAATTTTTTGATGATAACGCAGATTTGACCTCTACATTGTCGCCCTATAAGAATGGCGTACCGAGTACATATCATCGGGATACGATAGGAGATAAGATCTGGTACAGAATGGCTAATGTATCGCTTCTTCCCGCTTTGTATTATGCTTATTCCAATGTGAGAAAGCTACCCTTAATGAAAAAAGAAAGAGTGAAACTAATTGGTTTGGAGGAGGCAGATTTTTTGGATTACCAGGCCCAATCAAAATCACAATGGTTAAAAGATCACGGGTTTTGCTATGAATCTTTTTGGCCGATAACGTGGACGGAAAAACAGCGTATCAATGCGCTGGTAGCCGATATGACCAACAGGATGAGATTGAACGTGTCATTTGCTTTGGAAGACAGTAAAGTATGGTTGGTAACAAAACGGACGTCAAATAATATTAATAAAACTAGTGACGGCATGAGTATAAAAATGGTCTGTACACTTTTAGAAATAAACAATCCTGATTTTCCTCCCATTATTTTGGATGTCAATGATATGAGTGAAAAAGTGAAGCTCGGTGCGGTTACAGACTATGTGTCTTTTAAAAACAGTATGCAGGCAATTGGATTTACAGTGTCACAAGAGGATCGAAGGATTGAAAAAATTGTTGTTAAAAACTTAGCTAAATAAATGCAGAAAGGCCGAAGATATTTACTTCGGCCTTTAAAAAATTAAACTTGCGAGCTTAAGCTTTCAGTTTAACGTTTGTCGTATTACTGTGCGTATTCAAAGCGGTAACCATTTCGCTTAATAGATTTTCATCTATTTCTGGTTGTCCCGCACCATTGTCATTTGCAGTAATTGTACAAATGCGTTGGTCGCCGACACAACTAGGAGTACCGGAAGCTAATGAATAGCTACTTTCGTCTGCTGGCGCACTTTGATTGTTTAATTGAAATAAAGCCATTTTGCAAAATTTTAATTAGTCAATTTCTGTTAATTAATCAGATACAGCTGAGATATATCCGGTTTCACAGATCCTGCCGGGGCTGGCCGAAACGCCTCACTGGGCCAGTCCTTTTTGAGTATTGCTGTATCGTACCGCCACACGGGAATGTGGTAAACCTGCGCCCGTGCCGGTCACGTACAGGGCCGGCACAGCAACAGGTGGCTGCTTGCAAAAGCTCCATCTTAGCCAAGCCGGAGTACTTTCGCTGCACCAATTGTGAAGGCCATTGCCGACGCGGGGTTCTCAAATCCGCGGCGAATGGTTTCTCATTTATGGAATGTATCCTGACTCGTCCTGTACGCTGTATATGCTCTTGCTTGATCATACCTTCTAGTTTATAAATTCACCCAGTCCTAAGGGTGTATGGTTCATAATTCAAAGATAGATAGATCTCTCTCCCAAAATTTGACAGAATCCGTACGATGATTTGACAAAATCCGCAAATCTACGGGCTAGCTGGAATCATTTTCAGAGCATACCTGATCTTGGAACTGTGTTGGCGATAGCCCGGCCTCATTTTTGAAAAATCGGCTGAAACTGGAAGTTTGACCAAAACCACATAGGTCTGAAACGATATGTACGCGTAGCTTCTGACGCAGCAGGTGCTTTGCCTTTTTTAGCAATTCCCGATTACGGTATTGCAATAGCGTTTCTCCATAGCGCTGCATATGGTATCTGTTGAGCTGATCTTGCTGTATATGCAGGCTGTCAGCGATATCTTTGATCAATACCATTTCCTCGGTTTCAGCAATGCGCTTGCTGATCAGTTCTCTCGCCTGTTCGACCAGAAGATCATGGTGGCTCAACAGCCCCGCGGCTTTCTTCATTTTATTTTTGCTCAGGAGGAGCAGTTCCTGAATTGTGTGAAGGATAATGCTTTGGGGGATCAGTGGTTTTTTGTTGAGCTCATCCGTCAATTCAGCAAATATCCGGCGCGTCTGCTCCATAGCTTCAAAGTCAAGGCTGACGCGGTAATGTGCAAGTTTGCCTTTGTGTGCGGCGATAAGGCTGGCGAGATACTCAAAGCCGGAAACTCCGCCAATATGCAGCAGATCCAAAGGGAGTGTAAACCCTTGGATATGATACCTGCCGGGTTCAAATTTTAGTGCAATTTCAGTTTTAGGGGCATAGAAAAATGCACCGTGCCGGGGCCGGAAGATAAATTCATCCTTGACCTGTGGCTGGCTGTACCGTATCGGAGTACGGCCGTTGAGGTGGTAGAGCAGATGTGTCTGTGGACTACAGATCTCAAACTTGATCGTCGTTGGGCTGGTTACTTCCAGTTGGTAACTGTAGCTTTCCAGATTGCCTGTCTGTAGGTACTCCTCAAAAAGACGGATCTGATTATTGCAAAGCAGTCGGGCCTGGCTACCTGGTAGCCGCTGATGAAAGGATTTTGTGAGCGTGTTCTTGCTCACAAAATCCATTTCTGCTTCTATCAACTTGAATGATTCGGTTTGCATATAGCTGTTGATTTTGGGGAATTTCCACGTTGGTTTCGGAGGAACGTGGATTAGCTACTTGTTGCATTCCGGTAAACAATGCGGATAGAAAAATAACCTGTCGGCAATAAGCTGCCTACGACAGGTCGGTCACTGGATGAATTGTATCGTGAAAGGATGATGTCCTTTGGTGTGTCTTCCTTCTCATCGACTGAGCTGCTGCTCTTTTGGAAGTCAACGGCAAGACCGTTGTTCCAGCTGTCGGCGATACCAATGCTCAGGGAGGTGATGAGTGCTGCGGACATCGTGTTCAGATACTGGATCTGACTGGCGCGAAGGGCAAAATAAGCCAGCATAAAGCCGACGAAATCGCTCATCACAAAATTGATCATGTACAGACGCTGTGCATAATCGCTCGATAAAACTTCTTGTTGCAGGTCAAGTACACCCGGCATGTCAAATGTTCTTTTCATATTTTCTGTTTAATTAAAAACCACAAATAAATCTGTAAAAACTGCATAAAACAAGCCCTTGGATGAAATATAACAGGATTTTGCAAATTTTGACAAAATGTTTCAGCTAGAAAATATTGGTAATGAAAAGAAATTTTGTAAATTTGAGATAAGTGTTTTTTTGCTGGATTGATTTTAGGGGCTGATAACATGAAATTAAACAGCCTGATCAAATCCCTCTAAAAGCCGCCTGTATTAATGTTTGAGCCAATGACCGATTAAATGTTCCGTAACTATGCTATCTCAAAAACTAAAGAAAAGTAAAAGACTATTTTCGTATTTATTAAAAGATACTTCGCTCAGATGGAGAAGGATCATGCATTACGTAGTTTACCTTTTCTTATGTAGCATCTGTTCGCTATGGATAAATTTGGGATCCGCTGGGCTCGACTCGGCCGAACGCATGGCAAGTAAGCGCTTTATACCGGTTTGGATCGGTACCGTTCTGCTGCTGTTGGTCTATGCTATTCTGATAAAATATATCCATACCGCATTGGTAGTCCGACAGCGGTTCTCATCCAATGCAAAGCTGAATTTTATCACCTATTTAGTGTACGCCTCATCCATTATCCTGGCCATTCATGGCCTTATACTCGAGGTTTTATTGCCGGATAGCGAAGGCTTGGTCTTGCTATCGTATGCCTACCTGACGACGGACTTCTGGTTTTTCTTTCCGCCAGTGTTCTTGTATATCCTTTTTATCCATAGGTTTCCCGAATGGGCTCTGATACAATGGCAGCCCTATGGCCAGATAACAATCCATATGACAGCACCAGAACCTGCGGCTACAGTGAAACCTAACAAATTGTTACTACAGCTGGGATCAGTAGACAACGAACATCAATCGGCGGGTGAAAATCAGGATTCTTTTGTTCAGATCGGCAAGGGTGGAACGGCTGATTTGCCCGAGGCCACCGGACCGTCAGATCCCGACGCGGTACCGCAAGATGATGAGGTATCATCGGATCCCCTGCTGGCTTTATGGCAGCGCGATCGGAATAGGCCGGCATTGATGGTATACTTGCTGCGTCAGTTGAAGGAGGAAGAACTCCCGGAGCAAAATACGATTAAATGCCTACAGGCCGTAATCATCGTCAAAGAGCAGCGCTCGGCGGATGTGTATAGGAACGATGGTAAATTTTGCCGTATCGATGTCACGACTAAAGTATTGCGGGCAAACCCCTGGCTGGTGAAGATAAGCGCAAAAGTATATGTCAACATGCTCTATTTTCGGGTGCCTGTAAACCGCCCGACTGAACTGGAACTCAATGAGAGTGTCAGAAGTGAGCTGCAGCGATTATTGCCTGAGGAGAGGTTTAGAAAGCTGGTGACGCCCTCACGTGCTTTGAGCAGCAATATAAATGAATTTTGGGGAATATTAAAAACACTGGATGAATCAAAACTGGACGAAGGGTTTAATCTGGTGTAAAACGGATGTATTGTATAACGCTGTGGTAATGGCGCTGCTGCACAATGTAAATTGTGTGATGCAGCGGGTTTCGGCGACCGGCATTTTTAATTGCGTGGTCATGTTAAATTTAATGAATCGCATATGCGACCTTCTGGAGGTAATAGTTTCTTTGCTACAGGCAATCTTGGGATATATAACAGAGGAAATGAATAAAATTCCCGAGGAACCGGCGGATACACCTGCCGAATTGGACCGTATGCTTGAAATCAATGAAGTACTTGATAAATTGGGCATTTCTGAATCAAAGTATTATCGGCTGGTCCGTGATGGAAAGCTCAGGCCGAGGAAGCTCGGCAAGCGGCATTATTACTACCTGTCTGACTTGCATGAGCAGCTTGAGGAGAGTAGGCAAAAGGGGAGGATTTAGTTTATTCGAAAGGGGAGCCGACTGGCTCCTCTTTCTGGTTGCGCGCCTTTGCCAATGCCGGTTTGTAAATAGTTTTCTTAATCGTCGGGTGATGTGCTTGATTACCGGCAAAGATTTGTTGATATTCGGCTGGCTTTCGACAGCGCTTCGACTCTCGTTCGGGTTTCCTTCGGCTCCGCTTCGGGACTGCTTCGACTCATGTTCGAGTCTCCTTCGGGTGGGCTTCGGGAGCTGTTCGGCTCGGCTTCGACTTCCAGCCGAACAGCACCCGAACAGCAGCCGAGGCGGTGCCGAACCTGTCCGCAACAAGGACCGAACATAACCCGAAGGACGGCCGATAACTGCCCCAATCGTCGCCGGGAAATCGGCCGCGAGCGGAATGACAGCTCCCAGTTTTTTCGCCTGCCGGATACCTTGAATGGCTATGCCGGTCTCCTGTCAGATGCTCCATATATTGTTCAAACCTGACAGGCAATGACAGCTCTTCCAATCATTTAAAATCATTCCCTGTACTTTTTCGCTCAAAGCCAAAAGTACGCTTAATTTAGCTCTTGCTAGCAAAATAAAGACTGCGCATGCCAGTCGTAATTATTTATAAATCAAACATGTATAGACATGGCAAGATTCTTAAAAGGTATACACGGTGCCTACTCTGGGAAAGTAGGAAGTGTAATAGGAAGCAGTTGGAGAGGTGTGGATTATGTCCGCTCACTCTCCAAGATTACAAACAAAAAAGCAAGCGAAGGACAGATCGCTCAGCGCGCTAAATTTGCGATGGCAGTAGCTTTTCTGTCGCCGATCATGGACTTGCTTAACCTGGGCTATTCGGACAAGCTCCAGGGCAAAGCAACGGGCTATAACAAGGCGCTGCAATATCTGCTGAACAATGGTGGTGTCACCGGCACTTATCCAACGCTGGAAATCGATTATTCAAAGATCGTTATTGCCAAGGGCTCATTGTCCAACCTGATGGCGCCGGAATGGTCAGAGCCTTTTCCGCAGGAGATAGCGCTGACCTGGACATCGGAGCTCAACAAATACAACTCCTTTGCGGATGATTCGGTCATTCTCCTGATGTACAACAAGAACAAAAATTTCTTTAGTATTCTGGAGTCTTCGACCAGAACGGATGCAAGTCTGAGTTTTACGCTACCGGCCAGCTATGCGGGTGATGTGCTCGAAGGCTGGGTCTTTACCGGTCACCGGGATGGCGTCAAGACCTCACCGAGTTTGCACCTTGGCGAACTAACCATTAGCTAATATGGCTGTCCAACAAACCCTGCTGCTCCTACGAAAGTATGGAGCACAGGGAACTAATGGAACAATCAGCTATCGGGGTGAGCATATCTGCCACAGCATCGAGCTGCCGGATCATAACAACCTCCCGCGGATCAGCTGTATTCCGGTAGGCCGGTACAAGCTGGAAAAACGGCGCTATCCTAAGCATGGGGAGCAGATCGGAATTCCCAATGTGCTGGGACGCGAAGCGATCCTGATCCATGCGGCCAACAATGCATTGCGCGAACTGCAGGGCTGTATCGCTCCAGTAACTACGCTAACCGGTGAGGGTACGGGGGATTACAGCGGTAAAGCGCTGGCTAAGCTAAAAGCACTGGTGTATAGCCTGTGGGATAGGGGTGATGAGGTGTATTTGAATATTCGATAACAATTGGGAGGACATGAATTTTTCGCTGCATTCCTTTGTGCTATCTTCTTAGCAAGATGACGGCATAAATCAAACTCGCTGTGCTCGGACAGTGATTTATGCTACCGTCATATTGCATCAGCGATAGGCAGTCGGAACGTTATGCTGTCAATTCTTTGTCCTCCTATATTGCTCGAATATAGAGGGCGGTGATGGGGCGAAAGCTATATTTCTATCCCTGGCCCTTCATATTTATCGAAGCGAGTTGTTGGGAAAGGACAGGATGAGGGATCAGTAGCCTCAAATTCCGACTGCAAATTGATGAAGTCCAAGGGCGTTAAAAATGAATTCATGTTTGAAAGAAGTGAGTTTGAATTCATTTAGCCTTTGGGCAAAAGCAATTGCACCAAGGAATATAGCGAATGATCACTCATCCTGTCTATTTAAGAAGTAAAAATCATGAAAAAAATCTTAAACAAAATAGGAGCAGTGCTGCAGGTGGTCCTGCTGGCGCCGGTCAAACTGCCGGGAAAAGCCGGAAATATATTAAAGTATATTGCATTGGGACTGGGGATCGTGGAGCAGGTTTTAGAAGAGGATAAGCCACCGCCAGAACAGTTGGATCGGCCTGAAGCCAAAGGTGATCAAAGTAATATCGTCTTGGAGGAAAGGAGGGATGGGGATGAAACTAAATGATATCCGTATCTCAACAATCGGTGGCACACTCTGCTCCATCTGGGCCAGCATCTCGCTGGGCGACGTACTGCAGACGGTGCTGACTGCTGTCCTGGGTACGCTGGTGAGCTTTGCTACGAGCCGGTTGCTGGGTAAATGGTCAAAATTCAAACGAAAGTAATGTTTTAAGTAATGCCAGGGGGGATCAATTCCTGGCATTATACACAAGCTTTTATTACCACTACATAACTGATTGCTCCATCCATTCTTTCATTCCGGCAGAATAGGTTTTTACATTTTTAAAACCATATTTAGCTAAAAGGGATTGGGCAATCGTAGCTCTATCACCACTTTGGCAGTGAATAACGATTTGTTTGTCTTTACTGAACTTGTCTAAATGATCAGGTAATGTGCCTACGAAAACATTGTCCGCTCCCGCTATATGGTACGTATTATACTCGGAACTACCTCTCACATCCACGATCTGAGCTTCTGGATTACTGATATAAGATTTGAATTCTTCGATACCGATAATGTCTCCGGTTTCCAGTTCCAGTCCTAAATCTTCCACATTGGAAATATATCCGTAGATGTTATCTAGGCCTATCCGCATCAGTTTTCTGGTCAGATCTTCGATTTGATGATCGTCGGCAACTAAAACGAACTGTTCCTGATAATTGAGTAACCAACCTGCCCATGTGGAAAATGAGTTGTTGCCCTGAATATTGATACTTCCGGGAATAAATCCTTTGGCAAAATCTGTTTTTGCGAGTACATCAATAACTTTAAGTCCGTTGTTATATGCTGTCAGAAACTGTTCTTTGGACAATTTAGGATGTTTCGGAACCTCAACCAGTAGGCTGCGGTTTACTTTGTTCAGATGCTTCATCATCGCAAAATACTTCGGCGGTTCCGGCTGACCCTCTAACAGGTATTTTATAAATCCGGCTTCGTCATTTTCGTATTGAAAAGCCCAGTTGCGAATTTTTTCGTATCCTACCGTAGAACTCGGCACTGCGCCCAAAGCTTTACCACAGGCCGAACCTGCCCCGTGGGCCGGCCATACCTGTATATATTCCGGTAATTCGGCAAAACGCTTAATGGATTGGTACATCTGCTTAGCTCCTTTTTCCTGTGTACCGATAAGCCCTGCCGCTTTTTCCAATAAATCGGGACGGCCGATGTCGCCTACAAAAACGAAATCTCCTGTGAATACCATAACCGGTTTGTCCGTCGCCGGATGATCCGTCAACAAAAAGCTGATGCTTTCTGGTGTGTGACCAGGTGTGTGCAATACTTCCAGGCTAAGATTACCTACGTTAATTTTATCTCCGTGCTTCAATCCTACATGCGGAAATTGATATTGCCAATCCTCGCCACCTTCGTCCGAAAGATACATCTGGGCTCCTGTTACCGCGGCCAATTCTCTCGATCCACACAGGTAGTCGGCATGGATATGTGTTTCGGCAAGGTGGGTAATTTTCATGTTGTTTTGCTTTGCAATTTCCAGATATACATCAATATCTCGTTGAGCATCAATTACGATGGCTTCACCTTTAGCCTGACAACCTATAAAGTAACTTGCCTGGGCTAAACTTTTATCATATACGTGTTGAAAAAACATAATGTTTAAGATTTTAAATTTTACATTACAAAATTATAAACTGCTTATATCCTATACAGTAACATATGTTACAAGACTATTTTTTTATAATAGATAAAAGTTTATGTCCAAACAATGGTGTTTTAGCACCATTAATGAAGCATTTACTGGATCCATGGCGTTAGTTTAACAATTCTATGCTATTGCGGTTTAGTTTTATTTTACCTTCATTTTCCAATGCTTTCAGTAATCGTGAAATTACCACTCTCGAACTGTTCAGTTCGTAAGCAATCTCCTGGTGGGTTTTAGTGATAATACTCGAATTGTTGATCTTGCTTTTTTCCAGGAGATAGCTGTAAAGGCGTTCGTCCATGTGCATGAAGGCAATATTGTCTATTGCTGCCAGCATTTCATTAAAACGGTTGTTGTAACTTTTAAAAACAAACGCACGCCAGCTTTTATATTTACCCATCCATTCTTCCATTTTACCAATTGGAATCATAGCTACCAGACCGTTATTTTCTGCCACGGCACGAATTTCACTTTTTTTATCACCCATACAGCAGGTAAGTGTCATGGAACAGGTGTCGCCTTTTTCTAGGAAGTATAACAGAAGTTCGCCGTTATCAAAATCTTCCCGCATGATTTTAATGGCTCCCTTGATCAACAGGGGTATGGTTTTTATGTACTTGCCAATATCGATCAATACATCGCCTTCTTTAAATTCGACAATTTTAGCGACAGAAATGATTTCTTCAATTAATTCTTTTTCGAATATTCCCCGATAGGTTTCACGGATTAACTCTTCCATATCTATTTTGATTTAATGTGGTAGTTTGTTTTTTATCAGACCATAGAACCAAGTACCTAATAGTGCTCCTAAAATTACGACTAAAATTGGGATATAGTCAGCTCCGGTCAATACAAACATTGGACCCGGACAAGCTCCTGCCAATGCCCAGCCTAAACCAAAAAGAATACCGCCGATTAAATAGCGTGGAATACTTTTGTCTTTATCTGCGATGACAATAGGATTCCCATTCACGTCTTTTACTTTGTTTTTTTTGATGTACTGAACAATAATAACCCCCACAGCTAAAGCTGTTCCCATTAATCCATACATGTGAATGGATTGGAACTGGAACATTTCATAAATTCTGAACCACGATGCGGCTTCGGATTTGTACATAACAATCCCGAAAAATGTTCCTATAATAAGATAAACTATGTTTTTCATTGTTTTTAGAAATTAAAATTTGTTATTAGATTTAATTGGTTGTAATCGCTTTTTTGTGCAGCCAATTGTATGTTATGCTCGTTTTTGTTTTGTTGCCATACATATAACGGAAGGTTTTTTCAAGTCAGATAAAAACAGCTGTAAGTAAATATCACGGAAACATCTAGCTGAAAATTTTGCGTGGTTTTCTTGTGCCATTATTGGTTGAGAAAGTTTAGTTACAACCAGCCGTTTCATTCGTGTTAAAAAATTAAAGGAAAAATAAGATGGACCATAATCAACCCGCCAATGAAAAATCCAATGGTAGCAATCAACGACGGTAACTGTAAATTACTGATACCTGATATCGCGTGTCCAGATGTGCAGCCACCTGCGTAACGTGCTCCAAAACCAACCAATATGCCTCCTATCAATAGTAGAGCGAATGTTTTAGGATCTGAAAAAGCTTCCGGTCCAAAAAGTTCTCTGGGTACATACGCTTTCCCTGCACTTTCAAAACCTATTTCCTTTAAATGCTCAACTGTTTTTGGATTTAGATCTGGTGTCTGATTATCAGATAGATAAGTTGAAGCTACAAAGCCGCCGATGACAGCTCCGGTCATTACCAATAAATTCCAGCGTTGTGCTTTCCAATTAAAACAGAAAAAATCACAGGTTTTATCGGCACCGCACATAGTGCATAGTGTTCTTAAATTGGACGACATTCCAAAATTTTTACCTATATAAAGCAAGATACACATCGTCAATGCAATCAATGGTCCGCTAACATACCACGGCCAAGGTTCTAAAATCCATTCCATAAATTATATTATTTATTTATTTTATTGTTACAAATTTCAGCTTATAAAAAGAGATAGTCTGTTACATCGGTTACACAAGACTAAATACCTTCACCTTTCATCATTTTATTCCAATACAGATATATGATGTTCTGAAATAGAAAGTGTCAGATGGTAAAAAGATTGGCTGAAACAGCGCATGAACGAACTATTAAAAAAGTTGTATTGTCCAATCAATTCATGATTAGAAAATCAACGGATAAAAGAAATATAAAATCCAGTGGAGCTAGTACGATAAAGTTCCTTTAGATTCTAGTTGAATGATATCCGTATTTCCGCTATAGGATGTACTGTAGGTCTTCGATCTGTAGTTGTAGCTCGTCTTCCCGGACCACGAAGATGCAAAAATGGTCTTTTTGATGTGGCACTGTGTAAGCATGTAAATTTAGCGCATCCAGTTCTCTGAGTTTCACAGTACCGGAGTCTGCCTCTTGCAATGTTGCTATTGTTCTCATTAGTGTGGATTTTCCGGCACCATTTGGCCCTAACAAACCAAACATTCCCTGAGGAATTTCTAGCGTTATATTTTGTAGTGCTTTTATATCATTTGGATAGGTTTTTGAAAGATTTGAAATACTAAGATTGTCCATTTTGATTCGATTTGTGTTGAACAAACCTATGATCACTTTCAGTCCCGGTAAAATAAATGGGACGAACTGTTCGACATTTGGGGCAAACATGGATAACGGGGACTTAAAGTGCTTTCATCATGTATTTTCATACGTTCAAAACCTGCTATCGATTGTTTATCAACTTATTTTTACCGACAGATTTTAATGATTTACTTTTGTGACTATGATCTTAAAAAGAATGAACAAAAGGACGAATATGCTTACAGCGAGTGCTGTGGTTTTAGCAATAACACCAATCATAGTCATATTCTTTATGGTATTAGCATCGAAAAAAGAATCTGTGGTTCTTTTCGAAAATTTCAGTTCGAAAATCAGTATTCCAATTATTGGTTTCTATAGCTTGCTCTGTGTGGCTTTGATTTCTTTAGGAGTTTATTGGTTGATCAAACAGATTGTGTCCATCATTAAATTAAAAAATGAAAAAATGAAAGCGGAATTGATGCTGCTGAAAAGCCAGGTGAGTCCACATTTCTTTTTCAATACACTCAACAATTTGTATGGCCTGGTGGTAAAGGATCCTCAAAAAGCGCAAGAATTGATCTTAAAACTTTCAGATATGATGCGTTACAGCATCTACGAAGGCGAAAAGGAAAAAGTACAGATTCAGGAAGAAATTGAATTTTTGGAAAACTATATCGAACTCCACAAAATGCGTTACCATAAGCTGATAAACGTCGATTTTCAATATAATATTGATGAAAATCGAACAGTTACTCCCTTGCTTTTTATCATACTTTTAGAAAACGCTTTTAAACATGGCGTGGAAAATTTGATAGAGAATGCTTATATAAAAATGAATTTAATAACTTCACAAAAAGAAATCTGCTTCGTCATTGAAAACAGTTTTGAAAAAAGAGATAGAGAATCCGGAATTGGCCTAAAAAATCTCAAAAGGAGATTGGAATTAATTTATCCAGATCAACATGAATTGACTTTTTCCGTGAATGAAAATATTTATAAAGTAACACTAGTGCTCAAACAATTATGATCAGTTATTTAATCATCGACGATGAACATATTGCCCACGATATCATTAAAGGATATTGCGATTTGATACCAAATATGCGTTTGATGAAAAACTGTTATGATGCGTTGGAAGCCCTGGAATACTTACACAAAAATGAAGTGGATTTAATCTTTTTAGATTTGAATATGCCTGTTTTAAAAGGTTTTGAATTTTTGAAAACCTTGCAAAGCCCACCAATGGTAATCGTGACAACAGCTTATCAGGAATTTGCGCTCGAAGGATACGAGCATAATATTTCGGATTATCTGCTAAAACCATTTGGTTTTGAACGGTTTTTAAAAGCTGTTAATAAATCGATGAGTTCTATCGGTCAAAAGGTTCCCGCTGAAAAAGATGACGTTCCAAATCGAATCTTTGTTCAAAGCAATAAAAAGCACATTCAACTGGAAACAGAAAACATTTTATACATTGAAGCAACGGGCAACTACACCAAAATAATAACCCTAACCGGGCCTATTACCATTCGTGAAAAATTCTCTGCTTTTTTGGAACAGTTACCTAAAAATGATTTTGTACAGGTACATAAATCATTTGCAGTTGCCCCTAAGCAGATCAACAGTGTGGAAGGCAACATGATTTTTATATCAAATTATCAGGTTCCAATTGGAAAAATTTATAAAATGAATATGCTTAAATTGTTAAAGTAGTTTCTCTATTTCCCTTCTTCTCAAAAAAAAACATTTTTCTTGGCTTCATAAAAACGTTAGAACCATTGACCTCCGTAAATCTGTGCTATTCTTCAGCTGAAATGAGTTAGTCTCCCCGTACCAATAACGGTAATTTTGGATAAACAAAAAGAATAACGATGAGCAAAATAGTTTTTATAACAGGAGCTTCCAAAGGATTTGGAAAATTATGGGCTGAGGCCTTACTTCAACGGGGCGATAAAGTTGCCGCCTCAGCAAGAAATATTGCTGCACTGGCAGATCTGAAAGCTGCTTATGGCGACAATATACTCGAAGTGAAATTGGATGTGAACAACCGTGAAGATGTTTTTGCCGCAGTTAACAAGATCAAAGACCATTTTGGACGCATCGATGTGCTGATCAACAATGCGGGATTTGGCTTATTTGGTACCACCGAAGAAACCTCCGAACAGCAGGCCCGTGATCAGATGGAAACGAACTTTTTCGGATCTTTGTGGGTGGCGCAGGCTGTATTGCCGATTATGCGGTCACAAAAGAGCGGTCACATTATTCAGGTTTCCAGTTTTCTTGGACTTACTACGCTTCCGTTATTGGGTTTATACAATGCTTCGAAATTTGCCGTAGAGGGATTGATTGAAACAATCGGTTCGGAAACGGAGCACCTGGGTATCAAAACGACCTTGATTGAACCCAACGGTTTTGCAACAGACTGGGCGGGAGCATCTGCCGCTCAAACTTCTTCGGATATTACGGATTACGAGCCCGTGCGTGCAGCCTTTGCAGCGACCGGAGACAATCCCGCTATTTGGGGCAAACCGGAAGCTACAGTAGCACCTGTGCTAAACATTATTGACAGTGAAAATCCGCCCAAGCGCATTTTGTTCGGTAAAATTGCCTATCAGGCCATGAATGATGTGTATACGCAAAGGCTTGAAGACATCCAAAGCTGGAAAGAGGTCAGTATTGCAGCGCACGGACATTAAAAAACAGAATATTTTCTAACTTTAATAAAATGAAAACCGATGCAACATTATAGAACCCTGACAGAATTACACCTGGGCAATCTTTGGGACGCTCCGCAGCATCCACTCTTCAGCATGGTCAGCTGTCTTTCCGATTGTAAGCTGGGGGATAGGGAATTTACCACCGACTGTTATGTGATCGCGTTCAAGAAAATTAAATCCGGCAATTTGATGTACGGCCGTACGCGCTACGATCACGATAACGGATGTCTCTTCTTTGCGAAACCGCGGCAGATCATCGAGATGAAAAACCTGGAGTTCGAAGAAAGGGGCTATATGTTGATGATTCACGAAGACTACCTGCATGGGCATGAGCTGTTCAAGGAAATTGAAAAATACAGCTTTTTCGATTATGAAGTGAACGAGGCGCTGCATCTTTCCCCAAAAGAGGAACAGCTAATTTTGGAACTTTACGCAAAAATCCAGGACGAATACGATAATAATCCGGACGAATACAGCCGTGAAATTATGCTGAGCCATGTTTCCTCCATCCTGAAATATGCGCAGCGCTATTACAAAAGACAGTTTATTGATCGGGCGCAGGTGATCGGCAAAACAGCATCCAAGTTTAACGATCAGCTTCGGAATTATGTAAATCAGGGCCTCCTGGCGAAAAGCGGCCTGCCCAATGTGGCCTTTCTGGCCGATCAGCTCTTTGTGTCGCCACGCTACCTAAGTGACCTGCTGAAGCAGGAAACGGGCAAGACGGCCATGGAGCTGATCCATATTTTTATGATTTCAGAAGCGAAGAACTTACTGCGGCTGGGCGAAAAAGGTATTGCTGAAATTGCTTATGAACTAGGCTTTGAAAATCCATCGTATTTTACCCTGCTTTTTAAAAAGCAGACGGGGATGAAACCGCTGGAATTCAGAAAGTCCCAGCTGAACTGATTGATTCCAATGTTACTGTTTAAATTCACCGGAAATAACACGATTTTCCTGTGACTCCACGCTGCTATTCATATCGCGCCTCCCTCTACCTGGGGAGGCGTTAATTTTACCACTGCTGCTTATCGATTGAGAACCTGTTATCGACCATTGATTTTGGGGTCCAGCTGCTGTTAATTCTATTAAAAATAAAATTATTTTAAAATATAGACAGACAAGTTTGTCTGTTTTGTATTTTTGTTATACATTTGTCCTATCGCAATTGCCAAACTGATCAAAGAATTAAAGGAAATTACGATCGGATGTTTATATATAACAAATAGTTGACACAATTAAATTTTAAAAAAATGGAACAGAAACACCCACTACCGCCGTTTACATTTGAAACTGCATTGGTAAAAATTCAAGCTGCAGAAGATGCATGGAACACACAGGATCCAGTGAAAATTTCAAAAGCCTACACAATTGACAGCGAATGGAGGAATAGAGACAAATTTGTCAATGGAAGAGAAGCCATCGTCGAGTTTCTTTCCGACAAATGGAAAAGAGAGTTGAACTATAAACTAAAAAAAGAATACTGGGCGCATACCGATAACCGTATTGCTGTGAGATTTGAATACGAGTATATGAATAAGGATGGTCAATGGTTCAGGGCCTATGGTAACGAAAACTGGGAATTCGACGAAAATGGCTTAATGAGAAAGCGGTACGCAAGTATCAACGACTTAGCGATAAATGAAGAGGATCGCAAATTTAAATAGGCATGATTTGTATAAGTGGAACTGACAACAAATTGTTTGGATTAGCTAGTTCCACTTATTTATTTCAAACTCCAAAGTCACTTGTTTACCACTATAAGTGACTTTTTTTCTAAATCAAACGGTCGACAATCATCTTTGACCGTTCGATCAATTGATTTGATTTAAACATTTTGCTTTCCATAATGGAACTTTCAAATAGCAAATAGATATGTTCTGAGCTATTTTCATCACTTACAAGTGAGGAAAAATAGTCCTTCAGATCTTTTTTGTGCTCCTGAATTACTTTCAGGATCTTCATATTATCGTTGGGTATTTCTGCAAGGATATTTAAGAAACTACAGCCTCTAAAATCTTCCTTTGCGTTCATATGGATCAAAAAGTCGAAGGAGGAAATAATTTTTGATTTTACGTCAGTTTTGTCATTTGTGAAATTGTACAGCTGATCAAACCAATACTTGTGTCTTGCCTCCAAGAATGCGACACAAAGATCTTCCTTAGATTTGAAATGCTGATAAAAACTTGCTTTAGCGACATTTGCTTCAGAAATAATCTGATTTATTCCAGTTGAATTATAGCCCTGATTAGCAAAAAGGTCAAGTGCTTTGTCTAGAATTCTTTCTTTTGGTAATGACATTATACTGATTATTTTACTACACAAAGTTAACAATTAAAATTTTAAATAGACAAACTGGTCTGTACTTTTGTCTCATATTGATGATTAGGACTACCGCATGACAATTTTGATTTTTTACATTAAAGTGAACAGGCGTTCATTGAAATCTTAATCATACCTTTCCGCGCGGGTCGTCGATATGAATTTTTGACACGTCGTAGCGAACTCCCTCACGGTCAAGAATTCTCACGTTTTTCACAACCGTACTCAAAGCTTTCAGAAACGTTTCCGAATTTTCGTGACGTTCGTAGGCTTCTTCATCTTTCCAGCCTTCCAAAAGATGAAATGTATTTTCATCAGTCAAGTCTTGTGAAAAAGCATAATAAATACAGCCCTCCAGCTCATTTGCGGCAATCATTTCAGGCATAACGGCATCAATGAAAACCTGTCTGTCATCGGGATGTACTTTGTAGTAAGCGCTCACCGTAATGCCTGTGGTTTGTGTTTTATCGTGATTAGTGGATGTTCCAATTTTTTGTGAATGATTCATATTATTTTATTTAAAATTAGTGATTAAAGAAAGGTCACAAACTCTTCAAAGGGTTTGCGAATTTTTTCCAGTTTGAGATTCCAGTCATTTTCCGCGTCTCTGTATCCCAAAGCAAGCAGCATCGAGCTTCTTAAACCTTTGGACGGAAGTTTCAAAAATTTGTCAAGCGCTATCGGATCAAAACCCTCCATCGGCGTAGAATCTATTCCTACAGAAGCCGCTTGAACAATTGCTAAACCTAAAGCAATATTCGCCTGCTTGGCTGCATGATGAAAATTTTCCTCGATACTCATATTTCCGAAAAACCGCTTAGAAAATTCTCTCTGTTTGTCATATTTAGCAGAATCAACATGACGTTTTTCTGTCAGATAATCGAATACGTGATCAATTCTCTCTTTCGAGTATTCGTCCCAGACTGCAAAAACCAAAAGATGTGAAGATTCTACGATCTGAGGCTGATGCATGGCGATGGGCAATATTTTATTTTTGATTTCGGGATTACTGATAACGATGATTTCGTAAGGCTGTAAACCAATTCCGGAAGGAGCGAGGTGAGCCGCTTGCAAAATAGTGTTAATTTTTTCAGAAGGGATTTTCTCTCCCGTCATTTTTTTTGTGGCATACCTCCAATTCAATAATTCTATTATATTCTTCATTTGATTTGATTTTAATTTTTAGATCAAGGCAAATGATTCGTCACTTGCCTTGATGGGTTTAAAGTATTTAGAAGATGCCTAGCTGACCTAAAAGTATCGTTGCGGCAGTGTAACAATGGAATGATTTTATTTTTCCGTTCTCGATTTTGAAAACATCACAACACGGTGTCTGCATTGTTTTATTTGTCGAAGGAATAGTTCCGGAAGGTAACTCAAGCGGGCCTTTATGAGTTCCGTTTAAAGATAATTCTACGACTACAGTATCCTCGTTTTCCAAGACATAGAGATCATACAATTCCCTGTGCATGTCCGGAAAAGCTGTTGCGTAAACATCTACAGTTTTGCCGATGTCTTGCCCATAATACTTGGTCCCTGCAGATACGTCCCAGAAATAGCCGTCTTCTGCAAAAAGATCGACAAAACCTTGTGTATCCTGTTCTTCTGCGATTCTGTACAATTCACGGATGAGTGTTTCGTTGGCTGAATTTGGATTGATTACTGATGCTTTCATACTATTTTATTTTAAATGTTAAAAAATGGAGTTTGATAAAATTTTTGAATAATTGAACAAGAATCTTGTTGATGAATCCTCATTCACCGATTTGTTTATCTTTAAAGTTTGTTTAAGATTTTAAGAGAGAAACTATTTTTTGCTGTCAACAAAAACATATAGTTTCACAGCTTTACCGTTTTCGAAAACGAAAAGATCCATTCCTGTTACGGCATCGGGTTTTTCGGGAGTTCCGTTTTGCCAGTAGAGCCGTGCAATGTTGTGATTAACGTCTATCGCTTTGAGATGAGAAAATTTAGCATGTGGATTTTTCTGTTGTAATCCATCCACAAAACCATTGATTTCTTTGTGACCAACTGCGATAAAATGACTGTCTACCATTTCAATATCATCAGCATAAATTTTTGCCATCAAAGCTTCACGTTTTTTAAGGTCTCTTTCGTTCCAAATGGCTAAATGTCCTTCTACTAAAGATTTTATTTCATTTTCAGAAAATGGTTTTGAATCTGTTTTTTCAGTTTGGTTTTTCACAGCATCTTTAGGTGACCATAAAATCGTTGCTGGATTTTTTTTCTCGTAGCCTTTTCCGTTCGGGTAAGAAACCAATTCCATTTTAGAACCCCAAGGTGTGACAAAATAAACCCAAGTTTCGCCTTCTGTATCTCCTGATGGCATCAAAAACGGTTCTCCTAAAAATTGTACGCCTTTGCTTTTAAGATATGCTACACTTTTGTTGATATCATTGGTATAAAAAGCCATGTGGCTCGCCCCGATATCGTCTCCTCCGGGCTGTTGTGAACTTCCTTTATTATCCTGATATTCGAATAATTCGATGTTGGCTCCCGTTCCGGCTTTTACCATTTTGAAGGATACCGGACCGGTTTTGGGATTCATACGATTATTCTTTTTCCATGCATCGTCCAAAGGGATAGGGCCTAAACTTGTTACTGCTGAAAATCCCAAAACATCCGTGAAAAAATTTACGGCCTGTTCCATATCCGGAACATTGATTCCCACATGGTCCACTCCAAGGATTCCTGCTTTTTCCTGTGCCGAACTGTTTGAAACTGTTGCCGATAATAAAAGTGCACTTGCTACTGCTGCTGCGTTGGCTTTGATGTGTTTTTTTAATTTGCTCATTGTGATAATCTTTTGTCGTTATTTATAAAGCAAATTTCCAACATTCTGCAGCCTTTTTCCATTGACAAAAGCTTGAAAAAAAAGCAAACAAATGTCAATGAAATTGAACTTTATGTAAGCTTCAATGGAGCTTTGGCTTTGATGTTTAGAAATAAAAAAAGGTTGAAGCGTAAATGCTTCAACCTTTTTTTTGGATATTTTGTAATGAGTTAATTGCTATATTTTGCAAGCCATTTAGCCTTCAAGTCGGCTCTTGCATTGATGAACTCCAAATCTGTTCCCTGGGCTACTGCATCCAGCGGGAAACGCAGCGGACGGGAACCTTCTTTCATTTGAATCAATTGCAAAATTCCGTCTGCAATAGTTTGGGGATTCATATTGAATTCCTTCATCTTGCCGAATAATGCTGCGCCAATGGCATTGAATTGCTCAGTTGCCACCGGATCGTAGTGTGCTGCGATTTCAGGTTTATCTGCATTGACGCCTGTTTTTTCGCCTGTATTCATTTCGGTTGGATAAACTCCCGGCTGGATGGAGACGTTGTCGATATTAAACTGTTTTAATTCGTCCTGCAGACCTTCCGTAATACTTTCCACGCCAAACTTGGAAGCAAAATACGGAACCATAAAAGGAGAGGTGTGTGCGCTTGCACCGGAACTGATATTGATAATCAAACCGCTTTGATGTGCTCTCATAGAAGGCAGTACAGCCTGATAAGTTCGGATAACGCCATAGAAATTTACTTCAAACATTTGTCGGATGCTGTCCAAACTATAGGCTTCCAGTAATCCAAAACCTGAAACGGCGGCGTTATTTACCAATACATCAATTTTACTATATTTTTGAAGCACTTTTTCGAAAGCATTGGTTACCGAAGAATCATCGGTTACATCGATTTCAACGACTTCTATATTTGGGAGTGCTCCCAACTCGTTGGCTACGGCTTTATTTTTTCCTGAAATGCCTCGCATTCCTGCAATGACGGTGTATCCTGCGCTGGCAAGTGTTGTTGCTGTTAATTTTCCAAAGCCTGTGCTTGTTCCTGTGATAAAAACTATTTTGTCCATTTTGTCTACTTTTTAATTGTTATTCTGATAAGACAAAGATGCAAGAACAGCAGGCTTTCTTCCATTGACAAAAGCTCGAAAAAATAGCAAACAAATGTCAATGAAAATGAATGTTTTATTTCTTGAACATGTTTCTACGAAGTCTGGTAAGGGTTTCGGGAGTGATTCCAATGTAAGATGCAATCATGTGCTGCGGAATACGATTGACGATATGAGGATATTTTTCAAGGAAATTTTGATATTTTTCCTCTGCAGTGAAACTGATGTTCGCTAAAATTCGGCCTTGTGAAACAATAAAGCTTTTCTGAATAATCTGATTAACCAGCTGGTTTAACTGCGGAATTTCTGCACATAGCTTTTCAAAATTTGATTTTTCAATCAAAATCACTTCTGTAGGCTCGATAGCGTCTATGTTGAACCTTGAGGGATTTCCACTGTGGAGGCTTTCCCGGTCGCCTGTCCAATAATTTTCGGGAGCGAAGTTGATGATGTGTTCTGTTCCGTTTTCAGCGATGGAAAAGGTTTTTACCAAACCTCTGCAGATAAAAGCATTATAATGCCAAATATCTCCTTCCTGACAAAGAAACTGTTTCTTGCGGAGTTTTTTTTGTTTGCAAACAGATGCTATTAACTGCAGTTCCTCATCGGAAAGTTCTATTTTATCAGTAAGGTATTTTTGGAAAATCTCGAACATTTATTTCATTGTTATGGAACAAATTTAATTATTATACGCAAATAATTGGTGATAATTTAAAACGTATGATCGGCTGTAACGCCGCCTGTCCGCTGCAACCCCTTTGCGCTCCGATAGTGTGGTAATAATTGCCGCAAAAAGGGAATGTGTCATATCAAAGGCCAGTGACTGCGCGGCAATCAATATTATGAATGTTCCTAGGGAGAGGATAGCTACCATAGAAAAAGATGGGACCTGCAGTTCTGGTGATTCAATATTTTTACCGATATGTTTAACTGTGTTCATCGTACAATTTAATTAGCAAAGCAAAAGAATGCCCGCATGTTCAAGCTTTGGTCAAAATTAGGAAGATTGCGTTTGCGATACAGATGGACGCCGAACTTTTGCCGGTCCCTTCACTCCGAGGCGGATCAAAGCGATCAGACAACTTGGAAGGAGGTACAGTTCATGGTTTGCCGGCCTGCGAAAAACCATGAACTGTACTGGGAATAAACTTATTCGCTCCATGGCGAGTGCAGGATGCAATCGCAGAAATTTTTTCTTTTAAAATTGGGGATCATAAACGCACACACATCGGCCTTGATATTCCCAAAAGTGGTTTCGGTCTTGTGCTCAAATTTTTTACAAAGTTATCGTCTTGGTAGGCACCGGATAATGCCAATAAATACGTTTGGCATGTCAAAATCACCTGGGACCTACATGGATCATGCCCCAATACCGACAGCTCGCAAGCGGAATTCTGCAGGCGACTGTTTTACGTTGTTCTTAAAAAAATGACTGAACTGCTCGGGACTATTAAAATGCAGTTCGTAGGCGATCTGCTTGATAGTGGCGGAACTAAACTGAAGGCGTCGTTTGGCTTCGGCAATAATTTGGCCGTTGATCAATTCTTTGGCACCGAGCCCACTGCATCTTTTGCATAGTTCGCTTAGCCGGCGTGCAGTGATATTGAGCAGTGTAGCGTATTCGATCACGGCATGATGACTGCGATAACGGGAACTGAGCAGCTCCATGAAATTCCGGTACAGCATATAATCCTGGCTGTCAAAAGTCGCCTCTTCAGTCAGCCTTACATTGGCCAGTTTTATCATAATGATTTTTAAGTATGCGGCGAGGGCGTCTTGTTGGTTGATATAGTTGCTGGCGCCATATTCAGCATGCAAGGCACGGAATAGAAAGGACAGTTCACCGAATTCTGTGGGACTGAGCTGCAATTGATGGTTGGCATTTGTATTGTTAAACAGCACTGCTTTACAGTTACTGGCACTTTGTGGTGCTTTTTCCCAGAAACAATCGCCAAAAGAAATTTTATATCCGTCGGTATCCCTTATCGAATTAAAGGTGAGCACCTGGCCTTTTGACATCAGGAAAACGCAATTGTCGCTTATTTCGAAGGTATTGTTGTCAATCGTCAGACTGCCCGTGCCCCGTTCTAAGAGCAAGATTTGATGATAACGTAGGCGGCTGGATGCTGTCGCACTTAGCATCGACTCACCAAACGGTTCGATCAGAAAAGAATTGGCGACTTCGGGTTCCTCAAAAATTTCCTTCGCTAATTTCATACAAAAAATCTTTTTACAAAAATAAGGGATTGGAACGGGATTCTTATTAGAAGCCAATTTCTCACAGTCTTTTTTCGGGCGAGCATCGCCGTTACGGAGCTGTTGCCATAAATAGGCGGCCGTTAGCGAGACCGTATCTTTTAGCAAACCAGCAACTGTACCTGGCTCTAGGATGGCTTATAAACTCTCTATGTCTTTTACCTAATATTGATAACAAAAGTAATGTGAAACTTTTGCCTGCAAGGGGGTAGACAGTAGATCGGCAAAGTCGTCAGTTTTGGGGCAGGTCGCCCGTTGAGACAAGCGCATCTCTTTGGTTGATCAGATCAGAACTTTTTCCCAATAGAAGCTGTTTAATAGATAATTTGTCTATTTTCGTTACCATATAATGCTCTCCTCCATGAAATACATCGGAATCTTAATATGCAGTATTTTATTTTCTTCGACAGCTTGTCAGGCACAGGTTCAGGAATCTTATTGGGTGGCGGTATCCTCCCATAAGATCAACCGCGAACCTATGCGCGGAATAACACTGAGCTACATGGAAATGCTGACCAAAGCTTACCCTTATTTGGCCGTTAATGGAAATGATATTCTCATCCCTTATCCTGATGTAAAGAGGGTGCAAAAACAGGAATTTACTTCGTTTACCAATACGCGGATAAAACTGCTCAACAATAGTCTATTGGACAGTATCTATGGAATAAAGGCCGGCAAAGATACGCTCTGCATCAATTTTTATTATCAGGGAACAGGCGATGAAGATAAAAAATTTGTACTCAACTATATTCCTATCTCAAAGGCTGACTATGAAAAGGCGACCGCTGCGCTAAAACAGGAGCGTGGGAAAGTGTTGGAAAGTAGGCTGCCCTGGGACGCGACAGAACTAGACTTCAATAAAAGTCGGCCGCTTTATCTGCAGGATATGGAAACCATGGATTTGATCAATCCCATGCAACTTGCAGACGAATTAACACAATCATCCAATAAAACGGCTATTGTCTATCAATCTGCGCTACTGAGCAAAAATGACTCGCTGCATCGTTTCAAAACTTTTGGCATCCAAAATAGGCAATTGTCGGAAAGTGCTGCCGCCAAAATCGGAAATAGCTCCTTCGATAACCTCGAATTCTACGTAGATGCCAACAAACATAACCAAGGCATGGGGCTCCGTCAGAAAAAGATGCCTAAAAATACGATTACGGAAGTGTTCAATAAAATTTCCAATCAATTTCCATCGGCTAAACTGAATTATTTCGGTCTGCCAAAAAAGTTTGAAGATGGGGATATCTCAGGTATCCATATCAATATCGCCTTGACCTGGCAAGCCGACGGTAAAGTCATTAAGCTGGTTGTTGAGGGAGTACCTGACGCCCTATTTGACAAGGAAGTAGATCGGGATATTGCGGTAAAGGATGACCAAAATGCAGTGCAAATAAAACAGGTATTTGCACACTATCTCACCTTGATCGACCAAGCTGACCTCCGCGTATTTGTCATGTCAAAAGATTTTGATGAACTGCTCAACCGAAAGGAAAATAGAAAGGAAAGCAGGTTGCCCGGCCAGCTCTGGGAATATGTGACCTCCTGGAAATACCTGTACGATCTGGACGAATGATAAGCAATTTCATCTGCACTCCCCATACGGACGATAAAGCCGTTTGAGATTTCCCCAAACGGCTCCGTCACCCGGAGATGACTGATATAATAAAATAAACAACAGCGAATTATTGCTCTGGATAGAGTGTAAATTGAAACAGATGGTTTGGTTTCAGGTATTTTTGCGCCAGTTCTTTTACCTTCACAGGTGTTATGGATTTGATCCGCTCACTTTCTTGAAAGACACGTGCCGGATCGAGCTGATCGACCGAGCTGCTCAATAGGTAGGATAACCAAAAGCCGTTATATTGCACCTGCTGACTGCTGCTCAGAAGCTTTTCAGCAATGTACTTATCAATATCTTCTTGCGATGGACCATTCTTACGGATGAGTTCGATCTCCTCAATGGCAGCGGCGACTAATTTGTCAACCTGTCCGGGCGCTGTTGTGAACGATATATTCATGCCAAACCGTTTTCTCGGATTTTTGGACAGCGAGGGCGATACGCTAATGGAGTAAATACCGCCTTCTTTCTCCCGTAGCCGCTCTGTAAGCTTAATCGTCAGGCTGCTTGACAGTGCGTCCATCAGCAGATTATTGTATTCGCTGTAATCTTCATAGCTGCCCAGATAGGCCATTGCTACAGTGGATTTCTCTTCTTTCCCCTTATAAATAGCGCGGCGGATACCCTCTTGTGGCGGATAAGTACCATTGTCCACAAACGATTCCCTGCGTTTGATATTGGGTAAGGTGGCTAAATATTGCTTGATATAGGGATCTATAAAGGCACGGTCAAAATTGCCGACAATCACAAAGGTGAAATCTGAGGCGTCCGCAAATCTGTCTTTATAGATTTCGAAGGAACGGTCAAAATCAATTTCCTCGATTTTTTGTAAAGTTGGGGCAGTTTTACGTGGGTCGTTGTTGTACAAAGCTGCGGCAATAGAATCAGTGAAAAAGGTACTGGCCTGTTGCTGCCTGTTTTTGAGGGACAGTTTTGTTTTTTCAAGATTGGTTTTATTGATGTCCTTGTCTAGACGAGGCACTGTAAAATAGCCGTATACGAGCTCAAATGCAGTCTGAATATCTTCACGATTGGATTGTGCTTTAATGCCTTCACCGATTTCATTGATAAAAGGGCTGGCTGTAGCATTTTTGCCATTGAGGTAATGGGAGAGCTGAAGCGAATTAAAAGGACCTAACCCACTATTGGTGACGATATTGACAGCATTGGTTGCGGACTGGAAATCTTTAAGTGAATACTGGGAATATCCGCCAGGACTATAGGAAGTTAGCAGGATTTCATCGTTTTTTAATGTTGTAGGCTTTAGGATAACCTTGGCGCCATTACTGAGCAAAAGGGTCTGCGTGCCTACTTGTTTATCTTCCTGCTCATTGATGATCTGCCCGGGCTGTGATAAAGCCGGCAATAATTGATCCGCGAGCTGTTCTTCTTGATAGGCACTGACCTCTTGTTTTGAGGCCGCACTGATCCAGCCGCTTAAGATGGACTCGCTGGGAACGGATTTAATGTCGTCATTATAAACCAATACCATGTCGCGATTCTGATGACCTTCAAATTCTTTAACATAGGTCAGGATGTCGGCCATGCGGATTTCCTCTAGTGCATTGAGCAGGATAGGCTGCAGAAATTGGAAAGAAGGTGCGGGTTCTCCTTTGAGGTAATGGGCGAGGATCTGATCCATAAAGGATTTGGAATCTGTCTTATCATATTCTTTAAGGCTCTGTACAAGCATACTACGATAGTCGGACTTCAATCGCTCGAGTTCGGCCTCGGTGAAGCCATATGTGGCAACCTGGCCCAATGTGTAGTATACGGCGTTGATACTGGACTGTAAGCTGTCGGGCTTGGGCATAATCTGAATGCCATTTGTTTCAATATTGCCGACAAGTGCGCCATTACTCAACGATGCTGCCAGAAAAGGCGTGGTAGATTTTCGGGTTTGTTCCGCCAAACGCATATTGCAGAGCTGGACAAAGAAATCTTTGGCCAGGGAGTTTTTATAATCGTCTAGCTGTCGTGTTTTGCGTGCTTCCTGTTTATGTAAAATCTGTAAAGAGCTTTGTGTGACTTCGGGATCCGTAAAGGCCAAAAATTGGTTTTTTCCTGTTAATGAAATCGGATAGCTTTTGGATTGTGGCGCGTTCTTGGGGTTTTTCAGCCCCGAAAACTGAGCGATAATCTCTTTTTCGATCGCATTGACGTCGATATCGCCAACGACGATCAGCGCCTGTAGCTCAGGACGGTACCAGTCTTTGTGAAACTTCCGGATCTCTTCATGCTTAAAGTTATTGAGCACTTCATCGGTTCCGATCGGCATTCGGTATGCATAACGCGATTGGTTGGCCAATAGCGGAAATGTTTTTTCCTGGAGACGGTGAGAAAGGCCGCCCCGTTGCCGTTTCTCCTCGAGGATCACCCCGCGCTCCTGATCGATCTCATCATCTTCAAGTAAAGCGCCATTTGCCCAGTCGCGCATGATCAGGATACCTTGGCGCAAAAGTGCCGGATCTGTTGTCGGTAAGGGTAATTGGTACACGGTCTCTTCAAACCCGGTATAGGCATTGAGGTCGGCACCAAAACGTATACCTGACTTTTGTAAGTAGTCTACGAGCGCATTTTTCGGAAAATGGGTTGTCCCATTGAAGTTCATATGTTCCAAAAAGTGAGCTAATCCTTGCTGTTTCTCGTTTTCCTGTAACGAGCCTACTTTGTTGGCCAGGTAAAACAGCACCCGTTCTTTGGGTTCGCTATTCCGTAAGATAAAATATTGAAAACCGTTGGCCAGTTTTCCAACCTTAATAGCCGGATCGAGCGGGATGGGACTGTTGGAACTGACGGTATGTGTGGTCTTTGTCTTTTGGGCGTAGCTGTATGTTGTGGGTGTTGACGATCCGATGGATAGGGCCAGAAGACTAAAAAATAAGGTTTTATGTCGCATGTTTTAAATGTTTTTGCTGTTTTGTTCTAATAATTCAAGTACTTTTTCTTTCTGGATCAGTACCATACCATGTTTGTCGCTGCTGATCCCTTGTTCGGACCGGTAAGTGTAATAGGGGACCTGTCCGCGCATCTGGGTAGGCATATAGACAAACTGAACCGTGCCATCTTCCTGCTGTAGCTGCTGGCCTACCTCAACAATATGTGTGGATATCAGGTACTGGCAATTGTGATGCTGCTGGAAGGCACGGGTAACCGTCAGGGTGGCTTCAAAAGCATCCTTGACATTCGTCCCCTTAAAGAGTTCATCAAAAATGATAACCATATCTTTGCCCTGGTTGACATATTCGGCGACTTTCTTGACGCGGAGCACCTCCGCATAGTAGTGGCTATGGCCCATATCGATGTCGTCAGACACGTTGATGGAACTGTACAAGCCTTCTTTCACGGAAAATTGCATCCTGTTGGCAGGTACCGGAAGGCCGAGGTGGGCAAGGTAAATGGCAATGCCAAAGCTCTTCATGTAGGTGGATTTGCCCGCCATATTTGCTCCGGTTAGAAAGATGAGATTCTTCTCGGCATCAAACAGCAGGTCATTGCCAACAGCATTGGGAATGGTTGGATGGTAGACGTTTTCGAGCAGAATATGTTGTCTTTCTGCTGGAAGTACTTCAGCTCGCACAAAACCCCGTGCATTGGCCACGGAGGCAATGGATTGATAAAGGTCGATGTGATAGATGGCCAAGAGGCTTTGCTGGATCTCTTTGGACCACTTGTGCCGCAACTGATAATCACAGCTAGCGGCCAACGTAAGGGGGATACCCTCCGGATGGGATTCGATTTTCTGCTGTAGCTGCAACAGCTGTTCATATTCTGCGCGCAACCACGATTGCTCAAAGATGCTTCCTACGAGCTGGCCGCTGTTGTCCTGCTGTTGAAGTTCGGATAGATAACCGGCCAGATGCAGCATAATCCGGAGGGTGGCCCGGATACCGGACTCCAGGTGTTTTTTCTCTTCTTTTAAACCCAGGCTGGCCAGCAGCTTGCGGCGGCCGGCATGGGCGAGGGTCAAGGCAAAGCCCTGATCTGAATAGCTGTTGGTAAAACTCTGCGCAATATCCAGATCATTGGCGTTGATCTGAAAGGTGTGCTGTAAACTCCTGAAAAATGAAACCAGCGCTGCCTGCCGATCAATGGCGTCAAGGTTGGTAAAAGGTTGCTGAAACAGTTTTTCCAGCAGCAGCTCCCCACCAAAGGTCTCGGTCTTATTGTAAAGTGAAAAGATGGAATCGCGTTTATATTTCCCGGAAATATTGAGATCCTGATGTGTTTGTTTATCAATGATGAAACTCATGCGCCCGTTTGTTTTTGAGAGGTTAATAAATCAATGATGCCTTCATTTTCTATAATGATCATGCCGTGCCTGTCTGCCGAGATACCCTGCTGCAGCTGATAACTGTAGCTTGGCTTGCCTTGTAGCATGGTTGTGGGTAAAAAGACAAATTTGATATCGGGATACCCCTGCATCAGCTGCTCGCCAGCTTCAAGAATATGGGTAGATAATACAAATTGACATCTTGGGTGATGGTATAATCTCGATACCACTTCAACGGTACCTTCAAAGGCATCCTTGACATTGGTGCCTCGAAACATTTCATCGAAAATGACAAAAAGCCGGCGCCCTTCAGCAAGCTGCTGAGCGACCTTTTTGATGCGCAGCACCTCGGCAAAAAAATGGCTATAGCCCATCGCGATATTGTCGGGCAGGTTGATTGAGGTAAAAATCCCGTCCCGGGGACTGAATACGAAACGTTTTGCCGGCACCGGAAAACCGATATGCGCCAGATAGAGTGCGATACCCAAAGATTTCATAAAGGTAGATTTCCCGGCCATATTGGCTCCGGTCAGGAAGGTGATATTGTGTAAACTGTCCATCTTATGGTCGTTGCCTTTGGCATTCCTGACCAGTGGATGAAAGACACCCTCATAGATCAGCTGTTGATCCATACTGCTGTCGACAAGGGGTATAACGAATTGTCGCTCATTGGCCACCTGGGCGACACTGAGGTAAACATCAAAGGTATAGATATCGCGAAGGATATTCAATAAGAGGTCTCTTTCTTCGAAGCGGAGGATCGTGTCATACTGGATGACCGTCTCACGCTTTAGCGGCTCTTTCTCTTTGAGCAGCGGGATCTGGTCAATCCCACTGTTCTCAAATTTGAGCGCCCATGTTTTTTGTTCTTCCCGAAAGCTAATTTCAGTGCCGGTGCTGGAACGCATAAGATCTTTCCAGCAGTGTATGATTTTGCTGCAGGCAACTATCCCGGAAACCACTTTTTTGTAATCGGTATCGCCACCGACAAATTGCTGGAAACGTTCTTTCAAAGTCAGATTTCCTGTCTGTAGACGGCTACGTTCATCGGCCATATCCAGATAAAATAAAGCCTGGTCAAACCAACTGGACTGGAAAGGAAATTGCATTGCCTGCCCCATAAAATAATGGATGGTAGCAGTACGTTTGCCAATGGCATTAGCATCTGAAAGTGGATAATTGAACCATTCTTCCAGTAGTTCGGCTCCGCCGGAGGTGGCCGTTTTGTTATAGAGTCCAAAGATGGATTCTGTTCCTCTAGCGGCAAAGATCGAGAGATCGTCCCGCGTCTGTTTGTCTATCAATAATCCCATAATTAACGCCCCCTTCTTCTGATCCAGATAATGAGACCAGCACCCAGCATCCCCAGTGGTATGATGTATTTGATCAGCAAGTCAAAATATGTCCAGCTGCTTTCGCCGATCCGTAGGCTTTTATCAATAGAGTCGGGTAGACGCATATCCACCGGGACTTCGCCATCACTAAGCCAGGAGAAAGCTGCGCTGACCAAAGAAAAGTTGGATGCATTGACTTGATTGCGCTTGATGAAAAGTTCGCTATTGCTGATCCAGTCCGCATCTCCGGTGACCAGTATCTTTTGTTCTTTTTTACCTACTTTTCGAGATAGCGCCACCACAGTGGGGCGGCTTCCTTCACGCTCGCCGGCGGTCGTGTTGAGCAGCGGTCTGCTATCAATGAAATTGAGGTTTTCAAGCTCATTCCAGGTGCCGGTCGTATCCGAGGCAAAAAGTACTTTGGATTGGAATTGCGACTGTGGCGATACCAGGATACCGGCTGTACCGGACATCGTAACGACCTCTTCGCGGCGGGTCATCGGTTTGAGGTAATAGGAAAAGTCCTCACCGGCCTTGGTTGGTTTGAGTGTCAGCAGGTCAGGCTGCAGGGCCTCTTGCTTTTTGACCAGCATGCCAGGCTCCAAGCTAACGCCCAATGGTGTGGCAATGCGATTGAAAATAGCCTCTTGCCCCGGTTCTCCGGCAAGCATCATATTGCGGCCACTGGCGATATAGGAATGCAGGTTGGATAACTCCTGGTCATTATAGGCCTGCCGTGGTTCAGCAATGATCAAGATGTTGATATTTTCGGGAACGGGCATTGAAAGGTCAATTTCTTTGAAATCAAAACCTTGGTTAATCATCGAATAACGGAACGTCTTTTCTTGGGTGATGGTTTTATAACCGCGGTCTTGGGTAGAGTTGCTGTTTCGCTCGCCATGACCCGATACAAAGCCCACCACAGGTAATTCATCCATAACCAGACGTTTGATGGCTGCGCTGATTTCGGATTCCATAGGGACGCGTTGCATGTCGTCATAAACACGTAGAAAGGTCTTCCTTCCATTTTCACGCTCCAGTACACGGACAAAACGATAGTTTTCCGAAGAGAGGTCTACCTGTTTTTTGATCGCATCGTAGGGAAGGATATCAAAATTCCATTTATTGAATTTCCGCAGGGTATCCAGGCGCTGTTCGGTATTGAGCTTTGGAAATTGTCGGTCCAGAATGGGGTTTTCGGTCTGGTGGTAGTAATACACATATTCCATTTCTATTTCGGGCTTGAAACGGATGTATTTCTCAAACGAACCCACGTCGCTTTTATACGAGGAAGGTAATCCGATAAAACTGTTCCCATCAAGCATATTGACGTAAGTAGTGATCTTAAATCCACCGTTCAGTCTGCCCATGATAGCTTGGCTACTGGGGCGTAGGGTATTGCTTTTTCGGTAGGTGCTGTCATAATATAACTTGATAAAAGGGAGGGTAGTCAGGTATCCGATGAAGAAAACTGCCAGCGTGATACCACCAAATTTTAGTAGGTTTTTGCCTGTTGCCTGTTTCTTTCTGATGGCCTGAAGCCGAAATATAGAGTAGCTAACAAACAGTATGTTAACAAGGATAAAGTAAAGTATATCTTCGGTCGTGATCAAACCTGCGATGAAGGTGTCAGCCCGACCATTGATTGCCAGCCAGTAGGTAATCTCGCGAACAAAGGGAATGTCTTGCCATAGGCCCCGTGCAAAGTTCATCATCGCAAATACACAGAGTGTACCAATGGCAGCGACAATGTTATAGCTGGTCAATGAAGACATAAAAAGACCCACGGCAGCATAGGCCGACAACAATAGGAAAAGTCCAAGCAGGCCTGTCATCATTGGGCCGATATCAGCATGAACCACGGTACCCATTGTAAAAATGACCAGAATTGATACCGATAAGGTAAGGACAAGCCCAAAAAGTAGCAGCGCAATATATTTGCCGAGAATAATCTGACTGTTGGTGATCGGCGAGGAGTACAATAATTTGATGGAACCACTGCTATACTCCCGGCTCATAATGCTCATGGTCAATAAAGGCATGTAGAGGTAGAGATAGGATTGTACCTTTGGATAGATACCGCCCCAAGCAGATGAAAATAGGCTTTCAGTTGCATTGACAAGGTCAATTTTCATGGACTGTAGTTGTACCATGCCCGCATAGGAAGCGGAAAATAAATAACCTATCTGAAAGGTAAAGATCATCAGGACAAGCCATGCGACAGGTGAGTAAAAAAGTACCTGTAGCTCTGTTTTTGCTATTTTTAATGTCGTTTTCATGTTTGGATTGAATTATACTTTTCTTCTTTTTCGTGTCATTTCGGCAAATACGGTTTCAAGCGAACTTTTTTCGGAATAGATCTCGATCAGATTCCATTTTTGCTGGACGCTTTTTTCTACTAAGGCTTCGACTAGTTCCTGTGTGTTGGTGGAGCGAATTCGAAACTTGATATTGCCTAAAGGCTCCATATCAACAAAGCCCGGAAGTTGCTGAAATGCCTCCACAGCTGGTGGGGATATCAGGCTGACAACAACACTATTGGGTGCGACCTGGTTGTCAAATTCTTCAAGCGAACCCGAAAATATCATGCGGCCCTCATGGATCATCCAGATATGGTCGCAGAGCGCCTGTACTTCCTGAAGGATGTGCGTGGACAGTACGACGGTACGTTCTGCAGCGATCTCTCTGATCAGGTGCCGGATGTCGAGGATCTGGTTGGGATCGAGGCCATTGGTGGGCTCATCCAATACCACAAAATCAGGCTCGTGGATAATCGCCTGTGCGATTCCCACCCGTTGCTGGTATCCACCGGACAGGTTTTTGAGCAGCCGGTGACGGAAATGGGCAATGCTGCACTTGGAAAGTACACGCTCGATGGCGGCGGGGATATTTTCGGGCGCCATCAGACGTAAATTGGCCGTATGGATGAGATATTCCTCTACCGTCAGCTCAGGGAGCAACGGTGGTTGCTGGGGTAGAAAGCCAATATGTTTCTTTGCTTCTACCGGATGCTGCGCCATGCTGATGCCCCGGATATAGACTTCACCGTGGGATTGGTTCACCACGCCGCACATGATATTCATGGTCGTGGATTTGCCCGCTCCATTGGCTCCTAATAGGCCATAGATACCATTTTTTTGTACTTCAAAATTAATGTCCCGGATAGCCCATTGGACGTTGTACCGATGGGAAAGATCTACCACCTGAACAATAGGAGTGTCGTTTGCTGTGCTCATGTTATCTTTTAATTTGGTATGAGTAATCCCCGGACACTGTGTTTTTGTTGCTTTGTACACAGTGCCTGCTACCAGCGGAAATACTTTGTACGTCCGCTAGCAGTAGGGGATTATATGGATAATGCTTTTGTTACCTTGGATTCTGAATAATTTCAGGATTTAAGACAATGTATTTGGATGCAATAGGCAAGACATACCGATTGCTGTTGGGTGCCAGGGTGAATGACTCGCCTTTGTAAGTACGTGTCTGTGTAGTGCCAAAATCAGGTTCCGCTGCGAGGCGCTTCTGGTCAAACCAGCGTAAACCCTTTCCCATCAGTTCTTTTCGTCGCTCGTTGATGACGAGCTTGAGGATAGCCTGTTGATCGGTAATCTGTAACGGGGTATAGGCATTGTCGTCAAAGCGTTTGCTTCGGAGGCTGTTTAATACAGCTACCGCTTCAGCGAAACGGCTGTTGTCCCGGGCCAAGGCCTCTGCTTTGATCAGCATCATCTCTGGAAGCGTAGGGCCATTGGTAATTTTGGCATTGGCCGATATAATGCGATGTTTGTTGTAGGCTTTGCCCTGAAAAGGCGTCCAGGTGAATACGCTACCGTCAACCGTAAAGAGGGTAGCACGCAGGTCGCCCGGCTCAAACAGTGCCAGAAGATCGGGGTTTAAAGATAATGTGGGGAATGAATTGCGTAAGCTTTTTATAAAAATCTCTTCCGTATCATCCAGGATATTGGGGTAACTGTTGGGTGCCGCTTTGTACTGTTTGAGATCGATCAGTTTATAATATGGCTTGGCAAGTACAAGCTCGGCATATTGCAGGGCTTTTCCATAGTCGCGCATCTGGAGATAAACGCGTGCCAGGATGCCTTGCGCAGCTGATTGAGAGGCGAGTATATTAAAGTTTGCCTGTTCCGGGAGGTCTGGAATAGCCGAACTGAGGTCTTCAATAATCTGTTCGTATACTGTTTCAACCGATTTACGGTCTAGTTTGGCGTAAAGATCAGGACTCGTCAATAGGGGTACACCCAGATCGGTATTGGCACTTGAAGCGTTATACTGCTTTGCATAGCTGTTGACAAGGTTGAAATAATTGAGTGCGCGATGTACCTTAGCCTGGGCCAATATATTTTTCTTTTGGGCATCCGTTCCGCCTTGACTGTCCATAATCTCGGTTGCGACCTGATTGAAGAGATAAATCTGCTGGTATTGGTCCGCCCAATCTGGATCCTCATTATTGTCTCCCACAAGATCACTTTTCCAGCAATAGGCATTGGCGTCGGTCAGTAAAAGTGTATTGAGATAGGCCTCATCCGATCCATAGATGTCGTCGCTGGCCAATACAGGCCAGTAGTACGATTTTTCCACTGAGGTACTGTTATTAAGCAGGCTCTGATAGTCCTGAGTGTATTTTAGTTCACGTTTGCCGACCAGGTCTATCTCCACAAACTTCCGGCAGGAAACCAGGCTGGAAACGAATATGGTGGCAAGGCTGAAGGTGATAATCTTGTTTTTCATGTTCATAATTCTTAAAATCCCATATTGATGCGGAAAACATAGCTCGTAACGGGTGGCATGCTGCCATAACTGCCGTCAAACATATAATCTGGGTCGATATCCCGATTTGTCCTCTTCCATAAAAGTCCGAGATTGGTGGCCGTGGCCCCTATACTCAACGATTTAATGGCTTTATTGCTGCCTAGTATGCTCGCTGGAAAACTATAGCTCAAGGCCAGCATTTGCAGTCGGATGTGACTGGCATCGATGACATTAATGTCTGCATACTCAAAGCGTTGTATGCTGTTAAGGTTGGTATTGATGACACCGGGGATGTTGGTATGCGCCTCGTCTCCGGGTTTGCGCCAACGGTCTACCAAAGCCTTGCTGTTCGGAAGGTATCCGTCAAAACCTGCTGTATTGGTAGGATACTGTGTAGAATTGACTTCTTTCCAACGTACCTTGTGCCCGAATTTCATGGTCATACGCGCTGTTAAGCTAAAGTTTTTGTAAGACAATGTGTTTGTCCAACCACCAAAATATGGCGCACTCATGCGGCCCATATAGCGTAGATCGGTAGGTCGGAAATCATCGGTTGATGCCTCTGAATCCAAGATGTTGCCCTGACCGTCACGAATTAAGGATCGCCCTTTGTTGTCAAGTCCTTCCCAGTGGTAAGCAAATAGCTGGTCGATGGGGTAGCCTTCGATTGGAGTGGAGGTTTGGCCTGGTGTCTTCAATGTATTTGGAAAGCGATCGTCCGTCACTTCGTTGCTGCTATAGGCGAGATTGAATGCGCTGTTCCACCGCCAGCGTGGTCCATGAATAAGCTGGCCCTGGATGTTCAGGTCAATACCCTGACTTTTCATATTGGAAGTGTTGAAGGACAAACTGGACCAACCATAGGTTGAATTATACGGTACGGAAGCAACAATACCGTAAGACCTTTTTGTATAATAATCAATGTTGACCGTTAATCGGCTGTTTAGGGCGCTGAAATCTAGTCCTGTGTTAAATGTGCGTGTTGTTTCCCAGCCCAGTAGCTGGTTGGCAGGAATACTGATAGATCCAGTAGGCAGCTGGGTATAAAAATCGGTGATCGAAGCTGAGTATAAAGTGTAGGAGGTGCCGTCACGCGGTACCGAGCCTCCTGTACCTATGCTCCCACGCCAGCTAAGGGTATTTATCCAAGGTAGCGCACGCATAAAGTTTTCTTTGTGCAGGTCCCAACGCAGGCCTGTAGACCAAAAGGGTTTGGCACGCTTTGATCGGTCAACACCGATGATCGTCGCATCATCAAAACGTAAACTACTTGTTAAAAAGTACTTTTCAAGGAGTGTATACCCTGCATTGGCGTAATAGCTCAGGTAACGTATACGGTCAATGTTGATTGGAGCATCCTGTATATTTAATGTTTTGTTGGCTCCATAGATATCTTTGTAAGGGACGGTTGGATTGATGACAGTAGATTGGTAGGTGTCCTTGTCAAAACCGTAGCGTGTCTGTAGATAGCCCATTGTCTGACTCTGGCGGATCTCGGTTCCGGCAAATAGGTCTATCTGGTGGATATCATTAATTTTTTTTGATCCATCCAACTGGAAACGTAGCGAATAATCGTCTGTTTTGTTGTTGGAAGTGACGTATTTGCCCCCTAGAGGAACGCCATAGATGAGTTTTCCTGTACTGCCGATTGTCGTACCACTATTGATCAGGTCGCGCATCTCATAACTGTCGCGATCGCGGAGGCTCTCCATATTACGCAGGCCCTTTTGATAGGATCCTGATAAAGAGGCGTTCAGCCAGCTAAGCGGGTGATAAGCCAGTTGACCGGTGAAGCGCGTTAGGTTATTGTCGTACCGATCGTTGCTCAGACTAAGTTCATCAATGTGATTATAGGACCAAGGTAGATATCCCTGACTTTCAAAGCGCTCTTGGGCGACCTGAGGGGTGAAAGCAAAATAACGACTGATGCTGCTGCCGTTTTCATCCAATAACAGATTGTATGGTGTGAGCCCAAAAGTACCGGGACTGATTGCACGGATAGCAGCGCCATTGACCTTACTCTTTTGAATAATGTGGTTGAGCCCTAAGGATACTTTTAGCTTGTTGTTAAAATAACTGTTTTCGACATTGAATGTCAAGGACATATTATTGGCGTCGTTTTCCCGGTAGATCGGTCTGTCTTTTGAATACACTGCCGAAGCATAATAGCGGGCTCCCTGCACTGCGCCATTGAAAGATAGATTATATTGTTGGCTTTGTGCTGCCTGCAACAACTGGTCACGGATTTGCTGACGATTGTCCACCTGCCCCAATTGGCTGAGTATGCTGTTTTCTTCGGCAAGGCTGATCTCCCCGCGTTTAGCACGAAACATTGTCATGATGGCATCGGATCGATTTGGTGCGCGCCAGCCGGATGTAGGATCGTAAAAGAAATTGTTGTCAAAGAGTTCTTTCTCAAAATCTATATACTCAGCTGCATTCATTCTACGTAAGTTATGTAGGTTGGGCGGGGCAGAGGTTCCTAGCGTAGAGGAGAAGTTGATGCTATTTTTTCCTAATTTGCCGGCCTTTGTTTCGATGACAATAACGCCATTGGCAGCTCTTGATCCCCAGATAGAGGCTGCGGCGGCATCTTTCAGTACCGTAATGCTGGCGATATCGTCCGGGTTGAAGTTATTGAGTATTCCGGCACTTGTACTTGTCGCGGAAAGACGATCACCGGAGCCCGTTGGATTGCTGCTCAACTGTTGTTCCATTGCCGGAAAGCCGTCGATGACAATCAGTGGAGTACTGGAGGTGCTGGAAAAGGTATTCGGTGAGCGGACAAGGATCCTATTGGTACGGGTATCAAATTGAACGCCAGGAATTTGACCTTCCAATCGCTCCATCAGGCTCAAAGCCGGACTCTCCTGTATTTTCTTTTCGTCAATGACGACGAGCGAACCCGTAGCCTTGCTGGGGTCTAGTTTTTGGTATCCTGTATTTGCCATCACGGATACTTCGTCGAGCGCAGAAATCTGTTGCTTGAGTACAAATAACGGTCCTAGGTTGCTTGCTGGTGTACCACTGAGGTCTATTTGCCGTAATTCATAGCCTAAGTAGCTGATTTCGAGTGTCGCATCGCTGGGTACATTTGACAATACAAATATTCCCTTTCCATTTGTGCGGGTTTGATTATGGGTGCCTTTGATCCGTACAGTTGCTCCGGCGAGGGGCTTTTGCTGCGTATCTGTAACGATTCCATTAATCGTGCGTTGCTGCTGATTATCCGTGACAATAATGGTCTTGTTGCGCACGATAAAGCCCAAGGATTGTCCCTGGAAGCAAAGCGCGAGCACCTCGTTAAGCTCAAGCTCACTTAAGTTGATCGTTAGGGCCGAGAACGATTTGCTATGCTCGGGACGGATCACATAATCATATCCCGTCTGTGCACGAACCTGTTGCAGGATCTGTTCGAGGCTGGCACGGTTGACATTTAGGTTAATTTTGTTTTGGCCGTGCAGGGCTGTGGCTGTTTGTAAAAACAAAACCAAAAACAACATGCAGAATAATTGAAATCGCATAAGCAATTTGATTATAAAGTTGGAAAAGATAGGCGGTCTTTGGGTCGGTTGATTTACCTGATACTTTTCATTAGCAAAAAAATATTGATACATTTGTTTGTTGATTTTTGGACATGGATGTCCCTCCAGACAAGGAGACATGTCATGCAGTTCATAATTTTCGTAATAAATGCTAGGCGTGAATTCAAAAATCAGTTCTAGGGGCGGTGCAACGCCTCTAGATTTTTTTTGAAATCCTGTTTTTTCTTTCGTTAGGGTATTACCATCAACCTCCTTTCTTTGCCTTTTATCCGGATATCAAATTTGATACCTGTGGTGGTCTCTAATATTTCAAGGACTTCCTGTAATGTTTTTTTGCGAGATATGCTGCTTATATATCGTTGATTGTTAATGGGACCGAGGTATTCCACTTCGATATTGTACCATCGTGATATTTGGGCCATGATTTCTTGTACGGTCGCCGAATCGAAGTAGAAATCGCCATTTTTCCAGGAGAGATCCTTGGAAAGATCAACTTCCAGTAGCGTAAATTCGTCGCCTGTCTGTATGATTTTTTGACCAGGTTTTAATAGGATAGGAGCAGGATTGGCAGGATTATTTAAGGCAATGGCCCCCTCTTCCAAGGTAAAACTTTGCTGTTTGTCTTCACGATAAGCTTTTACATTGAATTTTGTGCCTAATACCTGAATGGCGTTCTTTCCGGCGTGGACGATAAATTCCTGCTTGATTATTTTACTGCCGGCGCTGATCTGCCGTTTGCTGACCTCAAAGTAAGCTTCACCATCCAGCGTTACTTCGCGTTTTGTACCTGTAAACTGCACCGGAAAAGTCAATTTACTATCCGCATTGAGCGTTACCTGCGTACCGTCCGCAAGCCGAATTTTGTAGGTATTGCCCTTTGGTACCACAAGTGTATTGCTGCATACAGCCTGACTGTTACTTTTTGAGTCGTCGGCTTGGTAAACAAGCTGATTGTTATCGCTCCAATCGATAAGGATGTCGTGATCTTTGCGACTGTATGATCCACCGTTTTTATCCAATGCTATTTGCTCGCCGTTCGATAAAATCAACATGGCTCCGCTGATTGCCGCTGGGATCGGGAGGATCTTTAGTTTAGAAGATGAACCTGTTTCAACTTCTGAAGCCTGTATCCTGATACTAATGCCCTTGGGGGCAGTGGAGGAATTGTGTATAAGGAAATAATAGGAAGAAAAGCCAATAACACAAATTGATGCTGCCGTTGCAAACCATTTTTTCCAGTGAGATCTGGATGGTTGCGGTACGTGGATTTCGGCATCAATGCTGTTCCATACATTCGAAAGATCCGCTTGTAGTTCTTCGGCTGTCAGCTCAAAATCAGGCAGCTGGTTTACATAGCTGATATACCAATCATCCACAAAGGCTTTCTCTCGGTTCGAACATTGATCTGATGTATATCTTTTTAGTAAATCGCGATCTACTTTTAACGGTTCTTTCACGTGTTGTTGTGTTGTTGTTTTGGAGTATAACAGTTAACTCGGCCACAGGTCCCAGATCAAAATGATTTTTTTTAAAAAAACTTGGACCACTAGGGTCGGTCCGGAAAAAAAGCAAGGATAAACAGAAGTAAGGGTAACTTGTGGCGCAACAAATTGAGTGCATTTGATATTTGATTCTTTACTGTTTTTTCACTGATTCCAAGTTTTTCGGCAATCTCTTTGTGGCTTAGATACTGCTTGCGGCTCAACTGAAATATTTCACGCATTTTTTCAGGTAGATTTTGGATCTCTCGCTCGATGATGTCCTGCAATTGTTTCTCGCGGATGACATGATCGGTGTCTGATATGTAGGTTGATGCATAAGAGGACATACTTTCCAGATATTTATCAACGACTTTGCTATGTGAAATATAGTTGATCAGTTCATTTTTAACGATTTGATAAAGATAGGAGGAAAGCTTGATGTCTGTTGGCAACTTGTTGCGTATCGACCAGATCTTGACAAAGACTTTTTGTAGGATATCTTTTGTCTCCTCGCGATCACGGATAAATCTGTTGGCATGGACGTACAAAGGCATACTATATCGCTGGTAGATGACTGAGAAAGCTTTCTCGTCATCCTGGCGAATCAGATCAACCAAGATTCCATCAGATAGTATGGCGTAATCGTTGTCCTGCATGTTGTATTTAGGTACGTTTTTCTAAGGTGAATAACAGAAGCTAGACCCTGTCTTTTTTGCCGAACTTCATCAATTAATAACACAAATATAACTTTTTAATAAAATAAGTATGAATCTTTTGCGAAAATTTCATCTTCATTCCAAAGTTCTTTGGGTTATGACCTTAAGATACGCAAGATTTATGCTGTTGTTTTATTAAAAAAGCCAGCATGAATTTGGTATAATTAGTTTATCCCTTATTTTTTCTTTTTGGAACAAAGCTGATAGGCCACTAATCCAATCATCAAGCTGGCCACAACAGTTTTGCTGATAAAGTATTTTTTACTGGGGAATGTGCTGCAAACGGTACTGACAGCGGCGTTGGGTACCCTCGTCAGCTTTGCAACAAGCCGATTGATCGGACGATGGAATAACAAATGGCGAAAAAGGCCGTGAAGGGTATTTATAAAAGAAAGCGCATACCGTAGTGCGCTTTCCTTCTGAATGCCAGACGCTATCAATAGCGTGCTCGACTGACAATCATTGTACCAGCACGCTGGGTTTGCTGATCAGCATTGTCATGGCATGGTAATCTATTTTTCCATTGCTGGTCCGTAATATCGTGGGCACTTGCTGAAAACGGATTACCTGGGGCAGGATATGCACCCGCTTAAACAGCAATTCTTTGATCGTTTCCTGCTGAACGTTTGGGTCTACATAACAGATACTGATATATTTATCCGAATTGCCTATACAGACCAGTTCTTTGCCGGGAAACTGGGCCGTCAGCAATTGTTCTACTTCATCCAGATTGATCCGGATACCAAACAGTTTGACAATCCGCTTGAGCCTTCCGGTAATATAATAGCAACCGTCTTGATCCTGACGGGCCAGGTCGCCGGTGGCTAAGGACTTGGGCGGATCAAAATGGGGAAGATCTGCCGGCCCCTCGGCGTAGCCCCCAAAGACATTAGGACCCGTATAATGGAGTTCGGAACTCTCCGGATCAATTGTAAACTGACCATTTTTAATGGGTTTGCCTATCGCACCGAGTTTATCTAGCAACTGCCCGGGAGGAAGATAGGACATACGGGCCGTCGCTTCGGTCTGTCCGTACATCACAAAGAAGTCAAGCTGCTTCTCCTGTGCATATTGGGCAAATTGGGCCAGTAATTCCTTGTTGAGTTTGCCTCCGGCCTGGGTCAGGTAACGCAAATGTGGATAGTCTTTCTTCAGAAAGCCGAGCCGGGCGAGTAGCTCATAGACATAGGGGACACCGGCAAGGCTCGTGTAGCCGAAACGGTCCATTTCCCGCCAGAATTCTTTTTGCATGACCTCGCTATTGGTACAGACGAGTTTGCCACCGCCGATGGAGTTGCTTGTAAAGACCGACAATCCGTAGGAATAAAACAGCGGAAGATTTAAGGGGGTTACATCCGTGGGTCTTATGGGTAAATAATCCAGAATGGAAAGGGCATTGGCGATGATATTGTGCTCGGAGAGCTTCACAAACTTGGGTGAGCCCGTTGTTCCGGATGTGCTGAGCAGTAGCTTTAAACTGGGATGCAATTGCTGTTCCAGCTGCCGGTCGGCATAAAAAAGTCCGGCTTTGTGCTGCCAAAGTGCTTTGGTATATCCTTTTAGACTGCCACGCTGTGGGTCGTAGATCAGATTGGGCTGGTAGCGCAGCTCAAGCCGCTCTTTGAAAGGAAGGGCCATATTGGGCGGCAAAAGTGCAATGGCCCAGTTTTCCCGAAAGAAATGGAGCAGTAGGCTGACGGATTCAATTGAGTTGTCAAGGTATAAAAAGGCGAGTCCCCGGGCGCAGGGCAGCGCGAGTGAAGTCGCTAGGTCACTGAGGCTGTAAGAATCGCCATGGATATCCAGGTATCGGAGGGACTTGTTGTCGCTCATCAGTTGGTACAAATTGCTGTGCGGAGTGTTTGTCATGTCAATACAGAGTTTAGATGGTGACGTCGTATTTTTTTAGTACTGCCGTGATACGCTGGTAACTGGACATCTCCAGGATATCTTCGGTTTCAATCTGGATCTGGAAGGCTTCTTCCAGCGCGGCAATCAGAAAAAGATGCGACATGGAATCCCATGCGGTAATCCCTTGATAGGCTAGATCGGTATGAATGGCGTTCACAGGAATGGATAAGCCCTGTGCGAAGGCTTGATGTAATTTTTCGGTATTGTTCATTTCTTTTTTAAATTTTAATTTTCTTCCAGTTTCCCTTTTTGAAAACCAGCACACAGGCGGTCGCCAGCACGATCTCCGACAGGGTAATGGCGACGAAAATGCCGGTCGACTGCCAGTTCAGGCTGATCGCCAGGAGATAGGCCAGGGGCAACTGGACAACGTAAAACATCAGGATATTTAATAGGGATACGGTGTTGACTGCTCCTGAGGCATTCAGCGAACGTGAAATCACCATGGTATACCCAAAGAAAAAATAGGCAATGGCCATATATTTCAGGTAGGTAGCCGTGGTCTGCAGGATCAGGAGGTCTTTGGTGAAAATAGCCGCCAGGGACTCGCCGTAAAAAAGTAGGAGTACAGCCATGAGACCGAGGTAACAGAGGTTGGCTTTGCCCGTCTTCCACACGGATTCCTCCGCCCGCTCGGGCTGGGAAGCCCCCAGGTTCTGTCCGGTGAGTACGCCTGCAGCATTGGCGATGCCCCAGGCAGGCAATACCGTAAACATAATGATGCGGTTGGCCAGTATGTAGCCGGCCAAGGTGCTCTCACCGAGTTTGGCGACAATCATAATCATCAGAAAACGGCTGGAGGAGGGGATTAGGTACTGCAGGGTGCCCGCGGAAGCTAATTTCAGGATACGCTTGATCTGTGCGGGGACCAGCAGCAGCTGCTGTCTGCCAATGCGCAGCCGCCGGTTGACAAAGAGCAGGTGCCAGAGCTGATAGAGCACTACAATAAAGTTGGCACTTACCATGGCTATCCCAGCACCCAGAATTCCTAAAGCCGGAAACGGCCCCAATCCATAAATCAAGGTGGCACAGAGGATCAGGTTCAGCGCATTGGCGATCAACAGTGCCCGCATGGCGCGGGCAGCATCGCCGGATCCACGGAAGATACCGTTTAAAATAATCCGTAAGATCATCAAAAATGCGCCGGCAAACATCACCTGGGTGTAGCGTGAGCCGTAGGCGATCAACTGCTCGTTCGCGCCAGAAAAGCGCACAATCTCGCTGCTGAAAAAGTAGGCCGTCAGGCTGCAGCATAGACCGATAAAGAGTCCCGTATAGAGGATCTGCATGGCGATAAGGCCGGCTTCTTTCGGTTTTTGCTGCCCGATACGGCGCGAGATCATCGCCGTGGCAGCAATACCCAGCCCCGTTGCGACGGACTGCATCAAGATCAGCACCGAATTATTGATGCCCACGATGGTAATGGCCTTTTCCCCCAGGCTGCTGACAAAGAGCAGGTCGACAATGACAAAAAGGGACTCCAGGCTGAGCTCCAGCATCGTCGGAATGGCCAGCAGGAAGGCTGCCCGGTTGACGTTTCCCCGCGTGAAGTTTTGCTCTGTTCCCTGCAGGGCAATCCAGAACAGCTGCACAAAGGCTTTAATTTTGAGTAGCATACCTGATCGGATTAAGCTTTTTCAATCTGTGGATCTGCAAATACGGCGCTACTGTCGTCTTTTTTCAGCGCTGCTGCTGACAAGGCTGTCGTTCCGAAGGACTGAAAGGCAATGGCCTGCTCCACGGGATAGACGCTGCGCCCGAGGATTTCCCGAAGGATATAGGAGTTGCGGTAGGCACCCATACCGAGGTCGGGTGTGGCAATACCATGTGTCTGGAGCTCGGCATTCTGCACAAAAATTTCCTGCTGATGCTTGTCAATGGCATAATTGCGTGCCACCTGAAAGGTACCCTTGGATGTGCGTGCAATGCGCTCCTGTATATTGCGCAGAAAAGCGGGTTCTTGGTATTTGTAACCGGTAGCCATAATCACAAAATCGGTTGGGATAACATAGCTGTCTTCTTGTTCTTTCTGTACAAAATGGAGCTGATAGCTGCCGTCGGCAGCGGTCTGCAGATCCTGCAGTTCGCTGTTGGCAATCAGTTTCACATTCACTTGCCCATCGGCAGTTTCCATGGTATAAAGTGTGTTGAAAATCTCATTGATCAGATCGTAATTGATCCCCTTATAGAGGATGCTTTGTTCTTTCAGCAGTTGATCGCGCTTTTGGTCGTTCAGTGAATAGAAATAGTCCACGTACTCCGGCGAGGTCATTTCCAGGGTAAGCCGGGCATGATTTTCCAAGGGGAAGAAGCGGTCCGAACGTGTCACCCAGTTGAGCTGTAGACCATCGCGGGTATGGGGCAGAAGGTCGCGGACTATTTCGGCAGCACTCTGTCCCGAACCGACAATGGTGACGGAACGCTGCTGCAACAGCTCCTCCTTGCGATAGAGGTANNCTAAGCTGCGGTATGGATCACGTTGGCCAGATCACGGTTCTTGATGAAACCTGGCAAAAAGGGGGATGTGCCTGTTCCCAATACGATTTTTCGGGTGATATAGTGGCTGATCTCCTGCGTACTTTTATTCAGCACCGTGACTTGGTAGTTCGGATCAAGATAAACGATATCCAATACCTCGTGGCCGAATTTGCACTGCTCCAGCTGGTCGGCAACCCATTTACAGTAGCTGTTGTACTCGCGACGCAAAATAAAAAAGTTCTCGCGGATATAAAACTTGTAGATCCGCCCGCTCTGTTTCAGGTAGTTGAGGAAGGAATAGGGACTGCTGGGGTCGGCCATGGTCACCAGGTCGGCCATAAAGGGGACCTGTAAGGTGGCATCGTCGAGCATCAGGCCCAGATGCCAGTTAAACTGCTCGGTGCGATCAAAGAAGATGGCTTTACAGTCTGCTATGGGGTGTGTCAATGCCGCGAGTCCCAGATTGAAAGGACCGATGCCAATGCCAATAAAATCATAGGTATCATTTGTGTTGTTATCCATTTTTTGTCTTTTTGTAAGTTATTTCCTTAATAGATTTCAGTCGCTTCCGAATAGGTTTGTGTGAGTTCGGGCTCCGGTTCCTGGGGTTTGTTGGCCGGAAATTTCTCCCAGTACCACTCCCGGTAGCAGAAATTGAGATGTGCCTTTTTATGGGGCATCTCAATAACACCCTGCAACTTAAACCCGACATGAATTTTATTCATCAGGGCGGCCATGGATTCGATGGCGCCTTCGCCGACCAGGCGGCCTACTTTGGGCTGGGCGAACAGCCAGCTCAGGATGCTCTGCATGGTCAGCGAGGGGAACTTTTTCTCCTTGTCTGTGGGGGCGATAAAAAGATGGGTGCCATAATCTGTTGGCAGCACATCGAAATAGTTGCCGACGACATCGCGGGTAGCCCAATAGACCTCCATATTGAAGGTCGGAATGCCGTTGATCTCGCCGATGTAAGCATGACCGGCTTTGTCGGCAAGCAGACTGCGGTAAAATTGCTCCAGCCGGGGGAGATCCCAGTTCATCTGCCAGATGGCTTTGGCATGATCCCGGTGAAACCAGCGGTGTACCATCTCCAGATCGCGGTCCAGATCAAAGGGCCGAATGCTGACCGTCACCTGCTCCTTGGCGTAAGTTTTGGAAAATACCGGCGCAAGTCCCTGTGGTCTTAATAGCGCGGCATCCCAATAGACCTCCTGGAGTGGATTGGGAATGCTGCAGCTGACCGTTGCGGAATCCTTGGCGAAGCGGTCGCGGATGTTAAAATGACGCGCGGCAATAAGAAAGGCGGCTCGTTCATCTTGCTGCTTGCGGGATCGCCGCTGATAATACTGATAAGTCAATGTGATCAGGGCTTCCTCATCCTGTAAGCCATGCCGACCGATCAGACCGATCAACGGGAACAGATGACCAATAAGGACGAGCTCAATCCATTGGGATCTGGCCGTGGGATCGTCGCCGGATATTTCCTTCCCCTCGATTGCTGCCGGAAATCCATTTTCATCGACCGTAAGGACGGCGTCCAGCTGCCTGTAGCTCAAAATCCGGAGGTATTGGTGAAACCAGTGCAACACGGCGTCCCGGCGGTGGAGCCGTCGGCTTGCGCTGTATTGCTCGATATACCGGAGTGCAGGGGCTAACTGCTCCTCAGGCAGGTGGGATGAGGTCAAAGCGGCAATCGCAGGGGTATCAGCGCGGGGCTGGGGGATTACTGCTGCTGCTTGTTCAGCGCCTGCCGCTACACCCGCGAGGGTACAAAAGCGGGCCAGGGTCAATGCAGTGATGGTTTTAGTGACAAGTTGGCGCTCAAAAGCCGGAAACTGAAACTGATGCTGGCCCAGGGCCGAATCATAGACCAGGGGAATATAAACCTCGGTGGATGTTTCTGGAAAATCGATCCGTATATGCATTTCTGTCTTCGATTTCGCCAGGTAATGGGCCAGTTTAGTATCGTATCGCGGAATTCCCCGATAACGGGTCCAATTGGAATACTGCCGACAGTAAGCATTGAGCAGTCCCTCGAATTTAATTTGATTGCTGTCCATGCTGCTGTCCTGTTGCTTTGATTTTGTGAAAGATATCGTGCAGGTCCGCCGTTGTCAGTAGCGGGTTGAAAATGGTGAATTTGAGGTAAAACTTGCCATTGACCTTGGTGCTGGCAAGCAGAACCTGCCCACTGTGAAACAGTTGTTTTTTGATTTGCTGGTTGACGGCACAGCGGTGTTCCTCGGGCAGGCTTTCGGGGGCGTAGCGGAACAGCAGGATGCTGATATCCGAATCGCTCAGCAGCTCCAGGTCGGGATCAAACCTGACGATCTCAGCCGCTTCTTTACAGCGGCTGATCAGGGTTTCGATGTATTCACCAAGCTTGTTGCGTCCCATCAGCCGAAGGGTGAACCAGAGTTTAAGGGCATCAAAACGACGGGTACTCTGCGTAATCGATTTGTTGATCTGGGCGGGATACTCTTCGTAATCCTGATCCTCGGGATTGAGGTAATCTGCATGATGCTTGATGATCTGCAGCAATGTTTTGTCGCGCACAATAAAGGCGCTGCCACTGATCGGCTGAAAGAAAGACTTGTGGTAGTCGATGGTCACCGAATGGGAGCGTTCGACGCCATTGAGCAGGTAGCGGTGGTTATCGGTCAGCAGCAGACCACATCCGTAGGCTGCATCGACATGCATCCAAAGGCCATATTGGGCGGCGAGATCGGCAATGTCGCTCAGGGGGTCAATATTCCCAAAATCGGTGGTGCCGGCGGTACCGACAATGGCAATGGGAATATTGCCAAGGGCGATTTCTGCTTCAATGGCCGCTTCCAGGGCGTCGATGCGCATCCGAAACCGGCTATCGGTCGCTACCGAAACAATACTCTGCTCACCCAATCCCATCAATGCTGCATTTTTCTGATTGCTAAAATGGGATTTTTCGGATACGAAAATACGGAAACGGTGTGCCGCAAGTGGGTTGCCATCCTGCTTGATGTTGTGCCCATAGCGGTTGAGCGCAAAATGATCACGGGCAAGAAGCAGCCCCATCAGGTTGCTTTGGGAGCCACCTGCCGTGAATATCCCATCGGCCTCGGGGGCGTAACCGATCTGTTGTGCAGTCCAGTCGATCAGGCGACGTTCCATCAAGGTACCGCCTGCGCTCTGGTCATAGGTGTCCTGCGATGAATTGATGGCGCTGACCAGTACTTCTGCTGCTAATGCCGGAATGACAACGGGGCAGTTGAGATGGGCAATGTAATGGGGTAAATGAAATGCGGTCGCATGCTGTACATACAGTTGATCGACTTCCTGAAAAAGGTCCTGATAGGAGGCCAGGGGGGTATTGAGGTCTACCTGTTCAAAGAGCAGGTTCAGCTGGGCCGGGGTGATACCACTGAAGGGCTTTTTCTGTCGGTTTAAAAAATTGATAACGAGCTCTTTTGCTTGGTTTATGGCCTCATTGTAGCTTGCACTGCTATGCTGGCTAAAGATGTCTGCAAAAAAAGACTGTTCAGGCAGTTGCGTGGCAATAGCTTCGACGGATGATAACTGAATTGTGTTGTGGTCCATGATTTAAGTTTTTGTAAGGGGTTTTTATTGGGGATTTGTTGTTGATGGATGAGGGGTGAAGCCGGTGACTTTTTCGCTGATTGGGGTTCTTCTTTTTTTTGCTGGGGCCTTGCCCGTAGCGGGATGGCCGATGAAGAACAGCCCAAAGGATTGCTCCCGATCTTGGTGGATAAAGCATCTGACATAGTCAATCGCAGATCCTCCAGAAGCCCAATAGGATCCTAGGCCCATCGCCGTACAGGTTAATGCCATATTTTGGACAGCCGAAGAAATGGCGGCAATCTCTTCCCATTCAGGTAGGGCGATCCGCGTGCTGGGCTGAAAGATAATGGCAATGATCGCTGCTGCACGGAGCGGATAGCTACGCAGGTATTCGAATTTGAGCTGTCGCTCTTGTGACGACAGGTTTGGGTAGTGATCCCGATAATATTCGGCCATATACCGGCCATAGTCTGACCGCTGCTCAGCGGACAGGACAACAAAACGCCAGGGTTCGGTCATTTTATGGGTTGGAGCCCAGGTGGCGTTAATCAAAATTTCTTCCAATTGTTGCGGACTAATCTCTTTTTTATCGTAAGCGTCGGCATACATACTGCGGCGCTGCCGGATGACAGCTGTTACAATTGCTGCACGTTCTTGAGATGGCTGATTTGGGGTCGAATTCAGTGAATAAGAAGATTTCATAATGATATTTTTTTTAATCTTTATTTAAGATTTTCAAAAAAAAATTTGCTGTTTTCAATTTTTGCAAATACATTTGTTTTTATAGTTCTTATTTAGACTGATTACATATAAAGGTGAAACAAAGATAAGGCGAGAATGGAATAATGCAAGAAAAAAATAAAATTTTGACATTTCTCGATAAGTATTTTTTGTTTTAATGTATTGTCTTTTAAGATTTTACAGTTGGAAAAGGGAGTGGTGCTAATCAATTTACATGTTTTACAAAAAAATAAGCAAGACTTATGCAACCAATGCAATTCCAGGGCAGCCTAATGTATTTAGCGGACAAAAATCCGTTAATGCCCGCTCCAGCGCCCAGCGCGCCACAGCTAATTGATATTAAGTATGAGGAAAAAATGGCCTTGATGAAAGTAGCGCGGCAACTCGCTGATGAATTCGGCCACTATGAAGATCCGACTTATATCCAAACCTTACATTTATACGCTTATCAGCTATTGCCCCAACGTATTGCCAAGCTGCTGACACAGTTTGGGGCTGATTTTTCGGCAAGCCAATATGGGGCCCTTGTCTTACGTGGACTTGTCGAAGTGGATCAGGAAAAATTGGGACCGACGCCGCCGTCTTGGAAAGCTTACGATCCGGAGAAACTGCTGTTGTATGGCTTTATCTGCTCTTTGCTCCATGGCGCAGTACCGGCCAAACCGGTACAATATTACGTACAGCGTAAGGGGGGCGGCTTGCTACACCCAATTATTCCGGATGAATCCATGAGTATGTCACAGACAGGATCAGGATCGAAAACAGATCTTTTTGTGCACACTGAGGATGCTTTCCTGTTTAATCAGGCTGATTTTCTAAGTTTTCTTTACCTGCGCAATGAGGAGCAGGTACAGTCTACCCTGTATTCGATCCGTTCCCATCCGGCCATTACCGCAGATATGGAGCAGTTGTTCAGGCCAATTTTTAAATGCCCGAAAGACGCCAATTTCAAGGATGAAAAGGCAGCTGAGACAGATGTTATGACCAGTATTCTGTATGGAAACAGACAGACGCCTTTTATTCGTTTTGATGCTGCCGAACAGCTGTACAACGCTGATGCTGGGCAGAGTTCGGAGGCACTGGAGATTCTTTCCCGCTTTTGGGCGGAGGCGAAAGGCTATATCTATACGGATTTTATTCCCCAATCTGGAGATCTGGTCTTTGTCAACAATCACCTCTGTGCGCATGGGCGATCGGCCTTTCAAGCTGGCATGAAGCAGGTCGGTGGCGAATGGGTCAAATGTGAACGACGGCAGATGCTGCGCATGATGAGCAAAACCAACCTCCTGCAGATCCGCGAGATGACCCATCCTGACAACCCTTATTTTATCATCGAAGACCATTACGGAAAGATTGCCAAATTCTAAAACCACAACCACAGACATGAATAACTTACTTTATCAAGCGGATCTTGCCACAGCACATCTCTCACCGGCGGTATGGCGATCCGTGAATATACAGCTCTTGCAAAAGATGCTCAGTGAATTTTCCCATGAAATGCTTATCCTTCCTCAGCTCATCGCCCAGCAGGGCGGCTGGGATGTCTATGAGGTAAAACATACTGAAAAGCCGGTTTATTACCGGTTTTCAGCACGTGTATTGAGCCTGGATCATTGGGATATTGATGCGTTTTCCATCAGCAAGGTCGACAATGGTCAGGCTGCTGATCTGGATGCTGTCGCATTTATTGTTGAATTTGCCGATCAATTGGGGCTGGAGCAGGAAAATATAGGGACCTATCTCGAGGAGATCATCAGCGTCCTGTTTACTTACGCTTATATGCGTGATCAGAATCGAATGAGCGTGGATGAATTGATCAAATCGGATTATCAGGTGATCGAACATGCCATGTCTGCCGGGCACCCCTGTTTTGTAGCCAATAGCGCGCGGATCGGTTTTGATGCCATGGATTATCAGAATTATGCGCCCGAAGCGGCATCTCCACTGGCCCTTGTATGGCTTGCGGGGCATCGTGACCGTACCGAATTTACCAGTATAGCGGGGGTATCCTATGACCATACCATCCTCCAGGAATTAGGAGCGGAGCATGTGACTGCATTTGGCAAAATGTTGACCGATGAAGGCTTAGATCCGCAGGACTATTTCTTTTTTCCGGTGCACCCTTGGCAATGGTTCAACAAGCTGTCGCACATTTTTGCGGCGGACATCGCCAGCCAAAAATTGGTCTGTCTCGGTTATTCTAATGACCTTTATCTGCCACAGCAATCGGTACGGACACTGTTCAATGTCAGCAATCCGCAGCGATCCTATGTCAAATCTGCCCTTTCGATCCTCAATATGGGCTTTATGCGCGGGCTATCTCCGTACTTTATGCGGACAACACCGGCCATCAATACCTGGGTGTATGACCTGGTAGCCAATGATGCTTATCTGCAGCGCCGGGGCTTCACCCTGCTGCGTGAATTTGCGACGGTGGGGTATACCAATACTTATTTTGAGGAAGCGATGCAGATCGATACGCCGTATAAAAAGATGCTGTCCACACTTTGGCGTGAAAGCCCGTTTACCGTCGTGAATGACGGACAGCAGCTGATGACCATGGCGGCATTATTACATATTGACGTTTATGGAAAGGCATTTTTGCCAGCGCTCATCCGCTCCTCGGGTTTAAGCACCGCCGATTGGTTGCGGCATTACCTGAACAGCTACCTGAGTCCGCTACTGCATTGTTACTATTACCACGATATGCGCTTTATGCCGCATGGTGAAAACTTGATCCTGGTGATGGAAAACCATGTCCCCGTCAAGGTGATCATGAAGGATATCGGCGAGGAGGTGGCGGTGCTGTCGCCGGAAGTTTCCTTACCGCCTGATGTGGAACGCATCCGCATCCCGGTACCGGAGGAACTCAAGATTCTGTCCATCTTTACACAGGCCTTCGACTGCTTCTTCCGGTTTTTAAATCAGGTGCTGGTGGCGCATGCCGATTTTCCGGAATCGGAATTCTGGGAACTTGTTACCGAATGTATCCTGGCTTACCAACAAGAATTTCCAGAACTGCAGGAGCGCTTTGACCGATATGATCTTTTTGCGGCCGAAATCCCTAAAACCTGCCTGAATAGGCTGCAGCTGAAAAACAATAAAAAGATGATCGACGGCTCCAATCCATTTAAACATCAGCAATTTGCCGGAAATCTCAAAAATCCACTTGCGGTATACAAAACAACGCTTATTTGATGCAGACTCTCATTTCTAAAATTATGAAAATAGCTTATCCGATTCAACCAAAGCAGGCTGTCGCGCATTTAAATGCGGACAGCTGGCAGCTTATCAACCGACGACATATCCGAAAAATACTGGCCGAATTTGCCCATGAAGGGATTATTCTGCCCCAGCTCCTCCGCAATCATGCAAAGGGGGGAAGCTACAAGCTAGCGGTGCCTTCCAAACCGGAGGTCATCTATTATTTTGACGCCAGCATACTGGCACTCAACCACTGGTCCATTGACCCGGATTCGATCGTCAAACAGCAGTCGGGCCAGCCGGTGCCGCTGGACAGTTTGGCCTTTGTGGTCGAATTTAATAGCGAGATGGGGATTGAGCAGGAGATGTTGCCCGTGTATATGGAGGAGATCAGCAGCACCTTGTCCGGAAGTACTTACACCTATTTTCAGGGCAAAAAATCGGCGGATGAACTCGTCGGCTCTTCGTATCAGGAGATCGAAGGGACCATGACGGGGCACCCGCGTTTCGCGGCTAATAATGGACGTGTGGGGTTTGATGCAGCGGATTATCAGTATTATGCACCGGAGGCCGCCAGTCCCTTTCCCTTATTGTGGCTTGCAGGCCATAAAAGCGGCGGTGAGTTTACCGGCATTGCGGACCTTGATTACGATCAAGTGATGCAACAGGAACTGGGACCGGAGTTGTTGGCGCAGTTTTCCGAAAAAATTAAAGCGAAGGGCTTTGCACCGGAAAACTATTATTATTTTCCGGTACATCCCTGGCAGTGGTTTAATAAACTGGCCAATATTTTTTCGCCCGCCATTGCCACTGGTCATTTGCTATGCTTGGGCTATAGTACAGATCATTACCTGCCGCAGCAGTCTATCCGAACTTTTTACAATGTGAGCAATCCAACAAGATTCTATGCAAAGACGGCATTGTCTATCCTGAATATGGGGTATGTGCGGGGCTTGTCGCCCTTCTTCATGCGGACCAATCCGGGGATCAACCAATGGATTTACGAGCTCACGCTGGAGGATGCCTATCTACAGGATGTAGGGTTTTGCATCTTGCGGGAAGTGGCCAGTGTCAGCTATAGCCACAGTTATTTTGAACAGGCACTGTCGATCGATAGCCCTTATAAGAAAATGCTGGCCTGCCTCTGGCGGGAAAGCCCGGCCAGTGTGCTGCGTGAAGGGCAGCAATTAATGACCATGGCAGCCCTCTTGCATGTGGACGATGACGGCAAGGCTTTTCTGCCGGCACTGATTCAGGCTTCGGGATTATCCATTGACGAATGGTTAAGGGCTTATTTTAAGGTTTACCTAAGTCCACTGTTGCATTGCTTTTACAAATGGGATATGGTCTTTATGCCGCATGGCGAAAACCTGATTCTGGTGCTGGAAAACCATGTCCCCGTGCGGGCAATTATGAAAGATATCGGCGAGGAGGTTTCCTTGCTGAACAGCGATCTGGAAGTCCCGGAGGTTGCGGAACGCCTGAAGGTTTCGGTTCTGGAAGAAAACAAGACCCTGCCTATATTTACCCAGGTATTTGATTCGATCTTCCGCTTTGTTGCCGCGGTCCTGGTGGAACAGGCGGGGTATCCGGAGCAAGCCTTCTGGAAAAATGTCGCTGCCTGCATACAGGCTTATCAGGAGGCTCATCCGGAGTTTAAACCGGCTTACGAAAGGTATGATTTCTTTGTGGATTCCTTTCATTCAGATGCCTTAAACCGGATGCAGCTACGCAACAATAGGCAGCTGCGCGACCGAAAAGATCCCTATAACGGACGCACGAATGTCGGTATACTCATCAATCCCATTGCTCAATTTAAAAACAATAAATAAAAACATCAAAAAACCATGTATCTATCTTTGAAAAACAGTAAATCATTTTCTTTTCTTTTGTGTTTGCTTGCTTTCCTATTTGCGGGAAATGTAGTGGCACAGAAGAACACTAATAACCTTATCCAGGGACAGGTGACCACCCGTGATGGGAGTCCTGCGGCCTACAGCACCATTAAACTTTCGAATGGAAGGAGTGCGCGGGTCGATAAGGAGGGGCGGTATACCTTTCGCGATCTCAACCCCGGAACGTATGTGGTCACGGTGAGCTTTGTGGGTTTACCGGAGCAGTCGCAGACCTTATCCGTTGCGGTAGGGGAAACTGCCGTGGCGGATTTTGTCTTATCTGCGGATGGAAAGACACTGGATGAGATCCTGATCATTGGCCAGAAATATGCCATTACCTCCAAAAAGGAAAGTGACTATGTGGCGCGCTTGCCGCTCAAAAATCTTGAAAATCCGCAGGTATATAGTGTGGTGGACAAGGAACTGATCAAGGAGCAGATGGCGCTCACGTTGGAGGAGTCGTTTCGCAATGTGCCAGGAGCGGCGCCATCCAAGACGGGAGCCGGAATGCCTTCTTTCTTTTCTCGCGGCTTTCAGACCAGTGAAAATTTTAGAAACGGTATGGCGACTTATTTGCGTACTGGGATTGACCTGGCGCAGGTAGAACGCGTGGAAACCATTAAAGGTCCGACTTCAACACTGTTTGGTGCACAAATGACGTCCTTTGGTGGGATTGTGAATTACATTACAAAAAAGCCTTATGAAACATTTGGCGGCGAGGTGGGGTACAGCATGGGAAGTTGGGACATGAATAGGCTGACGGCCGATATCAATGCGCCGATCGCGGCCGAAGAGGGTTTGCTCTTCCGCGTGAACCTCGCAAGGCAGAAAGAAAATACGTTTCAGGACCAGGGCAATAATGCCACTATGCTGATCGCACCAAGCCTTTCTTATCAGGTCAATGATCGGCTCAAACTATCCCTGGATGCTGATTTCTATGCGGTAAAAGGAATTACACCTGCAGGATGGATGATTGATCCGAAGCTTGGGAAAACAAGCTTTGACCAGCTACACCTCGATTATCGACAGTCGCTGAACGATAATTCGCTGGTAAGCCGACAGTCTTCCAGCAATATCTTGTTTCAGGCCGATTATAAACTGTCGGATCAATGGCAGTCGCAGACCAAATATGCCTGGGGTGGTGGTAGCTACGATGACCTCTATATCTTTGATATGATCTGGAAAACAGATAGTTTGGTGAATAGGATTCTACGCACATTTACCGATGAAGAATCTGCCCGTAAAAATTTCCAGCAAAATTTTATTGGTGATTTTAAGATCGGCCAATTTAGGAATCGAATGGTCATCGGACTGGATTATATGTCGAATTATAGGAAGACACGTTACGACGGACTGGGCTACGGTGGCGAAGTGTTTGCGCCAGCGCAGCTCTATAACCTTCCCGCCACACCGGTGATCCGGATCGAAGATGTCAATGCCGTGCTGGCCAAACGTAATACGGGCCAGAATGTGACCAAGGAAGCCAGTTATAGTGCTTATGTATCAGACGTATTTAATGTGACCGACCGTTTATCGGCCATGGCTAGCCTAAGGGTGGACCGTTTTATCAGTGAAGGGACGACGAATACGCTGAGCCGGAAACAGTCGGGTAATTATAACCAAACGGCACTATCTCCTAAATTTGGAATGGTCTATGAAGTGCTGAAAGACAAGGTTTCCTTGTTTGCCAATTACATGAATGGTTTTAAAAATGTACCTAATTACATCAACCCGGTAGACAATGTTGTCCAGGTATTTAAACCTCAGCGGGCCAACCAGCTCGAAGGTGGGGTTAAAGTCGAATTGTCTGATGTATTCAATGCAACAGCCAGTTACTACAATATTGATGTCACCAATAGCATCCGTGTTGATGGGACAAGCAGAATACAGGATGGAAAACAAAAAAGCAAAGGATTTGAAGTCGAACTAATCGGTAAGCCATTCACAGGCTTTAATTATGTGGCCAGCTATGGGTACAACGACAATGAATTTGTCAATGGTGCGGCAGCAGGTAAAAGGGCATTGGGTACGCCAGAGCATGTGTTGAACATCTGGGCAAGTTATGCCTTGACCGATGGTAGGGCCAAAGGTCTTGGCCTTGGTGTCGGTAATTCCTACATTTCCAAAGCTTTTCTGGATGCCGCTAATACCTTTACTTTAGGTGCTTATAATCTATTGGATGCAACAGTTTTCTATAACCGCCCAAAATATAGTGTCCGCGTAAAGGCGAATAATATTTTGGATAAAAAATACTGGGTCAGCGACGGCTACTATGCCCGTCCGCAAAAGCCATTCAATTTTATGGCCAGTGTAGCCTATAAGTTTTAAATTTCTTTGGTTTCTGGGAACAGCCTGTTCCCGGAAACCAAATGATAAGCTTCAGACAAGCGATTTATGGATTGCTATACTTTACTATCAGTAGCTTATGTGGATTAGACTTTCCTATCCAAAACAGGATCCACGCAATCTTTTACTGGGGATTGTGCTCGCCTTCGCAATGCTGGATCATACCCGGATGTTTTTTTATTACTGGAACGAGAACCCGACAGCGATCGGGGAGACCAGCATCTTGCTGTTTCTAACACGTTTCCTTTCTCATTTTTTCGCACCCACCATTTTATTGCTGTTGGGGGTAGAAATTTATCAGTACGGTCAGCGCTATGGATCGGCAAGATTAACAAAAGCCTTGTGTTATACGGCTGTGCTACTGTTGGCTTTGGAACTTGTGGTCAATAATTTTCTGTACACCTTTGATCCCTACTATCGGACCATCGGTCTGTTTATTCTCGGCCTGCTCGGCCTCTGTTTTTTTTGTATGGCCGCATTGCAGTATCTGGGGTCTAAGTCGCTGTTCGTTATCAGCCTGCTGATGCTATCAGGGCATCATTTGCTGGATGGAATCCAGTTCGAAGGGAATTCCTTCGGATCAATCTGCTGGTACCTGCTGCATCAGCAGAAATTTATTCCCCTTCCGGATCGTTTATTTATCGTAAATTATACGCTTATTCCCTGGTTGGGCGTGCTGATGCTGGGCTATGGTATGGGGAAGCTATTTGTACCCCAGGCAGACCCGACAAAGCGCAGATCTGTCTTGCTTATTATGGGTTATGCAAGTCTTGCTTTGTTTTTTATCGTTCGTTTCACGAATGCATATGGCGATCCTGTCGGGTGGAATACGTATGCGGATCCAGTGAAATCAGTGCTATCTTTTCTAAATCTGACAAAATATCCGGCTTCCTTGGCCTACCTTTCGCTCACGTTGGCTGCTGTATTTCTTTTCCTGGGCTACTCGACAAATTGCCGGGGCGACAAAATTTTCCTGTTTTATGCGTTGGGTAGAAGGCCCTTGTTTATCTATCTGTTCAGTACATTTTTAATTCATTTCTTGGCAATGGTTTTACTTTGGCTAACCGGAAAAGATCCAGCAGCAATGCTGATTACTTCAAGGTCTTATACGTCGGCAGGCCCTTTAACGCAATATGGTTATTCCATTGGGCTGGTATACCTCGTCTGGATCGGAATTCTGCTGTTATGTAGTGTGATAAATCGGCTGATCGATAAATGGCTGTAAACGCACCTAGTTCCGGGGCTTTGGCCTTTGGTCTTGGCCAATTAGGGCGTTAATTGACCTAATAATTCGATTTAGTCCCTTGTTTTCTTATATTTGGGTTATCAACTAATCTTGCTTATACCTAAATTGAAATGATGAACGGAATGAAATGTCGACTGATGATCCTGATCATAGCTTATTTGACACTCGAAGTGGCAAAAGCGCAGTCCCTTGATGATTTTACACTACCCACGCCCTGGACGGCCGAGGCATTGAAAGCCGAAACACCGCTGCCGGAATATCCTCGCCCACAATTGCAGCGTGGCGAATGGCAGAATCTCAATGGACGATGGGATTATATGGGCGGCAGTGCGCTGTTGGATCCGCGTCAGGCTGGAGCGCCACCGCTGTTTCCGGCAAAAACCGAATCAATCCGTGTGCCTTTTGCTCCTGAGTCGGAACTATCCGGAATTGCCCGGAGCGGAGAGAAATTTCTGTGGTACAGACGTGGTCTCAACATTCCATCAGCATGGAAGGGCAGACGTATATTATTGCATTTCGGTGCGGTGGACCAGTATGCGGCGATCTTTGTGAACGGTAAGAAGGTAGGTGATCATGTAGGTGGATACCATGCTTTTAGCCTCGATATTTCGGATTTTCTAAAGGCGGGGGACAATAGCCTTGTCGTGGGAGCCTACGATGCGAATGATGGTAAAACAGCATCGGGAAAGAATGGCGATAAAGGTGATTATACCTTTAGCTCGGGCATCTGGCAAACAGTCTGGATAGAACCTGTACAGCAAAAACACATCACTCAGCTGAAACTGATTCCTGAGCTGAAAAATAACCGCTTGCAGCTCACGGCGCTCACTGAAGGCAAAGACCTCACCGTGGTTGCCACCGCACATGCGGATAAAAAGCAGGTGGCGACAGCGACGGGAACGGATCACAAAGCATTTTACCTCAATATAAGCAATCCGCACCTATGGAGTCCCGAAGATCCATTTCTATATCAGCTGAAAGTGGAACTTAAAGATAAAGAGGGGCGTACGGTGGATCAGGTAGACTCGTACTTCGCGATGCGCTCAATCGGTATTGGCAAGGTGGACGGCATCAATAGAACCTTGTTAAATGGTAAATTTCAATTTCAGATCGGCGTGCTTGATCAAGGGTATTGGCCTGATGGCATTTTTACGGCGCCGAGCGAAGCGGCTTTGCTTTACGATATTGAACTGGCGAAAAAGGCTGGATTTAACGTCATCCGTAAACATATCAAAGTGGAGCCCATGCGCTGGTACTATCACTGTGACCGGCTTGGGCTGATGGTCTGGCAGGATATGCCCAACCTTTGGTATCCGGACGATACGGATTCAGTAGCGGTACGTAAACAGTTTAGGACCGAACTGAAGCAAATGATGGATCAGCTGTCAAGTGTTCCCTCGATCGTCACTTGGGTGCCTTTCAATGAAAACTGGGGCGCATTTGAAGTGGCAGATATAACCAAATGGACAAAAGAATATGATCCTACGCGCTTAGTCAATGGCAATTCGGGCTATAATTACGCACCGGGATACCGGCCTGCGCAAGGTGACCCCGGTAATGGCGACTTCGTGGATAAGCATCACTATGGAAAGATGGAAGATAAAGCGTTCCCGCAGCCGGATGAAAACCGGGCTGCATCGTTGGGCGAATTCGGCGGAAAAGGGCTTTTTGTGCGCGACCACATGTGGCCTGTGGCAAATAACGCTTACGAGATCCTGATCAATAAAGAGATACTCTCGGATACCTACGTTTACCTGCTCAATGAGATCGAACAGCGTATGCTGTACAGCGGTTTAAGCTGTGCGATCTTTACACAGACTTCAGATGTGGAGCATGAAATCAATGGGTTGGTGACTTATGATCGCCGGGTGGAAAAGTTTGACATGCAGAAAGTGAACTGGATAAATCAGGCAATTATCCGCAACAGTGAAAGAATAGGCAAAAAGAAAAAAATCAGTTCAATTTCAAGGGTTTATCCGGTGGAATAGCGGTGTCTCAGTTAGCTGAGGTATCGCGCAGTTACATGAGCTAAGCACACGGTGTTGCCGTGCGCTTAGCGCATGCGTATGCCTGGGTCTGGGTTACTCCGAAGCTGGCGACTTAAAGGCCCAGAGAAGTAGCAAAAGGCTTGGCTTTAATAACAAAGGGTATTCCTATCGCATGAAATACCCTTTGTTATTCTATAAAAAATATGTTATTTGTCCGTAGGAGGTAGCTCTACCTTTCCGTTTACCTGCTGCATAACCAGGCGGTGGAAATAGTCGACAATGTCTGCATAGTGTTGATCGTTTGCGAGATTAATCATTTGATGGGGATCGGTAAGGGCATTTGTGAGTGATTTTCCGGCACCATGTCCGAAAAATTCTGCATACCGCCATTTTTCCGTACGAACGGTAATTCCCGTCACACCTTTTCCGTTTTCGCTCCAAACGGTATATGCTGGCCTTTCCCAAGTTTGATCCGGTTGGTAAAGTAATGGTTTTAAGCTTTTCCCCTCGAGGCCCTCGTAGCCAGGTAGTCCACAGAGGTCGACTAAGGTTGGGTAAATATCCAGCAGTTCCACGACACGTGGCGAAGGCTGCCCGTTGCCTTCAGCACGTGGATCGTAGATGATAAAGGGTACACGGGTACCCTGTTCCCACAATGATCCGGCTTTGGACCACTTTCCTTTTTCACCCAGTTGATAGCCATGATCACTCCAAAAGACCACAATGGTGTTTTCCTTTAATCCGGATTCCTCCAGCTTCTTTAACACCCGACCCACATTCCAGTCCATATAGCTGATGCAGGCAAGATAAGCTCTAATGTATTCTTTGGCTTCCTGCGGCGATGCGGTCCGATTGACAAAGAAATCAGCATTTCTCCGGCGAATGGACCCGGCAGGAAATCCCACGGGTATACCGGGCATCGATGAAAAATCAGGCGGTAGGGCGATACTGTCGAGGTCATATAGATCAAAGAATTCCTTTGGAGCGACAAACGGGGTATGCGGTTTTGAAAAACCGCAGGCCAAAAAGAAGGGCTGCTCGGTCTGCTTATGGTTTTCTAAATATTGGATGGCCCGGTCCGCCACTTTCGTATCACCTATTTGCCTGGCCTCTTCACCCGTTAAGGCTGCCCATTTGTCTGATGGTGTCGATGCGGCATAGGGGTCAATACGGGGTGGTGAATTGCTGTATTCTTGCCAATAAGATTGGGAATCCACTGCAGCCGGGGGAGCGCCATTGATCACGGTGCCGTATTGGCGCTTTTCTCCTCCGATATCCCAGGCCTCGGTGTCATCTATGCCGCCATGGAAGACCTTACCACTTCGGATCGTGGTGTATCCGTTTTGCTTAAAATATTTAGGGAGGCTGATCCAATCCGGGAATGACGCGTTAAACCATTCTCTATTTCCGTAAAGGCCACTTGTTGTCGGGCGTTTTCCTGTTAACAGGGATGACCTGGAGGGATTGCATAATGGATATTGACAATACGCATTTTTAAACCATACGCCCTTCGCTGCTAGGCGATCTAAGTTGGGTGTCTGTGCCAAAGGATGTCCATATATGCCCATATCTGTTCGCAGGTCATCTGAAATCAGAAACAGTACATTATATTTTTTTGGGGCTGAATCTACTGGTCGTTTGTGTTGCGATTGCCCTCGCAAACATAGCGCAGCATTCAGGAAGCAAAGCAATAGGTAATAATATTTTTTCATTGTGATTGATTGGAGTTATCGCTGACCGGCCACCAATCGGACGGCACATGCGCTGGTAAACGAAAGATACTATTTAACTCATTTTTTAAGGGCTAATATCCGGGATTTTGATAGGATCGGCGGGCTGTTTCATCAAGTAGTACGCCATCCTTGTCTGTTAGCATGCTGATAAAAGATTGCGGAAAGGGTTTGAACGTATGCGTTGCTGAAAAGGTTCCCTTGCCATTTCCATCCTGCCCATTCACTCCAGATGGATTATCAGATCTGGACCAGCTGCCAGTACGGCCAGAGGCCAGTTGTGCGTGATGCAACATCCGCTCCAGCTGTATACCTGCATGGTGTATCCCCTCGTATACGACCTGCTCTGTATTGAACTCCCGGGAATATTCATTGTAGATAAAATGCACAAAACGTTTCAACTCGGAATTTGCCTCGGGCGGATACTGCTCAGCCTTGGCTTTGGCCGAACTACCATCCCAATAGGAAGCATCGACTCTAATTTTATCGAATGTGGCTGACGCCGAAGGATAGGGGTAGGAGCGTTCTTCGGTGCGCAATGATTCGGCACCAGGGTATAAGCGGGCCAAGACCTCGGCGCGATTTTCGCCAGCTTTATAGGCGGCGCGGTTGCGTAAGATATTGATGTCGACGATAGCTTTTGCATAGTCTCCTTTCCGGCCATAGGCTTCTGCCCGGATCAAGTAGGTTTCGGCAAGCCGGAAGATGGCCACGTCACGTGTGCCGAAATGGTTGTCGACGGTACTGCGATTTGGATCGATAAACTTACGTGACGAAGGGCGTACCTTTCGGTTCAGGAGCAGTCCAGCATTCCCACTGTAGCGGTCTGCACCGGTCTTTCTGTAATAATATTTTCCATTGTCCTTGATCCACCGCGGATAGAGCACATAAGGCTGTGCGAGGGCCTCAGTGAGATCAATGGCCGTTTCCTTGGTGTTCTCCAGGAAAACAAGTCCCAGGTCAGCCTTCCCAATTTTCCGCTGTCCGGCCACGGCATTCCGGCCATTCCATGAGGGACGTTTATAGTTAGGCTTGATATTGCTGTTAAAGAAATCGGCTTCATTTGTTTGCCAGGCCAGGGAAGCATTTTTTGCATCCGTATAAGCTAGGCCGGGACCGTCCGACTGGGAAGCATTATCGAAGGCGGCACTTTCATATTCAAGCTGGAAGGATTTTTCAAAACGGGAATCGTTCACTTTATCGGTAAATACATCATAGCCCCAGTCCGAAGGCAGAAATCCCTGACCTTTTAGCAGGCCGTAAGACCAGGTCCAGCTTGGGATATTCCAGGCCGAGTTGCGGTAATCGGCGGTAAAGGCGGCGTTGGTACGCATGCCGTAGCGACCATTCTCCAAATTATTACCATAGGAGGCCTGCAGAATAATTTCGGAATTCGTTTCGTTGCTCCAATTGCCTTTCTCAATGGCAAAAAGGTCCCAATAATTTGAGGCGAGGCTGATCCCGGAGTTGATTACCTGTGTGGAATAATAAATGGCGGAATCCAAATCTGCCGTTCCCTCGCCCTTGTACAATAGTCCTTGGTACGCATTGGGACTTGTGGGATCTATCGTCCCGTCTGCATTGCGGTATGATTTAAAGGCTGCTGCCTGATGGCGCTGCAGATAAAGCTTGGCCAGGAAATGCAGGGCCGCGTTGCGGGTAATCCGGCCGCGCTGTGTCTGTCCGGCCGCAGGTAAATACTGCTCCGCAAAGCGTAGATCAGCAATTAATTTGGCATAGATGGTCGCCGAATTTGTTTTAGGCAGGTAAAAATTAGCCGGTAGGCTGTTGTTGCTTTTCAGTGGAAAAGGGACATCCCCCAATTGTGTGACCAATAAATAATAAGCATAGGCCCGTAGAAAATAGACCTCAGCAAGCTTTTGATTGGCATAAGCTGCATCACTTGCATATTTGCCGGGAGCACGTTCGATGATGATTTCGATAGCTTTGTTGCAATCATTAATAATCGGATAAGCACCCAGTAGCTGGGTCTGAAAATACCCGATCAGGTTGTTGGCATATTCACCGGCAGCTCCTGATGGCGACCATACTGCGGGACTGAAGGTAGCCCAGGCATTATCCAGTGGTTCAGTGATATCATTGCCCGTTTCAAAAAGGAAGGGACCTTCCATAAATCCATATTTCCACCGTAGGATGTTGTAATTGGCGACGACAAGTTCGTCCAGTCCCTTTTCGGATTCAAAATAATCCTGAGTTATCGTGGAGACCATCTCCTCTTGGAGAAAGTCCTTGCATGAACTTAATCCCGCTCCTGTCGATAGGATAGCTATTGCCCAAAGGGCGAATGTTTTTCTGTTATATTTTCCAAGTCTCATGTTACGTTGGTGCTATTGATTAAAGACCGATTCTCAATCCGAGAACGGCACTGCGCAATAAGATGCTGTTGGCGGTCTGTCCACCGCTCTGCGCTGCGGCGGCACTATCCCAGCCGTTGACATCATCCGGATTAAGGCCAATTTTTACCGCTTCGCCGCCCCAGATGACTGGGTTGAGGACCTGCGCATACACCTGTAGGCTTCCGATATTAAGTCGATCGAGCACAGGTTGTTTAAACGTGTAGCCCAAGGAAATATAGCGCAACGACACTAGACTGCCACTCGTGTAATTGCGTACCGCATTGTAGTTTGTGAACGTCGCTGTTGTCTGCTGCGGAAATGCCGCCGAGGTATTTTCAGGGCTCCATATCGCTGTTTCCGTACGGCGGCCATAGGTCTGTAGCGCGCCATAGTAGCTGCTGCCGATACGTGCATAGATAAAGAAGGAGAGGTCCCAGTTTTTGTACCGGAAAGCGTTGACAATCCCGCCTGTCCATTTGGGTCTATTGCTGCCCAAGATTGCCTTGTCACTGTCGTTGATGGTTCCAAAGCCATTGTCGAGATAGGTGACAGTTTCGCCGGATGCTAGGGTGACCGATTTTGCACCGTCTGTACCAGGCTGTACTTCCACAAGTTGCTGATCTTTGATTTTTACCTGCCCCGGTAAAGCCGTGATATTTCCAATTTTTCGGTAAAGTTCGATCAGCCGGAGGTCATCGGGTGTCTGTTGCCACAATCGGTCATAGACATAATCCCTAAATACGGCTATAGGCTGCCCAATAAACCAGCCGTTGGCCACATCGTCTACCTTACCGTCGACCAATTCGACGATCTTCTCCCGGTTTCTGCTCCAGGTCAAGGTTGTATTCCAGGAGAAATTCGGTCGGTCGATATTCTTCGTTGAAACAGAGATTTCTAGCCCACTGTTGCTCGTTTTTCCGATATTGCCCAATATGCTGTTGTACCCGAGTACGGGGGGAATGGATCGATTGAGCAGGAGGTCTTTGGTATTTGCTCTATACCATTCCACAGCACCTGATATGCTGTTGTTCAGAAATGCGAAATCCAGCCCGATATTATGCTGTACTGTTTTTTCCCAACCGAGCGCTGCGTTTGGCATGGAGGATGATTTGTAGCCCGGCACCTGCGTTTCGTCAAAAACATAGGCTGCACCAGCGATTGTCCCTGAGGTGGTGTAGGGCGATACAGAAGAATTTCCCGTTACACCGATGCCATAGCGGAGCTTGAACTGATCAATCCAATCCACCGCTTTCAACCAAGGTTCCTCTTCTAATTTATAGCCCAGGGCCAGAGAGGGGAAGAAATCAAATTTATGCCCCTGAGCCAGCACCGACGCCCCGTCCCAACGTCCCGTTGCCGTCATTAGGTATTTATTTTTCAAGGCATAATTAGCCCTTAACATATAAGATAGCAAGGTAGATTTACTAAAGGACGTCCCATAGCTCATGGGGATGCCAAGATCATTGGCACTCAGGTTGTACCACAGCGAAGAAGGGAAGGTAATATCCTGCGCCCGGATATTAATACCATTGGATCTATTTTCCTGTGAAGACTGCAAGGCATCCACTTTCAGGGAATGATCGTCCCATTTCTTATCAAAGGTCAGCATATTCTCAAATACCCAGGACAGTCGCTTGTTGTGGGAATTGTAGCCGATCAATGGAGCTGTACCCACAGCAGAGAAGGGGTTTGTGTAATCGGGGCCATAGAACGAGCCTTTTTCCGTTCCCGTATACTGCACCCCAAATTTGAGCTGGTATTTTAACCAAGGTGTAAAATTGAGCTGCGCAAAAGCATTGGAGAGCACACTGTATTGCGTATTTTCATTTTTACTATTTTCAATATTCAGGAGTACATTATGCGCCGACAGACCCGTGCGATTGGTATTCAACAAAAGTCCGTTCTCATCATAGGCTGGCGCATAGGGCATGAGTGCCAGGGCCTGGCCATAGGAATCTTTTCCACCCGTATTGGAGCTGTTGTCAGCCATGCCATAATTTTGGACGGAATAACTGCCGATCATGGATATGCCCAGCTTCAGCCATTTTCGGGGCGAAACATCGCCTTTTAATGTTGTGGTATACCGCTTATAATCCTGATCGATCATGGCGCCCTTTTGATCGAGCAGTCCCGCAGACAGGTAAAGGCTGGATTTTTCATTACCCGAAGAGAGCGAGATGCTGTGGTTGTTGGTTTTTGCAAGGCGTGTCACCAAATCTGTCCAATCCTGATTGAGGAGGTTGCCGCCGTTATATACGGGCACTTGCTGTGCGTACCCACGTGCAATCTCTTCTGCAGTAGCATCGCGCAGCAGTACTTTGCCGTCTGCTCCCCAACTGTAGGCCTTGCGGATGGATTCAATACCGTAGGTTTCGCCACCACCAAAATTTTGAATATCGAAATCAGGATCGGGTGCTGTACCGTATTTTCCGGTATAGGTACCTCCATTGATGTGACTCTGCCGTTGCCAGTCCAAAAGTGCCTTTGAATCCATCCAGTCAGTCGTCGAATGAATCTGATCCAAAGATAATGATCCGTTATATTGCACGGATATCTGTCCCTTTTTTCCTTCTAAAAGAGAGACCAGGATCACACCATTTGCACCACGTGATCCGTAGATTGCTGTTGCTGAAGCATCTTTCAGAATTTCAATGGAGGCAATATCTTTGGGGTTGATAATAGATGCTTCGCTTGCGGATATCGGAATTCCGTCGACTACATAGAGCGGCTCATTGGAGGCATTTATGGAGCGGTTACCACGGATGCGTATGGTACCTACGCCACCAGGTCGGTTATTTGAGGTAATGTCCACGCCACTCGCTTTGCCCTGTATGCCCTGGACGATATTCGCTATTGGCCGGTCATTGAGGTCCTGCCCCTTGATCTGGGACAATGCTCCTGTGACATCCCCCTTTTTTGTCGTTCCGTATCCGACGACAACAATTTCGTCGAGCTGCCGGTCATTGGGCTGCAATTTGATTTCAACGGGTGAGCGCTGTACAATTAAGGTATCCGAGCGGTAGCCCAGATGGCTCACAATAATTTTAAAAGGCAATTTTTGACCGGTTCGGAATGAAAAGCGCCCCCAGGTATCGGTCTGTACACGGTGTGTGACAGCATCTAGTTGCACTGTTGCCCCTGCGATGGGTTTATTGGTTCGTGCATCAAGCAGCGTACCAATAAGATCTGCATTGATAATGGGTGAAACGGGCTGCTGTGCGAGCACTATATTGGCCTGAAATGAGGCAAATAGCGCCACAGACAATCGTTTCCAATTGTTTATGTTCATGATTAAAACAGTAGATTAGGTTGATGTTGAATTCAAAAAAACAACAGCTATTCAGCTATCGGGCACGTGCATCACGCCATGCACATTCGTTTTTTCTTGAAAAATAATGGATTCAACAGGGGACTGTTTTTTGGAAAGATTTGTCTAAAATAATACTTGCTCATAGAAATTTAATTGTGAAAACTACATTTAAAAAATAACAACGTGACCAACGCCAATTGAGAAACGATGAACAAATATAAAAATAGTAAAGAATAAAGTCTACTATTTTTGTAGATTTTTTTGATTTATAGCATAAATGATGGATGTCAGCTTGCTAAATCGCTCGGATGCCGCATTTCGGTATCGGTGTTAGGCTGTTTTATCGGGGTGAGCTTTTCGCCGCGGGATGTTGCTACGGGGGAGCAGAAAAGCGGATACATCATCCAGGTGTCGTCAGTCCTTGGTCTGGCGGCTTTACTAACAATGGGGCCTTTTAATAGCGGGTATCTGAACTTTCGGATACCCGCTGTTGGTTTACCCTCCTCGGCTTTGCCGCGGGAAGGTTATTCCTGTTCTTTCAGGTATTCGATCATGGCATCAAGACTCTGCAGCAGCTTTTCGCCTTCAAATCCCACTTTCCGGAAACGGATATTGCCTTTGCTGTCGAGGATCAGCGTGGTCGGAATGGAGGTGATACCGAGCTTGTTGCTCAGTTTCTTATCCTGGTTGTAGTAAAAGGGAAAGTCAAATTGCGGGTTGGCTTGCGCCCATTTGTAGGCATCGTCCCAGCTGTTGCCGCTGCCTGAATTGAGCACGACAAACTTGACTCTGGGGTCATCTGCATACTTTTTGTACACTTGATGCAGGTAGGGGAAGGAGGCAATACAGGGCTTGCACCAAGTTGCCCAGAAGTCAATGACCACAATCTTGCCTTCCAGATCCTGCGGGCCCAATGGCCTGCGCGCCATATCGACGATGCTGAACTCCGCCGGAAAGGGGCTGCTGCCGATGGTCTTGTCAAATTCCTGATAGTAATGCTGCTTCCACTGCCTGTCGAGCTTGCTGAAATAGGCCTGTCGGTCGGCGGTACGGATCCCCTGCTGGCTGATCGCATCCTCCAGCAGCTGCCGGATCTTGGGGTCAAAGGGGGCCTGCTGATAGGCGGCTTCGAGTACGGGTAAGGCACTTTCCGCATCATTCCATTGCTGGTACTGCCCGGCGACGGCACGCAGCAGTGCCGGAGACTTCAGCATGGGAATGCTCCGGGCAAACCACTGCCGGGCAGCTTCCGGTTGGTTCAGCCGGGCTGCCAGAAGCCCTTGGCTGGCCATGATCTCCGCCTTGACTGCTTCGATCTTGTCGGACCGCGCGGGATCGTGGGCGACCAGATAGCCGGTCTCGGGAAAATAGCGGATCAGGCTCACGGGATACGCCGCGACGCTATCCAGAACATACAAATTGAGCCTGGAGGCTTCGCGCAGCAGGATCTGGTGATCCAGCATCAGCTGCACATAGTTGCGGTACGCGCGCCATTTGTAGGGATCCGGCTCCCAGGTGGTAATCAGGGGCAGGTAAGTACGTGCCGCTGCACTGTCGCCACGCTGCACGTGGTAGCTGAATAGGTACTCGTAGGCACTGCCAAAGGCCTCCTTGTTGCTGTCGTTTCGGCGCTCCAGCAGCTGCTGTATCCCAGCCACCACAGCGGACGAGTCCGGCTCACGCAGCAGCGTATTGAGCCGGTAGGAGATCCCGATCTTTTCGTTGGGAAACTCGTCCACCACCACACGGCGGATCGAGTCCACCTTTTGGTTCTGCCCCAGGATCAGATAGCCCATCGTCACTTTGTTGAGATTGCCCTCGGAGAGGGGATTGCTCCTGAATTTTTTCTCGATCACAGCCAGGCCCTCTTTCAGCAGCTGCGCCTGCCGGGCGGGACTGCTCTCCTTCATCTGCAGAGCAATCAGCCGCAGCCGGGCCTCATAGTTGTCGGGATACAGCCGCAGCTCTTCCTTTAAGTAATGTTCCTGTAGGGGGACGATACGGTCGGAAGTCTTGTTCTGTACCGGCAGGCTATAGGACTTGCCCAGGTAATTGCCGGCAATGAGTTTGCCCTGTTTATAGATATAAATTTCGTACTGGCTGCTGTCGCTGGCCTGCTGCACAAATTTTTTGTCTTTATCGGAAATGGTAAAGCAGGAAAAGTTGGCATAAGGCGGCAGTTTAAACTGTACCTGCCAGCGGCCATGCTGCTGCTGCATGGGTATGCGGTTGGGCAGCTCATAAAAGTTGGAGTAGCCGAAGTCTACGAAAAAGGGGCCTGCGGCACTGGGTGCAGCGCTGCCGCGGGGATCAAAGCTGATCGTCACGGTATCACCGGCCGCGGCTTTTGCCGGCACAATGCTGACCTGTGCCCGCAGTATCGGGCTTGTTTGCAACAGGACGAGCAGCAGCGAAAGGTTGAGTAGCTTAATCATTCTGCTGGAGATTAGGGTTGGTCAATAGAATAGTACTTGCGATCGGTATTTTTAAGTCGCTTTCGCTAAAGTCTGTTTTGGCTGCTGTAAGCACCGGCAGGGCCCTGTTGGTCCGGACCAGGTCAAACCAGCGGTGCCCCCATTCGCCGAGCAGCTCCAGTTGCCGTTCTTTTTCCAGAGCCACTGCAATATCGGCTTTGGCCATCGTGTGGGGCAGGGCATCGAGTCCGGCACGCTCACGGATCTGGTTGATATCGTCGATGGCGGCGCCGAGCTTGTTCTGGTTGAGACGGGCTTCGGCACGGATCAGATACTGTTCGGCCAGACGCAGCACGGTATTGTATTCGGTGACGGGTGTGCTGGTACGAACCTTGTACTTATAAGGCATATAACGCGTCTCACTGCCGACGGTATAGGACTTCAGCCAGTTGGCTTTACGCAGGTCACCCTCCTCATAATCCTCCAGTGTGCTGTTGTACAACTGATAAAAGCTCCGCGCTGTGGCCACGGCGGGAACGATGCTGAACCCTTCCCAGGTATTGACGCCGGCAGTGGAGAGGTTGACGGTCTGCAGCTGCCAGATGGCTTCTTTGCTGGTTTTCAGGAACACGGTATTCAGATCGCGGGAGAGCTCATAACGGCTGTCGCCAATGACTTTGTCGGCTGTGGCTTCGGCATTGGCCCAGTCCGACCGGTAGAGGTATACTCTGGCCAGCAGGGCTTCCACTGCTTTGCGGTTGGGGCGGATGCGTTCAGTGCCGATGTAGGTATCGGGGATATCCGCAGCAGCCTGCTTGAGGTCTTCCACCATAAAGGCATAAAGCTCTTCACGGGATGCAGGACCTTTCTGGTTGTTGAGTTCCAGATTTTTGGTGTCCGTGATCAAAGGGACTTTATTAAACAGATTGCTGAGGTAAAAGTAGCAGAAGACCCGCGTAAAACGGGCTTCGGCAGACAGCTGTGCTTTGACCTCAGTGCTCAGCGCCGAGGCTTCCAGACCTTCGATAATTTTGTTGCTATGGTTGATATAGCTGAAAGGCTGGGACCAGAGACGGTCGAGATAAGAGGTGGCGGGACTGAGTTTATTGTATTTGTACTCATCATAAGTGGTGAAGGCTGAATTGTACTCGTCGGCCAGACTGGACAGGACGATGGTCATCAGTCCGCTGGCAAACTGGTTGTTGTAATTGTTCATGCTGGTATACAGCCCGGCTACTGTTGCACTGGCGGTTTTGGCGTCGCTGAAAGCCGCACCGGCGGATACTTCGGTCCGCGGGGGATCGGTCTCCAAAAATTTGCTGCAGGACAGGTGGAGCAGCGGCGTGGCAAAGAGGCTGTAGATAATATATTTTTTCATGGGATAGTTCGTTGGTCGTTTCATGATTCATTAAAAAGTAAGCTGCACACCGAAGGTATAGGTACGCAGGGACGGCGTGGCGCTGGGGCGTACAGACCCGAAGGGGTTGACATCCGAAAGATTGCTGCGGTCAAAACCGGGCATCTCGGGATCCATGCCCCTGAAGCTGGTCCAGGTCAGGAGATTTTGCGCGGTAAACTGCAGGGCGGCCCGGCTGATGTGGATTTTTTGCGCCCATCGGGAGATATCGTAACTGAACGACACATTTTTTAGCCGGATGAAGGAGGCGTCGTCCCACACGGCAGAGGAGTATCGGTAATTGTTGCGGTACACCACATTGGCCTCGTTGGCACTATTGGCAGTGGCACGTGGGATGTCGGTGATGTCGCCGGGTTGCTGCCAGCGGCCCAGTACGTATTCGTCCAGATTGGCCATGGAACCGATGCCGGTCGCCAGTGGCCCATAGCCGATGGAAGGGCCTTCCTGCTTGACAAACTGCAGCATAAAGCCCAGGCTCAGCGGACCGTAGCTCAGGTTGTTGCTGATGCCCCCATAGTATTTGGGCATGAGCGAGCCCAGGGTCACGTAGTCATTCAAATCGGTAATCTTGCCGTCACCGTCCACATCCCTGAACTGGGCGATGCCGGTCTGCGGATTCACACCGGTGAACTGGAAGCCGCGCACGATGCGTGTGGACTCGCCGATAACGTAGCGTCGGGCATCGCTGCTGCTTTCAAGTCCCGGATATTCGAGTAGGGTATTGGACGGAAAGGTGATATTGAAGCTGGTGTTCCAGCTGAACTGTTCCCGCTGGATATTGGTGCTGCTGAGCTCCAGTTCCCAGCCCTTGTTTTCGATCTTTGCCGGCTGATTGCCAAAATAGGAGGTAAAGCCCGTCTGTGGCGCCAGGGTAATATTGATCAGCTGATTGCTGGATCTATTGTTGTAGTAGTTGAGGGTCATAAAGATGCGGTCCTTCAAAAATCCGAGGTCAAGGCCCAGCTCTTTCTTTCTGATTTCTTCCCAGCCAAAATTGGGGTTGTAAACTCGGGTGGGATACAGGCCCGTGATGCCCTGGTAGGCGAAGTTGGTGCCCCAGGTATCGAGATACTGGTAGTCGCCGATCTGGTCATTGCCGGTGACACCCCAGCTGGCCCTTAGCTTTCCGAAGCTCAGTACGGACTGCCCGCGCAGGAATTCCTCGCTGCTGAATACCCAGGCCGCGCCCACTGATCCGAAGTTACCGTACTTGTTGTTGGGACCGAAGCGCGAGGATCCGTCCCGGCGGTAGCTGACATTGAAGAGGTAGCGCTCATCGTAGGCGTAGCTGATCCGGCCGAAGGCGGACTGGTAGCGGTAGTCCGTGTATTGGTTGTTGCGGACCGCGAGCACTCCGGCTGCAGTCATGTTTTCAAGCTGCGAATCACTCGGGTAGCCGCTGCCGTCGATGTGTTTGCCCTCGCTGACCCGCTGCTGCCAGGTGCCGCCGGCGAGCAGCCTGACGTCGTGCTTGCCAAATGTTTTGCTGTAATTGAGCTGGGGCTCGACGATGTAGGACTCGTAGTCCGAGTTGCCGTAAGAGGCCATCGAGCCGGTACTGGTTGCTGGATTGAATCCGGCATTGGGCAGCAGGCGCGTCTCGTCCATGCTTTTGAGGTTGTAGCCCAGGCTGATCTTGGCCGTCAGCTCGGGCAGGATCGCATACTCGGCAGAAAGATTGGCCAGCAGCGATTTGGACTTCGACAGCCCTGAGCGCTCCATATAGGCCGCGGGATTCTGCTGACTCTGCTGGAACCAGTAATAGTCGCCCTTTTCGTCATACAGCGGATAGTTGGGGGAAATGTTATAAAACTGTGCGATATCGGTCGGTACCGTGTTGTTGCGGTCCAGATTGAGGTTGAAGCTGCTGTTCAGTTTGAAGCGCTGGTCCCGGGACTGGGTGGACAGATTGAGCAGGGCTCCGCCGCGCTGATAGGTCTTGTTACCGGGCAGGGGATCGCCCTGCCGGTTGAAGTTGGTGCTGGCGAGATACTGGGTATGCTCGTTGCCTCCGGCAAAGGACAGCTGGTAGCTCGAGAAGGGTGAGCTGGCACCGTAAAATGCTTTCTGCCAGTCGCTGTAGGCATGCTGGTCCCAGGTCAGCAGGTCCGGTGCGTTATCTACCGTCGGCTCAAACTGGTCGTTCGCAAAGCCTTCCTTACGGATCTGTAGGTATTGTTCGGTGTTGAGCATCTTGAGGTTACGGATGGCTTTGCCCGAACCGATGCTGGCGTTGAAGTCTATTTTGAGCCCGCTTTTATTGCCTTTTTTGGTGGTGATCAGGATCACGCCGTTGCCGCCGCGGGAGCCATAGATGGCCGTGGCATCGGCGTCCTTGAGCACGTCTATGCGTTCGATGTCCTTGGGGTTGATCAGGCTCAGGGGACTCTGATTGCCATTGGCCAGGGCAAACTGGTTCATGCTTTCGTCCGAAAAGGGAATGCCGTCGATGATGTAGAGCGGGCTGCTGCCGTTGCTCAGTGAATTGACGCCACGTAGCTGCACCTGAAACGAGCTGCCGGGCAGCCCCGAATTGGATGCAATGCTGAGGCCGGCGACACGGCCTTGAAGTGCGGCGAGGGGATCCAGTACGGGCTGTGTTCCGATCTCGCGGCTGGTCACACTGGATACCGAACCTGTGTTTTTGCGGACGGAGGAGGTACCGTAACCGATGACCACCACTTCATCGAGATTGCCGGGATCGGCCTCGAGGCTTAGCTCAAGGGGGTCGCTGCCGGCAATTTTAACTTCTTTGCTGCGGTAGCCTACATAGCTCAGCGACAGGATGTCGCCGGCCTGCAGCCCATGTAAAGTAAAATGTCCGCCTGCATCGGTGACGGTGCTGGTCACTTTGTTTTTGACACGGACGTTCACGCCTTCCAGGGCGGCACCGGCGGCATTGCGCACACGACCGCTGACGGCGGTTTGCTGGGGACTGCCAGTCGCTTTGCCCTGAAGCACAATGGTATTGTTGACAATGCTGTAGCGGATGCCCTTGGCGGTAAAGGCCTGTCTGAGCAGTTCCGGAATATTGGTATTGTCCAGGTTCACAGCTAGATTCAGTTCGGGCTTAATTTCGCTGGGGTCATAGACAAAGCGGTAGTCGCTGCGCTGCTCGATGGTTTTGACGAGCTGTTTGAACTGAATCTGATCTGGCGCACCGGCCGGATGCTGGCTAAAGGCATAACCGTTGACATGCATCAGCATGAACAGTACTGCTTTTACGGAGTTTTTCATAGGGTATTAGATTAAAAATGCGTTTGTTTAGTTCGTTGGTCAGGGTGCGAGCAGCAGCTGGTCCTTGTCGATCGTGTAATTGATGCCGGCTAACCGCAATATGCGGAGCACCTCTGCAAAGGGTTTCTTTTTGCTGATCTTTCCGCTGAGGATTTTCTTTTCATAGGTCGGCGACAGGGTATAGGTAAAATTGTACCAGCGGGCCAGGTCGGCCATGATCTCGGGCAGCGGTGTCTGCTCAAAGATAAAGTAACCGTCTTTCCACTGTCCCCCTTCGGGCTGGCCGCTCTGCTGCTGCAGGTTGAAGCTGCCCTGCCGCAGGTTCACCTGTACCGCCTGTCCGGGCAACAGCACCTGCTGCCGGCCAGCATTGCTGACGCGTACGCTGCCCTCGTCAAGCCTTGTACTCAGCAGCTGCCCGTCGCTCTCGTACTGCCTTACGTTGAAGGCTGTACCCAGTGCTTGTATGCTTGTGCTGCCCACATGGACGATAAAAGGTACAGTTTTATTTTTGGCTACTTTAAAATAGGCTTCGCCCTGCAGGTAGACGGAGCGCTGCTGCTGGTTGTAGTCCTTGCCGATCTCCAGCCTGCTGTCGGCGTTGAGCCACACCGTGGTGCCGTCGGGCAGCTGCATCCGGTATTCCTGTCCTTTTTTGGTTTGTAGGGCCACTTTGTTGCCCTTGTGCTGGTCCATCCATGCGGAGCCCGGGGGCTGCCGCTCATCCAGGCTGACTACCTGATTGCCGATCAGCAGTTCGGCCTGGAACTGGCCGATGCTAAAGGGCGCTGCCGGCTGTGGCTGCGGCGGACCGGAAAAAAAGTAAATCGCCAGTCCTGCCGTGATAAAAAGAGCGATGCTGGCCGCGACTTTCAGATAGGCCCGCTTCCTCTGCCCGGCCAGCAGTTCGTCGGCAAAGAGCGTCTGCCTGAAGTAGCGGTCTTCGGCCGCAAGATCAAGTTCGGGGATTTCCTTTGCGTTGTTTGCTTTGCTGAGCTGGTTGTACCAGCTTTCGACAAGCGCAGTCTCCTCAGGGCTGCATAGTCCCTGCTGATACTTTTGCAGCAATGACCTAGATAGCGGTTTCTTCATGGGCAGTTGTTGTGTTTGCTGCTTGGAAGACAGGAAAGGGGCAGCTTAGTGGTAGAAAAAAATGAAAATAGTCCGTATTTTTTTTCTGAGGAGCGTCAACGCGTTGTAAATCTGTTTTTTAACCGTCTGCTCAGAAATATCGAGTTCTTCGGCAATCTCGCGGTAGCTGCGCTGTTCGTAACGGCTTTTCTTAAAGATCAGTGCCATTTTACGGGGCAGCTTCTCAATAGCATGTTCGATCTGCAGGGCCAGTTCTTTCTCCCGCAGCAGCTCATCGGGCATGACCTCCAGGGCAGGGCCGGCATGCTCCAGGTAACTTTCGTACCTGCGTCCCACGTCACGGCTGGCGATACGGTTGATCACCAGATTGCGTGCCGAACGGAAGAGATAGGCCTGATAGGAATGCTCGATTTCGAGGCGCTCCATCCTGTCCCAGAGATTCGCAAAGATCTCCTGCACGATATCACGGGCCTCATCGCGGTCGTCCAGCATCCGAAAAACATGCACATACAGCTTGACCCAGTTTTCTTCATAAAGCTGGGTAAACAATTGTCGGACATGGGCTACTTTCATCGTGATGGCTTAGTTAAGTGTCGGTTAGCCAAAATTAGGGTTTATTTTTAGGAAAGTCAATTTATGTTGGATTTAGCGAACAACCTGTAACATCATGCAGTAGGGCAGCGCAATGGGAGGGTCTCCATGCATGCCGCCCGGAGACATGCATAGAGCACGGTATGGATAGGAGTAAAAAAAGATGAGGCAGCGCTTCACTGCGTGATTTCGAAAAGATATATTAAATGTTTGTTTTACATTTATTTTTTTCTTAAAATTGATCTAATAACCGAGGATAAACGTAAAACGATGCTGATGCTGATCTCTGCTGATGTGGAGATATTTATTTTGCCTTAATAAACGTCATCTTAACATTTAAAAATGTTGGGATAAATCAAACCAATTAAATAAACTTTTATGAGCTTCAGAAATGCGAAGGAAAAATGGATCAATTGGTATGGATTGGTCATTTTCACAGGTGTGCTGTTCCCTTCCCAGGGGTACGCGCAGGCACAGCCGGGATTAAAGGGTAGGGTCGAGGACCAGCAGGGTAAGCCGCTGTCGGGAGTCAGTGTCTACTCGAAATCTACCGCCAAAGGTGCCGTTACAACCAATGATGGCGAGTTTACCATTCCGTCTGCTGCCGCAGACACATTGACATTTAGTTTTATCGGATACGACACGCAAAAAGTAGGCGTTGGCGGAAGATCCAATCTTGTGATCAAATTAATTCCCAATAATGAACAGCTCTCCGAAGTGGTCGTCATTGGTTATGGTCAGCAGCGTAAAGGTGACCTGACCAGTTCGGTTGCGACGGTGACATCCGAAAATTTTGTAAAAGCTCCTGTCCAGGATGCGGGCCAGCTGCTGCAGGGCAAGGTCGCCGGTTTAAGCGTAGGGACAACAAGTGGAAATCCGACAGGGGGTAGCCAGATCCTACTACGCGGAAATACAACATTGTTCGGTGCAAATAGTGACCCTTTGGTTATTATTGATGGAATCCCAGGAACATTAAATACCGTAGCCCCCGAAGATATTGAATCCATCGATGTGCTGAAAGATGGTTCGGCAGCGGCCATTTATGGGGTCAGGGGTACCAATGGCGTCATTATCATTACGACAAAAAGGGCAAAAGGTCAGGAAACAAATGTCATTGACTATGCCGGTTCAGTGAGTACACAGTCTATTTTGCGCCAGCCTCAACTCCTCACGGCCACCGACTACCGGAGACAGATCAAAGAAGGTACCCGTGATGCATCTTGGGATCTAGGTTCGGATACCGACTGGTTAAAAGAAATTTCACAGACCCCACTGACGCATATTCATAATTTGACATTTCGCGGCGGAAGCAGTAAAACAAATTATCTGGCATCGGCGAATTACCGGTACCTGGAAGGAATTCTGAAACGCTCCGATAATGAAACATTCAGCGGAAGAATAGATGTCAACCATTCGATGCTAGACAATAAGCTTAAATTCAATCTGAGCCTGCTCAATCAGACCAATAGCTTTACGCAGACACAAGATGGGGGAACTTTTAATGGATATACCTATAGGCAGGCACTGATATTTAATCCAACATCGCCTGTATACAACGACAAGGGGGACTGGTTTGAACAGCCCAGTAATTTCAACTATGAAAATCCCCTCGCTCGTCTCTATGAGAGTGACGGCCAGACCCGTAGCGTAAACTCAAGGATGGCTGGTACGATCACCTATAATCCAATTGCTGATCTGAAATTAAGTTCGCTCTTTTCGTACTCGAGAAATAACATCACGGCAGGCTATTCCGAGACCAAAAACCATATTTCCAATTTAAGGGATAGTCGAAATGGTTATGCGGCGCTTGGGAATAGATTGATCATCGATCGCCTGATGGAGCTTACAGCAGAATACACCAAGACCATCGGAAAGCATCGCGGGAGTATTTTGGGCGGTTATGGTTACCAGGAAAATGAAAATTCGAGCAGTTTTATCCAAAACTGGGATTTTCCGACCGATGTGTTTGGTTACAATAATATCGGGTTAGGTAATGCAATAAAAGATGGTAAGGGGGCAATCGGTAGCGATAAATTTGAGACCAATCTAATCAGCTTTTTCGGCCGGCTGACCTATAGCTACGACGATCGCTACCTGTTACTGGCCAGTGTCCGTCATGAAGGGGCAAGCCAGCTGGTAGGCGCAAAAAGTCCATGGGGTACATTCTCGGCGATTTCCGGAGGCTGGCGGATTTCCAACGAATCTTTTATGGAAGATCAAACAGTCTTTGATGACTTAAAATTGCGCGCCGGATATGGGGTAACGGGAAATCCGCCATCTAACCTCTTTTTGGGACAGGCTCAGTTGGGCTATGGTGGTTACATCTATTCCAATGGACATTGGGTACAATCGCTTGGCCCAACCTCCAATCCTAACCCCAATATCCGATGGGAAGAAAAACGGGAAAGTAATTTTGGACTCGACTTCAGCCTGTTAAAAGGCCTTGTCAGTGGTAATATTGACTATTATATCCGGGATATTAAAGGGCTGTTATATGATTATCAAGTACCGAGCCCCCCAAATTTGGTTACGACAACAAGAGCTAATGTGGGAACCATGCGCAACAACGGGATAGAGGTGCTGCTCAATATAGCGCCGGTGCGTAAACCTAATTTTGAATGGAATACCAGCTTGCTGTTTTCGACAAATACCAATAAGCTGAAAAGCCTGTCCAATGAACTGTACCAAACGACAAATGATTACTTTACAACTGGCGGTACGGGCGAACCGATACAGACCTTTACAAATATTGTCTATATCGGTCAGCAGATCGGTGATTTCTACGGATTTAAAGTTGTGGATATCGACGATAGCGGAAAATGGATCTATGAAGGTGCCGATGCTGCACGCGTAGCATACAACGATTTTGGGCATACCTTTGAGGATAAAAAAGTACTCGGAAATGGTCTCCCAAAATACTATGCAGGCTGGAACAACAATTTCCGCTATAAAAATATTGACCTCTCCGTCACCATGCGCGGCGCATTTGACTATCAAATTCTTAATTTCCAGCGTATGTATCTTGAAAATCCTAGCCTGCAGAATTATAACCGCTTGGCATCGTCGGAGGATTTGGTATTTGGCAAAGCAAAATTAACGGCTCCGCTTGAATTCAATAGTTATTACATTGAAGATGGAGACCATTGGAAGATAGACAATATTACATTAGGGTATACTTTCCGAAATATGAAAAGCAAGTGGCTGAATAATGCCCGTATCTATGCAAGTTCGTTGAATACTTTTGTCATCACAGGATACAAGGGTATCGATCCTGAAGTAAATCGCTTGGGATTGGCTCCGGGTAATGATGACCGTGACAAGTATCCGACCACACGTACCTTCACTTTTGGAGTCAATGTCAGTTTTTAGTTCTTAAAAGATGTCAATTATGAAAAGAAATAATTTAGCAAAGATTTTATTCGTTGGCTGTGCTTTTCTTTCGGTCAGCAGCTGTACAAAATTAAAAGATGATTCCTATACCACTATTATCTCCAATAAATTCCAGCCGACACAAGATGACCTGGCCTCACTTTTGGGAACAGCGTATTCCAACTGGCGCTTTTTGCTACTCGACTGGGATGGCTTATGGCGGGCTCAGGAACTCAGCGGTGATCAGGAAGTCATTCCGGCAAGACCGAATGGATGGGTAGACGGTGGCGTATATAAACGTATCCATCAGCATACATGGACTGCTGATGAAGGTATAGTGGTGCAAACTTGGAACAGAACGTTTGCAGGAATTACAAACTGCAACCGGATCATCTACCAGATCGAATCCGGTATGATTCCCGTGGCGGAAAATCAGGAGGCTGTCATTGCGGAACTGAAAGTGCTCCGGGCGGCTTATTATGCGATTTTATGCGACGCCTTTGGGAATGTTCCTATTGTGACGCAGTTTGACCTCCCCGAAGGCTTTCTCCCGAAACAAAATTCGCGGAAGGAGGTGTATGATTTTGTCGTCAAGGAAATCGAATCCAATAGCGGTTTGCTCAGCGAAAAGAATGACAAAAGTACGTATGGTAAATTGAATAAATGGGCAGCAAATGCATTGTTGGCACGTATGTACCTGAATGCCGAGGTGTATAGTGGTACGGCACAATGGCAGAAAGTAATTGCCACCTGCGATGCAATTATCAACTCGGGTGCAGGCTATATACTGGAAAATAACCAGAAGAATGTATTTGTCACCGAAAACCAGAATTCGAAAGAAATCGTTTTTGCCCTGCCGTTGGATGAAAATTACACCAATAACTGGAATGCATTTGACCTTCATATGCAGTCACTTCCTTCGGAAAGTCAGGCGACCTACAACCTGCTTTCGGCACCATGGGGCGGTATGTGCGCGACACCTCAGTTTATTCGTTCTTTTGATCAAGATGATAGTCGGAATCAGCGTAACTGGATTCAGGGACAGCAATATTCTTCTTCGGGACAACCACTTGTTGTCGGACTCGGCGCATATAAGGACAAGCCTTTGAATTTGATCAATGAGGTTCCTTCGATTGATGCCTCCGAAACCATCCACGGTTTCCGCTTGGGCAAATTTGAAATAAAGCAAGGGGCGGCGGTACAACTCAGTAATGATTATCCGATCGTCCGGTACGCCGAGGTTTTGATGATGAAAGCGGAGGCACTCTTGCGATCCGGAAAGGCCGATGAAGCGGCGCAGATTGTAACGACAGTAAGGCAGCGGGCTTTTCCAGATCAGCCTGCCAAAGCAATTGTTACGGGAAGCCAGCTAAAGGGGGGAAGTACCTATGATTACGGTCAGCGTGACAGCGACGGAAGTACCAAGGAGGGGGGAGCTGATATCAAATACGGTCGATTTTTGGATGAATTGGGCTGGGAATTTGACCAGGAAGCACACCGGCGCACAGACTTGATCCGGTTTGGCGTTTTCAGCACTAAATCGTGGCTCTCTCATAAGGCAACCAAGAATGCAACGCGTAACGTGTTTCCAATTCCACGAGCGGCTTTAAACACCAATTCAAACCTGGTTCAAAACCCTGGATATTAGTAATAAAGGTGAAACGGAAAATGAACGTTAAGATGAAAAAACTAAAATGCTATGCCATACTGACGTCGCTGTTGGCCATTGCCTTTTTTGCTGAAAGTCAGGGGCAGACCAAGGAGGTAAAACAATACGATTACCCCATCAAACCTGTTTCTTTTGTGGATGTGAAGTTTACCGACAAATTTTGGGCGCCTAGACTCAAGATCAACCAACAGGTGACGATACCTATCGCACTCCAACAGTGTTACTCCACCGGAAGAGTTGATAACTTCAAGAAAGCTGGCGGCCTGATGAAGGGATACTTCAATACCGAATATACCTTTGACGATACGGATATTTATAAAATAATAGAAGGAATGGCCTATTCGATACAGACCAGTCCGAGCGTGGAATTGGAAAAACAGATGGATTCACTGATCTATTTTATAGGAAAGGCTCAGGAACCTGACGGTTACCTGTATACCGCGCGTACAGCTGCCGAGCCTGGAAAGCTACACCCATGGACTGGAGAGAATCGCTGGGAGAAAGATCCTGATTTGAGTCACGAACTTTATAATTCTGGACATTTATATGAGGCTGCTGTAGCACATTATCTGGCCACCGGAAAGCGTACATTATTGGAAATAGCCATTAAGAATGCCGATCTTCTGGTAAAGGACTTTTTGGTGGGGGGATTGAAATATGAACCCGGACATCAGATCGTAGAAATGGGCTTAGCAAAGATGTATCGTGTGACCGGAAAAAAGGAATATCTTGATCTGGCGAAATATTTTCTTGACTTGAAAGGAAAAGGTGTCCGGGGTGAGTATGCGCAGAGCCATAAACCGGTCATCGAACAGGACGAAGCTGTTGGGCATGCCGTGCGCGCAGTGTATATGTATTCTGGTATGGCTGACGTCGCAGCACTTACCGGTAACAAGGCTTACTTAAATGCAATCGACAAAATATGGAACAATGTGGTTGATAAAAAGTACTATGTTACCGGCGGAATCGGCGCACGGGGACATGGAGAAGCATTCGGTGATAACTATGAATTACCGAATATGTCAGCTTATTGTGAGACCTGTGCTGCCATTGGAAATGTGTATTGGAACCATCGCCAATTCTTGATGCATGGTGAGTCGAAATATTATGATGTAATCGAACGCACCTTGTACAACGGTGTGCTCTCAGGTGTGGGGCTCTCAGGGGACCGTTTCTTCTATCCAAACCCCTTAGCATCTGAGGGGCAGCATACACGTGCCGAGTGGTTCGGCTGTGCTTGCTGTCCGAGTAATGTATGTCGTTTTATACCTTCGATACCGGGATATACCTATGCGCACAAGGACAATGAAATCTATGTCAATCTTTTTGTGGAAAGCGAAACGACAATTGACCTGCCCGCGAATAAGGTCCACCTTTCACAGAAATCGAATTATCCCTGGGAAGGCCATACGACAATACACGTCACTCCGGAAAAAACTGCTGCATTTGACGTATTGGTAAGGATACCCGGCTGGGCTTTGGAACGTCCGGTTCCAAGTGAGCTCTATACGTATGTTAAGCCCGAAAGAAAAGAAGTGGAAATCCAGCTAAACGGCAAGCCGATTGAATATACCGTCAAGGCAAATGGCTATGCCGCTTTGAACCGTAAATGGAAAAAAGGTGATCGCATCGACATTGTATTCCCAATGGACGTAAAACGTACGATTGCGAATGATCAGGTGAAAGATGATAAAGGAAAGGTGGCATTGGAACGTGGGCCAATTGTATACTGCCTGGAATGGGCAGACAATGATGGTAAAGTCTCGAATGCTGTGCTTACCGATGATGTGGTGGTCAAGAGCAGCTATCAGCCCGATAAACTTAATGGCATTGTTAGCCTGGCAATGGAAGGTAAAAGTATCGCTCGGGACGGGCAGAATAATATGGTAGAGAAGGACAAAAAGCTTACGGCAATTCCTTACTATGCCTGGGCCAACCGTGGTGCTGGCGAGATGGAAGTCTGGATTCCCAGAACAGCCGAATATACAAAGCCATTGCCCGCAATTACAAATTCGACACGCGCAAAAGTGACATCTTCCAAAGGTGAAAATGCTTCATTGGCGAAAGTTAATGATGGCTATTGGCCGAAGAGCTCTTCGGACCGTGATGTCTCTTTTTATGCATTATGGCCAGCGAAAGGAACGCAGGAATGGATAGCTTATGCGTTTGAAAAACCAGTGCAGATCTCCCAGGCAAGTGTCTATTGGTGGGACGACCGACCTTGGGGCGGAAGCAGAATTCCGGATAGTTGGCATATAGAATATCTTGACTCAAATGGCAATTGGGTGCAAGTAAAAAATACGACGGCTTATTCCAACGAGCAAGACAAGACCAATACCGTTACTTTTGAAACCGTTTCGACACAAAAAGTCCGGTTAAAGTTTCAGATGGGCAAAGATGTATCCGTAGGGATCTACGAGTTTGAAGTCAAGTGATGTTATCCTGTACAACAACATAGATAGGTGCTTAAGGAAAAGGTATCTATTTTATTTAGGTGGTTAAAGAAAGCCGTGTCAAATTCATTTTTGGCGCGGTTTCTTTTTTTAATAAGCTTTAAGACGATGGCCCTATTTTACTGTAATTTTTTCACTCCCGGCGGTACTCAGGTTCATGAAATTGATGCAAGCGATTATCACGACCGACGGAATGTCTGGCCAGCTGTACAGTGTCGGTGTATTAAAAGGGAGGGCGGCCGAGCAGCAGAATATGAGGTAATGTAGTGCATACTAATGAAAAGGGACCGTACAGCATAGCGTTACTGTACGATCCCTTTTTTCGTTATAATGGAGACCATCTGGGTCAGGCTACTTGTTTTTCACACAACGTATGGCAGCCCAATTATTTTGATGAATATTCACGATCGAGACGCTGGTTGCTGTCAATATCAATGCCGGCTTGGAATTACCCTGTACGGTCGGGCTTGCCCAATATACCCCAAGAGCATTAGTTGGAATATCGTTGTTACCAGAACCGGATCGGGTAAAATCGTTGTCAGGCAAGAACATGTAATTGTCCAGATTGCTTGTCGGCAATATAGAAGTGCCTAAAAACCATCCGGTCTGCCCATTGTAGCTTCCGCGTACGGTACCTTGGTTGATCAAAGATTGATACTCAGTTTGCGCTGCCGTGCGCCAGCCGGTACCAATGGCCGTCTCACAATAAGAGGCAGAACCGTTACCACTATAAACACTACCTTTCAAATATTGGGCAGCAGCCAGGGTGATAGGCGATGTACCGGTCAAATTGGCTGAACTCCAATAATAATTGGAATTAGGTACATCTATTGCTCCTTTAGGGACAAGGCGCAGTTTTAAGTTATATTTGACGCCTTTTTGTAAGTTCAGGTCCGACAGGTTGATCAGTCCGGATCTTACTCCATTCTGCACTGCATTTAAGGTGACCGTCCCGAAGCTGACTTTACCGGCGCTAGTTCCCTCGGTAATGATCAGCGCAGGGCTGCTTGTCCATAGGAGTCCTGATCCACTGAAACTGATACTACGGGCAGTGGAAGAACCTCCTTGTGTAAAATGGCCGTCAGACAAGTGAACGTTGGCAGTACCGTAATTTGGCGACATGCTGCTACCAACAATGGAGGTGATATTGCCCACCACATTGGCTGATGTGCTCTCCAGAGTAGCCTGTATCTGCGTAAATAAATGGCTGAGGATAAGATCCAAAGAGAGGGTCTGATTTGCGGTTACGCTGGCCGTCTGTTTTTGCCAAAGTACATCCGTGTCTGCACCTGGGGCATCAAATGTGATGTTGGCAAGGTTCTGGTTGAAATTGATATTCGGAAATATCTGGCCGTTTGCCACAGCGACGGCAACGAATGTGTAGGCACCCGGGGCAAGCGTAAGATTCCAGTTTGTACCACTCCCAGTATAGGTGAGTACGCCAGAATCTTTAACATAATCGCCGGCGGAATTATAGGCGGCAACCGCATATTTGGCGCCGGTGCCCAGAGGCTCGGGGCTGGTCGCCATTTTAAGCCCTGCTGAAGCGCGCAAAATATTGGATAGATTGGATGTCTCCGGCGACAGTGTCGCCAGTACAGTTAGTTCATCTCCAAATGGGATAGAAGCTTTCTGGATAGCTATAGGACTGTTTGTATTGCTGGTATTGGATAGTTTTAACTTGGGGTCCGTGCCCCCGTCAGAATAGGACACGCCTCCGATTTTGATACTTACTTTTCCTTCCGTTCCGACAGGATCCGGGCTTTCATTTTTGCTGCAGGCAGTAAACAGTACGGTAAAGAGCGCCAATGCTTGAATAAACTGATTTTTCATTTTCTTAGTTGGTTAAATTAACAGCGAATTGAATGACTACCACCAGCCGTCATTCTGGCTGTGAGTCTGTGATTCTTCGTTATCCCAGGTCTGTTGGATATCACCTGAGGCCTGCGCGTTGGACCCCGCAGCGATGCCATTTTCCAATAATACCTCAGTCACCCATATCTGAGGTGCCTGGTAGTCCAGTTTGCGTGACTGGAGTTTGATAGGTTTCTTTTTCATAATAATATGTTTTATTAAGGGTAAATACTATGCACTATCGTTAGCTCAGCATGAACTTAAACTTTGGCTCAATCCTAAGCAGCCGCATCGGATGTGATTGGGCCGTAAACTAAATTCTGATGTAAAAAAAAGGCTTTATGGCTTCAAAACGATAGCGTGAAAGGGAATATCACCTGTTTATGCGATTGTTTGGCTTCAATATCGCATGAATATGCGATGAATGTAGTTTTTGAGCTACAGCAATGCAATAACACGCTGATATGGTTATATCAAATGATTAGATTTGTTTACGAGATTAATAAAAAGCCAATATTATGAAGACCTCTAGGCATGCAGTCATCTTAGATGATCAAAAGATTGTCGCCTTCTCGTTTGAGCTGTTGCTCAAACGTGAATGTCAAATAGATCTGGTCCAATCCTTTAACAGGGGTAACGACTTATTTCAATTTTTGTACGCTTTCGGAAAGGAGGAGCTGCTTGTTTTTCTGGATTATTACCTCCAAGATGAAAATGGACTCTCCGTACTGACAGAAATAAAGCGTATCAATGGGTCCGCAAAGGTTATCTTTCTGACTGGGGCAACCGCGCCGGCTGTGTTAGCCAGTATGTTGCAATATCGTCCGGATGGTCTACTGAGCAAATCCTGCGAACTGGCGGAGATACAGGCCTGTTTGGCAGCAGTAAATAGTAGGCAGACCTTCATCTGCAGGGAATTCGAACATATCTTGTCCAGCAACGACAAAAGAGTGGAAACTTTTACGCCACGGGAGATCGAAGTGCTGCAACATTTCTCGAATGGCTACAGTGTGGCCGAAACGGCTTCAAAAACCTTTTTAAGTCCACATACGGTAGTGACACACCGTCGCAAAATGATGGCTAAAGCCGGCTGCCAGACGATTGCCCAAATGCTAAAATATGCACGCGAGCACCATTTAATATGATGCGCTGAAAAACATATGCGCATACGATATTGTTAATAGCGATGTCGAGCGCGCAAGGTATCGCCGAACTGGACAAGGAAAACACGCTATTTTATCACCAAAAGCTCGTGTGAAATGAATAGTGTTTTCAATGTTTTTTGAGATAAATTGCAAGATGCTTAAGTATATTGGATAAAGCGCACTGCTGTAGTGCGCTTTAAAGTGTGGCTGCTGAACTGGACTCCAATGAGCCGATGATCCGATCGAAATTCCAGTTTGCTAAAACCCTTAAATGTGATTACCCATTAAAGATAACACCGTCGTAACAGGCATTATAAATGGCCTTGAGATCTTCCAATACCGGAACCCGTGGGTTGAATCCTGTACATGGATCCAGCAAGGCGTTGTTTGTCATGTAATCGATATTTTTCTCCCAATCTGCTTTGGAAATTCCAAATTCTTTGATGGACGAAATATTATTTACCTCAGCACGTAGCGTTTCAATGGCCTGTGCCAGTTCCTCAGCTGTTTCTTTGCCGATCACTTTCGCCAGATCAGGGAAACGCGCGGAAACCTTGGCGTTATAACGGATGACATTGGGTAAGAAGATCGCGTTTGCAGCACCATGCGGAATACCATACAGTGCGCCGACCTGATGGGATAGGGAGTGCACAATACCTAACCAGGCATTGTTAAATGCCAATCCTGCCATGAATGATGCGTCGTGCATGTTTTGACGAGCTTGGATATTTGTCGGGTTGTTGACCGCTTCCTTTAGATTATTGAACACAATTTCTAAGCCACCCTTAGCCAGTACATCGGCATAATTGTCATCGATGTTGGATACATAGGCTTCCACACAGTGCGTAAGGGCATCCAGGCCCGTGTTGGCTGTGATATGGGCCGGCATTGACGCACAGACTTCGCCGTCAACAATAGCGATATCGGGTGTCAGTTCATACGAAACAATCGGGTATTTGACGCCTTTTTCGCGGTCGGTGATGACAGCCAGACCAGTTGTCTCGGTACCGGTACCACTGGTGGATGGGATGGCGATAAACTTTGCTTTGTTGCGCAAGGTAGGTACTGTAAAAGGTTTGACCAAAGCATCGAAATCAGCCTCTGGATATTCGTAGAATACCCACATCATCTTAGCAGCATCAATCGCTGAACAACCGCCAAGACCGACGATCCAATCGGGCTGAAACTCACGCATAGCTGCTGCTCCCTTGAAACTTGTAGCCGATGATGGATCTTCCTCTACGCCATCGAAAACAAACGTTTCAAGACCTGCTTCCTGTAAAAATGCAATTGATCTATCCAACGTTCCGCTTTGACGCATCGAATTTCCCCCTGTCACGATAAAGGCTTTCTTACCTTTAATATTCTTCAGTTCTGCAAGGCTTCCCGCGCCGTGGAATACTTCTCCTGCAATAAATAATTTGCTCATTGTTGTATCTTTTATTTAATGCTTCAAAGATAGGAAGGCAATGAGCCTCCATTATTACACAAACAGGACTACGTGTTATACATTTGAGCCAACTCATTTTGGAGCTGGGTCGGTGTTTCATTGAGCTTTGCTTTCACAAATTTGTTCAGCGCTGCCGGGGAGTTGAACCCCAGGTCAAAGGCAATTTCTTTGTGGGTAATGTCTGCAAACATGAGCTGCCGCTTGATTTCGGTCATGATCCGGTTGTGGATGGTATTGATCGCGGTGTCCCCACAATGTTTTTTGGTAATGGCATTGAGCTTTTTTGGTGTGATGTAAAGCTGATCGGCATAGTATTGTACCGAGCGCTCTTCTTTGTAGTTTTCGTTGAGCAATTTTTTGAATTCGATATACAGGCTTTGGTCTGCTGTTTTAGTTCCCAGAACGGGGTGCTGCCCATGTACGGATTCAATGAGTTTGAGCAACAGGATCTTGATGTAAAAGCGTGCTTCTTCTTTGCGGACCAAACTTGGATTTTGATAAATATCCTGTATAAGCTTGATTGTATGGATACTCTCGGCAAATTCGTCGGTTGACAAAACCGTATTGTTGAGTTGGGTCGACAGGTTGATATTATAGGGGCTCAACTCATTTTTGAGGATATCCGAACAGAATAACACCTCTTCAAACAAGATGATTTTGCCGGCCACCTGATCAGAAAAAGCCTGTATGGCATGCACCTGATCCGGGAAGATGACCGAAATCCGGCTGCTGTTCAGGATGTACTGTCGGTCTTCGATCTGTAGTCGTAGTTCGCCTTCCTGGATCACGAAGATGCAAAAATGGTCTTTTTGATGTGGCGCTGTGTAAGCCTGTAAATGCTCGGCATCAAGGTCAAACACACGGAAAGATAGTTTCTTGTCTTCTATTTTGTTGATCTGCTTTTTAAGGTGTAGTCGTTCCATCAATTCGTTTCTGCTGTTTAAAAAGAAAGGCAAAGGTAGCCATTTAAATTCAGCGACGATGTGCTATTTAGGTTTTGTGACAAGCAAAATACAGCACCAGAAAAAAATGCAACTATTTCAATCAGCTAGTTTAGCGTGTCGCTATTTTTTTTGGACCATAGTTCCATGTTCGGAAAATTATACTTATCGTTGTTAAAAATCGGATCTTTCTTGGCCTTCTGCTGCTCACGATAGTCATCATAAATGGCAAGTACTTTTTTGTGGAGCAATAAAATTGCGATCAGGTTGAGCCAGGCCATGAGTCCAACGCCAATATCGCCCAACGTCCAGGCAGACTTTGCCGTACTGATGCAGCCTACATAGGTGGATACTAACATAAGCAGGCGCAAAACCCAGATAAGTATGGTCTTGTGCTGTTTTTTGCGACTTACAAAACTGATATTGGTTTCGGCAATATAATAATAGGCCATGATAGTCGTGAACGCGAAAAAGGCTAAGGCTAAAGCGACAAAAGCGTTCCCAATGGTAGGGAAGTGATGTGACACGGCCTGCTGCGTAAAGCCCGGTCCCATTTCCGTAGCGGGAAGGTGCTGTACGATAAACCCTCCGTTTGGATTTTCCACATTATATTGTCCCGTAAATAGGATCATCAAGGCTGTCGCAGTACAGACAAACATGGTATCGACATAGACTGAAAAGCCCTGAACCAGCCCCTGCTTAATGGGGTGCGATACTTCGGCGGCGGCAGCAGCATGTGGCGCGGTGCCCTGACCGGCTTCATTGCTGTAAATGCCCCGTTTTACGCCCCATGAAATTGCCATACCCGCCACAGCACCAAAGGTTGCCTCCAGATTGAAGGCGGCTTTTACAATCAGTGAAATGACGGCCGGTATCTGTGTAAAATTGAGACCGATAATGACTAATGCCATCAGAATATAGGCTCCCGCCATAAATGGAACGACATACTCAGCGACGGTACTGATCCGCTTGACACCGCCGATAATAATGATGGCCAGTAAGGCCGCTATGCTCAATCCGGTGACGCTCGGCGACAAGTTGAAGGCTGATTCAACCGCCGCACCGATGCTATTACTCTGCACGCCGGGGAGTAAAAATCCAGTACTGATGATCGTGACGATAGCAAATGCCCAGGCAAAAGCCTTGGAACGCAACCCTTTCAGAATATAAAATGCTGGCCCGCCCCGGTATTCTCCGTCATTGACCTCTTTGTACATCTGGCCGAGCGTAGCCTCCACGATAGCCGATGCACTGCCCAAAAAAGCGATGACCCACATCCAAAAGATAGCTCCGGGACCGCCCATGGCGATGGCTGTTGCAACACCGGCAATGTTGCCTGTACCCACACGACCGGAGATAGCGAGCGAGAATGCCTGAAATGAGGAAATTCCTTTGTCCGAACTATTGCCATCAAAAAGCAAACGGATCATTTCCCGAATTTGCGTGAGCTGCGGGCATCGGAAACGTATCGTAAAATAGATCCCAGTCAACAAACATAGGTATACCAGAGCATCACTCCAGATGATGTCGTAAATTTTATTGATTATATCGTTCATATTTTAAAATTAAATCTTTAGGCGCACTAAAAGTAGGTAAAAAGCAGTTAAAATATAGTATACTTTCCTGAATTTCGTATAGATTATAGTGATTTGATTGAAATTGGTGATATAAATTATGAATAATGCGATTATTTTAGTTTTAATATGTGTTATTTGTACAATATGGGGTTAAAAAAACATAGAATAAGTATTTTTTTTAACAAGATGCGTAGCTCGCCCGATTTGTTTCAATAATGTTTTGGATATCGCTTGAAAGTAGGTCATAAAGACAGCAGACCATGGCTGCAAAAGTACTTTTGATAATTTAAGCCATGGTCTGCCGTATGCGATTGATGAAGCCTTAAAATTTAACTGAAATTGCGTGCTGCCATGAGCATGCGCAGGTCGTCGGATGCGGGCAGTTCAAACACCTGTAGATGAAAGTGTTTAATGGCGGCCAGCAAATGGTCAAATATATCGGCCATAGTATCTTCGAAATAAACCCATTGTGTCCCCTTGGTAAACATGTACAGTTCTAACGGAATGCCGTATTCATTGGGCGCGAGCTGACGCACCAATAGGGTCAGTTCCTGATGGATATTGGGGTTGTGCTTAGCATAGGCAAGTACATAGGCCCTGAACAGACCGATATTGGTCATCCTTCGGCCATTGACAGGCGAGGAGCTGTCGGTATTCCAGGTTTTGTTGTAATCGGCAATCTCACGCTCCCGTTTTTCGATATAGGGGGCCAGCAAGTGGATTTTTTTTAATGCTGTAATTTCCTCGGCACTCAGATAGCGTACAGAAGACATTTTAATGTTCAAAGCCCGTTTTATCCGACGGCCGCCTGTCTCTTGCATCCCGCGATAGTTTTTGAATGAATCACTTAGCAGGGTATAGGTCGGTATGGTGACGATGGTCTTGTCCCAGTTCTGTATCTTCACATTGTTGAGGTTGATCTGCAGTACGTCGCCGTCAACACCATATTTGGGCATTTCTATCCAGTCGCCTACCCGCACCGAGTCATTGGCCGATACCTGGATACTGGCCACAAAGCCTAGAATAGTATCTTTAAATACCAGCATGAGGATGGCGGATGCCGCCCCCAGCGAAACGAGAAAAGACCAGGGCGAATTGCCGGTCAGCAGCGACACGGCCAGTGTGCCGATGACGAAAATCAAAAAAATCTGTACCACCTGCAGGTAACTGTCGATGGGCTTGTCCTTGAATCCTTTTGACGTACGAAAAATATCCCTGCAGGTTTTTAACAGGCTGTTGATGAGATGATAGACTGTAAGCAATACCAACAAATCCAAAAATTTGACAATCGTGGCTGTCAGTACCGGAAAGCCAAGAAAGATGACCGGAAGCAGTTGCCGGGTGAGCAGCGTCAATATGGTCCGGCTCAGCTGCACATGCACCTTATTGGCCAAAAGAAAATCATCCCATTGGGTCGAGGTTCGCCGGGCAATTTTGTTCAATGCCGAATAGAAGATGTTGCGCATCAGGTAATCCAATGCATAGAGCAGCAGGGCAAAAGCCAGAAGTAAACCTACTGCCGTACCCATATGGGCCTGCTGTTCGGGTAAACCTAATGTCGTAAAGAGATTGAAGATGTACTGATAAATTGAACTTGATTGTTGTTCACTGAAGTTGAGCATGTCTAAATTTTTCATATGAACAGACAAATTTACAAAGAAATATAAAAACGGTTTTTTATGTGGTAAATACCCTTTAATAACGGCTTTTCTGTGTTTTATTTGCTTATTGATTAATTTTTATGTATATTTGTAAATTAATAGATAACCAGATGGCGAAAACTTTCTGTTTTTGCGTCTTAAAACCCCCGACAATTTGAATGAGATTAGTGTGATAGGTGGTGGGAGTTGGGCCACGGCCCTGGTTAAAATTTTAACAGAAAATAGCATCCAAGTCAACTGGTATATGCGGCGGTCCGAGCAGGTGCGCTCGATAAACCGTGATGCTGTTAACCCTGACTACCTATCGTTTTTAAAACTTGACAATACAAAAATTTATGCCTCCGATCAACTGGACGAGATCGTGGGTCGGTCGAAAGTAGTTCTTTTTGCCGTGCCCAGTGCGCACCTGCACAATGTTTGCGCTGCAATTCCCAAAGAGGACCTCGCCGAAAAATTTGTGATCACCGCCATAAAAGGGACTGTCGGTCCTGACAATCTACTTCCTAGTTCTTATCTCGCCCGGTATTTTGAGCTGAAAGATTTTCAGCAGGCGATGATTGCGGGTCCTTGCCATGCCGAGGAAATCGCACGGAACAAGAAAACCTATATGACCCTATGCAGTTCTAATGAAACCTTTATCGGCAAGATCTCAAACTGGTTTGCTTCAAGTTATATGCAGGTAAAGTACAGCCCGGATATGGTGGGGGTGGAGTATGCCGCCATTTACAAAAATATTGTGGGCATTGTCTGTGGCATGGCCGAAGGACTGCATTACGGCGATAATTTTATGGCGGTGCTGGTGTCCAATGCCATCGACGAACTGGGGCTGCTGCTGCGTGCCGTTGGCACGCCCGATGCCCGGCTGGGGAGCTCTGCCTATTTGGGCGATTTATTGGTGACGGGCTACTCCGCACATAGCCGCAACCGCGCGTTCGGTAAATATCTTGGCCAGGGGTATTCGGTTTTCGAGGCGCGTCAGCTCATGGGCATGGTCGCCGAAGGATACTTTGCAACCAGGGGGCTGATGGCGACGGTAAAGCGCCTCGGGCTCAATTTACCCCTGTTACAGACAGCCTACCGGGTGCTATACAACCATATGGCTGCAGTGGATGAATTTAAACTTTTAGAAAGAAATATAAGATAATATGCTATTAGCAACAGATTTAGACGGAACTTTTTTAGGCGGAAAGATGGAAGACCGCCTCAGATTATATAGACTGATCAAGGCCAGCCCGAACGTGCAGCTGGTTTTTGTCACCGGAAGGGGACTGGAGTCGGTATTGCCGCTGCTGAGCGATCCGCTCATTCCGGTGCCGGACTTCATTATTGCGGATGTGGGTGCCACGGTCGTTAACGGCCATAGCCTGGAAGCGATTGAGCCGTTGCAGAGTGAGATTGAGGAAAAATGGCCGCAGACGTATGCGATCCGGGCAGCACTGGAAGAAATCCCGCAGCTGAATTACCAACATGTGCCACAGCAGCGCCGCAGCTCCTTTTATTATGAAGCTGGGGTAGACCATAGCCTGGTACAGCAGGTAGCCGACAGGTATGAATGTGACATTATAACATCGGCCGATAAATACCTGGATTTGCTCCCCAGAGGGGTCAATAAGGGGACTACATTAAAGAAGCTGGTTGAATTTCTGGCGGTCGATCCGGATGATGTGATGGTGGCCGGTGATACATTAAATGATCTGGCCTTATTTCAGATCGGCTTTAGGGGTGTCGCCGTCGGAAAATCCGAACCAAGTCTGCTGCAGGCGATTGCTGAGCTGGATACGGCTTATAACGCGGAAGCCGCCGGAGCGGGCGGTATACTGGAATATATGGGCAAGCACCGCCCGTTTCAGCAGTTGATCCGCGGGGAAAAAAAATTAATACCTCAAAAAAGAAAATCCAAAAAATCCGATCAGCTGGTGATGGTATACCATCGGCTGCCTTTTGAAAAGGAATCGGTCAATGGTAACACGGTACGGGTAGCACCCAAAAGTCCGAATGGCATCATTCCCTCGCTGCTGGGCCTATTCGAAAAGGGAAGGTCTGGCCTCTGGATCGGAGAGGAAGTGATCCAGCAGGACGGACAGCCTGTTCCAAATCAGCTGGTGGATGAAAGCCGGTACCCTAATCTGGTCGCCTCCACCATATCGTTGTCAAAAGAGGATATCGATAAGTTCTACCGTGTATTCTCCAAGGAGGCGTTCTGGCCGACGATCTTTTCCTTTGTGGACCGGGCAAAGTTCAACCACGAGGACTGGGCGCATTACCTGATGATCAACAAACGCTTTGCCGAACGGATCGCCCGCGAGGCCGACGAGGAGGCGCTGGTCTGGATCCATGAGTATAATCTGTGGATGGTGCCTTCTTTTTTAAAGACCATGCGCCCCGATCTGAAAATTGGTTTTTTTCACCATACGGCATTTCCGGCAGCAGATATTTTTAATATTATTCCCTGGCGAAAAGAGATCATTGGCAGCCTGTTGCTCTGTGATTTTATCAGTTTTCATATCCCGCGTTATGTGGAGAATTTTGTAGATGTGATCCGCAGCCATACACCGTTTAAAGTAGTCAAAAAGGTAGATGTCGCCAATCAGTTCCTGACCTATAGCTGTGCCCTCGGGGTCGATCAGATGACAAAGATCATTGAGGTGGATGGCAGACAGATCAGGCTAGGGGCACAACCGGTCGGTGTCAACAGGGATCATATCGAGCATATTTTGGCTGATGATCACGTTACGGAGGAGATCAATACACTCAAAAAAAGCAAAGCGGAATCGGAAATAACGCGTATTATATCCATTGAACGCCTGGACTATGTCAAAGGACCATTGGAAAAAATTCAGGCTTTTGGTGAATTTCTTGCCGAGTATCCCGAATTTCGGGGTAAAATCGAACTGGTCAATGTCTGTACACCGCCATCACAAGGAATGACGATCTATGATGAGATCCGGGATCAGGTGAACCAGGCTGTGGGTGAGATCAATGGTAAATACGCTACAATGAACTGGACGCCTATCCAATATTTTTACAGGGCACTGCCCTTTGAGGAGGTCGTCAAGCATTATGCGCTGAGCGATATCGCCTGGATCACGCCTTTGCGTGACGGGCTGAATCTGGTCGCCAAGGAATACATTGCGACCCATGGGCTATTGGAGACCCCGGGGATTCTTGTGCTTTCGGAATTCGCAGGAGCTTCGGTCGAATTGCCTTATGCCATATTGACCAATCCCTATGACCGCAAGAGCATGAAAGATGCGCTATTAAAAGCGCTGGTCATGGAGCCTGGAGAGGCTCAGGTCAGGGCGCGTAGGCTGTATGAGCATATTGAACATTACGATATCCATTATTGGGGTAAGGATTTTGTCAAGGAGCTTGAAAAATCCGGTAAGCGGCTTTGAATACCAATTGCGGGGGCTCATATTTAGCCCCGCAATTGTCCAATGGTCTAAAATGTCAATAAGCCAACAGTTAAACTGGCCATATAGCGCGACTGTCCTTTTTCAAAGGGGCCAGTTGCGCCAGATAGGGCTGTTTCCAAACTGCCAGATCCCTTGACATAGAGCTGATTATTATTCTTCCCGAAACTGGCAAGCCGGTATTGTATACTTAACGCATTGATCACTCTGTCTTGCGATAAGTACTGGTATATGGGCAGCGCAACGTTGTTGGCGACAAAATTGCTCGAATAGTCTTTGTCGGTATAATTCCACTCATTTTTTACAGCAAAACTGTAATTGGAGGCCAGGTCAAAGATCCAGCGTGACAGTGCCTTGTTGAATCGGAGGCCGATATCAACCCGGTCAATGATCTCCATGCTTTGGGGCAGGGCATAGCGGTTGTCCCAGCCTGAATAGCTTACAGAAGCTTTGGCAAACCAGTTCGAACGGTATGCGCTTGTCTCTTTGGCGAGCATATAGCCCAATGAAGCCTGGCTGCGGACTGCCGTGTGCAATGTGCCTTCAAAAATGGTCTCGTAGCTGCGGTCATCCGCACGCTGCAGTTGCTGATATTCGGTATCGGAAATATCAGTATACGACAGGTTGAGGTCGAAGTGATGGTTGTAGGTGCCGCGTTTTAGATCAAGGGCCGACAATAGGGTATAGTGATCGGAAGTATGCTTGCCGGCTTTCATCGGATAGGTGACTCCGTCGGTTACCTTTTCATTATGATGCAGGTACCTGCCTGACAGCAACCAACGCAGCTGATCGCCTTCATAACGGTAACTCACTTCACTGCCGTACGCGTTTGTGATGTAGTTGCGGTAGATGTCTCCGGTCATGAGGAGCGGTGCGGCACCCATATATTCGCCTATGCCCAAGAGCTTGTAGATATTATACTGTTGATTTTCATTGGCGCGGGTCAGCCTCAGATCATTTTTGTGGTAGTTGTACATCCCCGCCAGTCCGAGCTGATGCCGCTTGCTGATCCTGTAACTGATATTTGGTGCCAGCTGGATTTTGTTCTCGGTATCAAGTGAACGTGGGTCCATCTGCCGTGCTCCGGTGGCAACCTGATAGGAGAGGTCAAGGCCGGCACGCATGCGGCCTCCGGCGAAGCGGGGACTCGCTACCTTCAGGGACATCGCGTAAAACTGTTTATTCCAGTCTCCCTTGAGCGAATCGACAATCTGGTAGGGATTATCCCTTATCGGATTGACAAGAGATGCATAGGGCAGCTGCTTCTCTTTCAATGTGGTGAAATTAAAGCGTCCGTAGAGGGTCCAATCGCCGGTCCGCTGGAATTTTTCCGTCGAAAAATTGAGTCCCTGTTTAGATTTGCCGGTAAAGGGATGCCTAAAATCACCGCCTTCATAAAAGTAACCCAATTCCGTGTTGCCCACAGCCGGTAAATCAAGTTCTCCGAGGAAGGCACTGGTATGGAGTTTCAGCGCAGTTTCTTTTTCTTTAGAATAGCTGATATTGGGGTTTTCCTGTGCATGCAGATTCACGAAGGTGGCTGTACATGCCAGGGATAAAATATATTTTATGTTCATGATGCTCCTGCTTATTTGGAATAACTTTTGGGACTGGGGGTATCATTTATGGCAAAGTCACTGGATGAATTGTTGGTATCCATCAGCACTTTAATGCCATTGATCTCGTCCCTGACTTTACGGATCACCGATTTTGCGGTACCGGCTCCGCCGCCGACAAAGGCTACACCCGCGTCAATCTTGCTCGGCAGGCGTTTCTTGTCCAATGTAATGGTACTGTTGGCAACGCAGTCTATGCCGTCGATCACCTTGTCTGCCGGTACTTTCATGTAGCGCGTGGAGACTGTCGCTCCCGGTTCGGTAACGGTTTCGTAGCCGGTATAATCATCGGGAGACAACAATACCAGTCCGGATCCATTGACACCGGGCAGCCAGTCAAAAAGTGTCAGCGAGGAACTATGGATCAGTGTCACATTGGGCACATCGGGCGAGTCTGTATCGTTGCTGTTGCCCGGTGGATTGAAGTAGGTTTCGAAATCCGCTATGCCTGCGCCTAAATCCGCTGGTGCGCTGGAATTGCCATTGGGATCTGTCTTGTGGTTGATGCCATCCACGGCAATGACAATGGATTTTCCCGGTGCTACGGGATGATCCTCTCCGGCAGTACCCGGAATGGTCCAGAGGGAGGCGAGGTAGACGTTGTCCTGGTCTTCGATAAATTTTGTTGCCGTCGGTGATGCTGATTTTGTGGCTCCAAAGGAGATTCCGCCTGCATATAGGGTGTCTGTGGAGTTGTTGTAGATTTCGACAAAACCGTCATACAGATAGGAAGCGTTATTTGGCGTCCGGCTGCCGGTATAGTAAAACTCTTTGATTACAAATCCACCGACAGCACCGCCACTCAGCTGAATTTCTGTTCTTCCGGAGGCCTGGATACGCAGCGAAGCAATGGCGGCATTCAAAAATGCCTTGCCCTCACGCCCGGTGATGTCCATACTCTCTGCTTCGGTAATCTCGCGGCTGGCCGTGACCGTATAGATTCCCGGTAGGATATCATGCAGGTCTACCTCACCTTTGCCATTGCTGGTCAATTGGGTGATCTGGCCTGTAAAGGTATTTTTAAGGGTCACTGCCGCTCCCTGGGCAAAGCGCTCGTTATAGATTTCCGGATAACGGACGGCGATGGTATAGGATAGTGTATTTACCGGAGCGAAATCTTTACGACAGCCACAGAATAAAGCTAGTAATGCGATCAGGTAGATATAACAGCTGATTTTCTTCATTTTCTTAGAATTTAATAGACAGTTCGGTCCCAAAAAAGATATCGATATTACGTTTTGTGAACTGTTCGGGGTAACGTGTACTCCGTACCAATGGCCTATTGTTGATGAAATTATTGGCGTAGAACGAGAAGCCCATATTTTTGGCAAATTCCTTGGTGAGTTTCACATTGAAAAGCCAAAGCGGTTTCCAGCTTTCGGTGCGGAAGGTTCCCTCATTCAGGCTCAGGTAGATATCCCGGTCGGCGGAAGTGATCTGCTGGCGTTCGGCTTCTGAAAAATAGGTAATGGCCATAGGCTGGCCCGGTCCTACAGGGATATAGCCTATGGGCAGACTGGAGAAGTCAACATTCCGTTCCTTGTCAAGCCAGATGGTCTGCGCCGTCAAAGTTAGGATAAACCGCAGTTCGGGAATATGGTGTATGGCCCGTAGTGAGGTCACGAATCGCTCGGCTTCCGTACCGCGTGGAGCGAATACGCCGACGCGTGTCATGGGCTTATTGGGTACTTCCTGTGCCAGGATGTAGGGTGTGGTGGTGGTCGATCTGGTGGATTGGTAGGCTCCCGTGAGCTGAAAGGAGGTACGGATGGCGTCAAAACGCCCCATGTCGAAGTCAAATTCAGCGCCCTTATTGATGATCTGCCTATCGTTGGTCGGCGTGGCATAGCTAAACACATAAGGCGTATTGGTTACCACATCGCTCAAGATCGGTTTTCCGCCCGGTACTTCCTGTTGCACGGTATAGGTCGGGATAAGCGCGTATTGTAAGCTGTTTAAGGTGGTCATATAATCGTAGGCATTGTCGATTTTATCGTGATAAGCTGTAATGCTGAGACGTCTGTCTTTCCCGATTTTCCAATCGATACCCACTTCCTTTTTATATGATTTAGCTAATTTGAGCTGATCATTCTCTGTATTATAGACGCGTGTGGTCATCAGCGCCAGAGCCTCGTTGGGATCCTGTTTGTAATAATTTAAACTGAAGACGTCGAAATAGGCATTTTCAGGATATAGGAGGTTCAGCGTCGGCGCCTTGGTCGCAATACCATATCCCGCACGTAGGCTGAACGAGGGCAGTAGGTCATAACTTACATTAATCCGTGGTGACAGCGCCGCTTTGTTGTCGCTGCGGAAGGGCTGCAGCTGATCCATGCGTAGACCGGCCTGGATGGACAGTTCGCGCTTGCCAAACCGGGCTGTCATGCGGTCTTCGGCATAGGCGCCGAGCTGATGGAGTGCCGGAACATCTTTGTATGCCCTGGAGCGGTAACCGTTCATGCCATTGGTACGGTAGGGGAAATCTGGATCAAAAGTCTTTCCGCTCCCCGTATTGACATCCATCCGGTAGTCCGCACCGACCAGCAGACGGTGCGTAAACAGACCGGTCTTGGCATAAAACTCATCGGATAGTTTGGCAAACAGGTTGACCGGTTTTCCCTCCACCCATGCTTTATTGGTATAGTTTGCAGGTAAATACGGGACATCAAATGTACCATCGGTATAGGAACTGCCAACAGCAGAGATGCCCGAAGTTCCGGAATTCTCCAGGTAGGATTTTTGAAGTGCGTAGTTTAACGATAGGGTATAATTCAATTGACGCGCCAGTGCGCTGTTGAGTTTCCATTTTCCGTTGGTGGAGAAGCGATAGCTGTACTCCTGCGACCTATTGAGCTCCGGTACGGCATTGGCATCGGGGTCAATTTTGACCTTGTCCAGGTTGCTGCCAAAGGAAAAATAGGTATTGGTATAAAGCGGCCTGTCCTGGCCAAATGTTTTGGTATACTGCGCCGATCCGGTCACCCGGCTATACGTTGCATAAGCCGAAGTTTGTTTGTCGTTGGCTCGGGTATAGTCGAGGTCAACAAATAAGGTACCACTGTTGCTTCCCAGATCGAAACCCTGTCCGGCCCAGAACTGGGTCAGTTTGGGATTTATCCGTCCTTTTACCTGCAAGTTTTCTTTGCCGGCCTTGGTCTGCACGAGGATGGCTCCGGAAGTCATATCGCCGTATTCAACGCCAGCGATACCGCGGATGACTTCGATGGATTCGATATTGTCGGCCGTATATTGGCGCATATCGGCGCCCAGTCCCTGAGCAGTGGAGAAGCTTCCGCTTGAGCCGCTGGATCCGGAGGTGCCCGTCACAATGGCCGCAGAGCCGAGGGACTGCAGGTTGGCATTGTTGGATGTCGGAGCGCCATTGATAATCAGTGATGTACCTAGAGAACTCATAAAATCCGACGAACGATTGGTCCCGTCGGTATTGCCCACATTTCGGATACCGGCTTTGTTCACATTGGTAAAATCCGGATTGATGGTAATCGCACCCGGTAGCAATTGCAGGACTTCGCCCAGGTTGGTGGCCTGCATATGTTCGATGGCCTTGCGGTTGATGACGGTGGAGGTGGCACCTTGCTTACGGTTTTCCCGGGCGACAACGACCACGTCTGCCAGGGCTATTGAATTTTCTTGCATTGCGATGGCAATCGGCTGATTTCCCGACGTGACGGATTGCTCAACCGTAAGCATGCCCAGGTAGCTTACTACCAGTGTATACTGACCTGCCGGCATGCGGCTGAAGGTAAAGAATCCCTTTTCGTCGGTCTTGGTGTACAGGCCGAGTTCGCTGATCTGCACGGTAGCGCCTTTTAATGCTTTGCCGCTTGCTTTCTCAGTAATCACGCCACGGATGCCACCTTCTTGAAAAGTGCTTTCGACCGATAGCGTTGTGCCTGCCGCCGGAAGGGCAAACGTAGCAGTTGATAAAGTCAGCAGGGCAAAAAATAGGAGTGACCGTTGCATCAGCAATGGCGTATCTTTATTTTCCATGGCTATGTCCCATATTTTCGGGGTTAATCATGATGTGTGCTTTGTATGACCCTTCGTCCATTAACCATGGGATGCCCGGTAAGCCCGGTTTGGTCGACAAACCGATATCAGCTGCTTTCGCATAAGGCACATAGATCACATAACGGCGCTGTGCGCCTTCAATTTCACCTGTGGTTTGATTTAATTTGGCCAATGGTCCCCAATAGCCGTACAGGATCGTAGGAGTTTGTGGAATGCTTAATTTACCTGCTTTATGTTCTGCCTCACGGATTTCATCGCGTTGTTTGCGTTTGCCTTCGGCGATCAATTCACGACCTCTGGCCATAAAGGGATCCAGACTCTTAGGGTAGGCATAGGCGTACAGTACCGATGATTTGTAGTCCGGTGCAAGGCAGATCAGGTTGTTGGCGGTTGTGCCTTCCTGCAAGGTGACAAATTCACCCTTTTCATTATAACCGAGTACCTTGGCTCCCTCACGTTGGTCGGCAGGTGCTGCCTGTAAGGCGATTTTTATCTGTAGATCCTTCGCCAGCGGACTGCGGGCCTGTTGTTGTGCAAATACGGTCAATGTTCCCCAGGAGAGTGCCAGGGCAATGATAACATGTTTCATAGGTATTCCTTTAGCTGTTAATGATTAATTGTTTTTGCCTGTTAGCAAAATCATGTTGCAAATATATGTATTTAGATTTATTATAAATAAGTGAATTTTAAAATATTGTTTCAATTAAATTAGCTTAATCGTATGTTCAGTAACAATATTCGACATAAAATAATTTATTTTTAATCGTTTTAAATAAAGATCATGTACATTTGTATGCATTTTTATGCGTATTTTATTCATCATACTATGAAGCATTTTACATATACAACATTGACCCTTGCGCTGAGCTTATTAGCTGGTTCACAGCTCTATGCGCAATCGATACAGGAGCCAGGGGTGAAGAGTCCGACCACCTTTGCGATCATTGTGGACCAGCATACTTATGATCAGGCAAAGGCGGAGATCGACGCCTATCGTGCAGCCGTGGAAAAAGACGGGCTGGGAACCTATATAATTTCACATCATTGGAATAAACCTGATGAAATCCGTACGGTACTGAAAAGTCTGTATCAAAAAAAGCAGCCCTTGGAGGGGACTGTCTTGATCGGTGACATCCCTGTTCCCATGCTCCGGGATGCACAGTTTCTGACTTCTGCATTCAAGATGTCTCAAAATATTCGTTGGGATAAGTCTTCGGTACCATCGGACCGTTTCTACGATGATTTTGACCTGCAGTTTGATTTTATCAGGCAGGATACAGCCAAGTCGCGCAGCAATTATTTTTACTATGGCCTGAATGCCAATTCGCCACAATATATCCAGATGGATATCTACTCGGCGCGCATTAAACCGCCTGTGGAAAAGGGCGAAGACCCGATTGTCAAAATCAAGGCCTATCTGAAAAAAGTCGTCCAGCAGAAAACGCAGGCCAGGCCGTTAAGGGATATGGTGGTCTCTACAGGTCATGGTTACAACTCCAATTCGGTCAATTCGACCATTGGTGACGCGCTGGCACTGCGCTCGCAGATGCCGGCCTTATTTCTCCCAGGAAATTCAGTTAAGTTTATCAATTTCCGTTCGGATACCTTTATTAAATTCAACCTACTGAATGAACTGAAGCGGGAGGGACTGGATTTTGCTTATATGACCGGCCATGGAACGGCGACACTGCAACTGCTCAACGGCTATCCTCTGGCATCCAATCCGCAGCCGTCGATGGAAAATGTGGCCCGGTATCTGCGTTCGAAGCTCCGCGCTGCGAAAGAGGATGGCCGGGATGTGGAAGCGGTAAAAAAATCCTTTATGGAATCACTCGGGGTAAATGATAAGTGGATGCTGGATGCTTTTGACCCTAAAAGCATTGCCGCAGACTCGCTCTATAACGAAGATATGGATATGCAGATCCATGATATCAAGGATGGGCATATCAAAGCACCGCTGGTGTATTTGAACTCCTGTCTGACAGGCTCTTTTCATCTGCCCAGTTATTTGGCAGGCTATTATCCTTTTTCAGATAACGACAATATTGCTGCTGTCGCAAATTCTGTCGGCGTACTGCAGGATCTGTGGCCCGGAGAGCTGATGGGCTTGCTGCAACACGGGGTGCGGGTAGGAAACTGGATGAAGCATATGGCGTATCTGGAGACACATATCCTGGGCGATCCGACGTATCATTTCGCGGGAGATGCCGGGGAAAGGCTGAAAATCAATACGGCTATAGGTACACATGACGGGCGTGTCAGCTACTGGAAGACGCTGCTGAAAGAAAATGATGCTGACCTGCAAGCGCTGGCTCTGGTTTACCTCTCACGGCTATTGCCCGAAAAGGAGCTGAGCCCTTTGTTAAAACAGTATTACTTTCAGTCGGCCTTTGAAACGGTACGTACTCAGGCGTTTATCCAGTTACGACAATTGGAAAATCCGGATTATTTTGAGGTATTGCATGCCGCGAAATCAGATTCGTATGAGTTTATCCGCCGTTCGGCAGTGTATGACCTGGCGGAGTTTGGCGGCAACGATTTTGTGAAGGACATGATCCAGCTGTATGTCAGTGATCCGCATTCGGAACGTGTGGGATACCGTCTGCGTACCTCGCTGAGTTTTGTGGATCCTACATTGGCCAGACAGGAAATAGATCGGCAGATCAGGCGTAACCCTAATTTGAGCAATGGCCAGCTTTTGGCCGAAAAGCTTGAGCAGATTGTCGCTTCCGGTGAGCGTGCTACACAGAAGCTGGAAAAAAGTATCTTAAACAAAGACGAAAAGGAAAAAGAGCGAATGAATGAAATCCGTACCATGCGACTGTACCGTTACCACCGGATGGTGCCGACATTGATCTCGACAGCTCTTGACAAGGGCAATTCGTCGGATATCCGGGTCACGGCGCTTGAGGCACTGAGCTGGTTCCCGCTGTCTTATCAGCGGACTGCGATCGGGGAGGCCTGCACGCAGCTGCTAAACTCGGATGCACCGGAAGCCGTGAAAATTCAGAGCTTAAAAACAAAGAATATCATGGCAGGCTTTTCGAAAAAATAGGTCTTTATGCCGCTTTTGGTCTTCGAAGCGGGCAGCTTACTGCCCACCACCACCGGAACCTGAAAAAGCAAAGGAGTTCTCCTGAAAATGTCCCGCTATGGACTGCCCCCCGGAAAGTGGCTAACTTTCTGGGGCTATGCATTATCTGGCGGGACGTTTTTTATTGTCCTGTGACCTGTTTCTTTTGAAAATTTCTTTCACGCCGCCTTTTGTTAAAATAATCGCATTGTAGACACCTGTTCTGTCCCGCACAAATTCAACTGTTCTGTCGTTATCGTCTGATCTGAAAAATTTTGTACCGGACTCGGGGATAAGTTCCCTTTCCATATCATTATAATACAGTTTGCCATCCACCTCTAGGATCTGAATCGCATCGTATTGGCCCACATAGTTTTTGTATAACGCGGTATCTGACCGTACGCGATGATGCCGGTAGGGAAGTTCTACCTCTTTTCCAAATGCAATGGCCGAAAGCCCATAAGCGATTATATGAGACTGCGATTCATTATTGGAAAGGACGGTGATAAAAAGTTTGTCATCCGTAAAGCGGTTAAAGGAACTCATGGTGCCGAAAAAGCCACCGTCGTGCGCAATCAATTGATGCCCATGGTTATAAAAGGGGTTGATGATAAAGCCATAGCCCCAGTTTTCGGCGTTATGGGGTGTAAACATTTTTGTCTTCATTTCAGCGGACAGGATCGTGCTGCCATAAAGCGCTTTGTCCCACAATGCCAGATCTTCGACAGTCGAATAAACGCCATCATGGCCCAGATTGATGTTCCAGTTGATATAGGGATTATGGATAAAGCCATCTGGGGCACGGCGATAGACCTTGGCCTTTTTGGACACGATCGCATCATTGCTGCTGACGCCCGTATGCTTCATTCCGACATTTTCAAATATATTTTTCTTTAGAAAAGCAGCATAGCTGTCGCCTGAAACTTTTTCAATGATCCGGGCCAACAAATAATAACCGATGTTGCTGTAGGCAGTATTTGTGCCGGGTGAAAATGCATAGGGAATCTGTTTGATGGCCGCATAGGCGGAATCACTGCTGATAGTGGACAAAACGATTTCTTTGAAACCCATGGCCATTCCCGAACTATGCGATAGGAGCATATGGATACTGACACTGTCGGATTTGGGATAATCAGGGAAAAATTTACTGAGTTTATCATCGAGGGATAATTGGCCCCGATCGACCAGTTGTAGGATCGCTGTGGCGGTAAATTGTTTGGTCACTGAGGCCAGCTGAAATTTGCTGTCTACGGTATTGCTGATATTCCATTCGTAATCTGCCATGCCATAGGCTTTTTTGAGTAAAGGGATACCGTCTTTTGAGACAAAGACGGTTCCACTAAACTGATTGATAGTGGACTGCGCCTGCATGTAATTGGCCAGTTTTGCCGCTGTGCTCTGCTGGCCGAAAACTAGAACCGGACACAGGAAGATCAATAGAATAAACTTCATCATATTGTTGCATAAATGAATGATGCAGCAATGTTACCATAAAAAAAAATGCGGTCATTGTATTTTTGTAAACCCGTTAAATAAAAATCCACTTGATCTCGTTCCGCTCAAGGGCCGCTATTCTGGAAAAGAAAACTTTTGGTGTAAAGCCTGTTAATTTTTTGAAATCCCGGATCATGTGTGACTGGTCAAAATAGTCGACATGATAGGACTGGCCGATGTTGTTTTTATCGTCAAGATGGCTTTGGATGGCCGCCCGGAACCGGACTATTTTTTTGAATTGGGACGGACTTTTACAGATATGCTGATCAAAATGCTTATTTATCGTTGTCCGTGACCGCCCGATTTGATGCGATAATTTGGTCATGGATTGATTGAGGTTGCCAGCATCGAGCATTTCGCGGAGCACATGTTCCAGCAAAGGATCGGCAAAAGGGCGTAGTTTTGAGATCCAATAGGCTTCCAGGGCCTTGATACGCTCCTGATGATCCCTGATGGAAAGAATGGCCGCCATAGCCTCTTTATAATCGTCGTGGGGATTGAAATCGGGAAATGTTCCGCTGCTGTAATGTCGCAGGTCATGTGGTATAAAAGCATTTAAGCCGAGGGGCTTGAAGTATGTTGTGATTTCATTTATTTTCCCGTCGTAGCTAATCAGCACCGGCTCGTTAAAATCGCATACAAGGTTGGTTTCTATGGATGCATTGGGACAATGTTTTGTGATTATTTTGTCTTGCGTGACAAAAGTGCTGGTCTGCGCACTGATGGTAACAATGCTATAAATACCGGGGAAGGTAAAATAAGTGACGGGCCTCTCGTTTGCGGATTTTTCCAGGATATAGAAACACTCAATATAACGCTTCAACAGGAGGCTCTGGGGCCGATAGATTTTTATGATCATTTTTTATACACCTATTTTTTTACCAATTAGTGAGCAGAGGTAGTCACATGACTTTTTTAAATTGGTATTCGAACAGGGCGTTAAGTTACGCTTTTAATCGGTGAGGACAAACAGGGTATCAACGGTATTTGTGAAAACTTAGACCTGTCGGAGGGCAAAAAATAGGGCGCATAATCAGTAAATAAATCAATTAGCTGCGTAAATTTAACAAAGCCCGATCAGCGCTCTTCAGCTGGATGAAGACTTCATTTAGGGCTCCTATCAGCCTGATCAAGGCCCACTGGTAAAGAGAGGCAGGCAAACTGCAGCCTGGAATATATCGTTTTTTAAGGTACTCCTCAAGGAAGTGATGTGGCTACCGTGCCATTGCTGTGCCCTGAGTTTCCAAAGAGTTGCCGTATTTTCGTTTTTAAGCTGAAAAAAGTATTGGCAGGAATGCGCGCCCAGACAGGAGCGCATTCCTGCCAATAATTAATTGTGAATCCCGTTAATCCAAATAGAAGAAAAGCCGGCTGAAGGTTTGATTCGGTACTTTAGGTGCAATAAAATAAGGCTGAACCTTTCCCTTATCGTTCAATTTTGGGAAAAAGAATCCACCTGCAGGTAATTTACTTTTTGTCTCGTCGCCTTCAAAAGCCCATTCATCTGTATTGGCCTTTGTGAAATGGACTGTAGCACTCATTAGATCGACGTTTTTGTCAAAGTCCTTGAGCGGCAGATAATCGACATAGAACCATCTTCCGGGAAGCACATTTTTTGCAATGTACTCTTTACGTACATCGCCCGAAGTTGCATTGACTTTTTGTAAAGAAATATCAATCGGGAAATCTATGCTTTTATCATAAATGTAAAAGCCCAATTTATTGACATTGGGGTCGGCAGCGGGCGGGGTTAGCTCCTGTACCTTTCCGTCAAAATAGAGGTAGTTGAAATTTACTTTGATGGTGTTTTCAGGCAATTCAGCGCTATAAACTACTTTCTTGGTCACTGTATCGGTCAAAGTAACCAGCCGTTTTTTTGGTACCTTGTAGCTAAAGGCCGTTGTAAAATGGATATTGCTCTGGGGCTTGATAATAAATGCTCCCTCTTTATGATCAAATACGGTGGTATCAATCGCCACGACCAAAGGATGATCACCGCCATTGTAGCCATTGATCAGAATATGCATCGCACGTTCGACCTCAGGGGTCTCTTTGTTGCAGGCGCTGAAAAATACGGGGCTTCCAAGCAGCAGCAGCGCAATGGATAGGAAAAATGTCTTTGTCAATAGATTTTTCATAAATTATAATTCTAAAACCTTATTAAACTGTATGATATTATTCACCGGAGCTTCGTTAATGATAAACAACTTGGAAGCGGCCTTTGTGGGTGAGGGTACCGGAGCAACCGAGGTAAGCGGGTTGAATTCATAGGACGTTCCAGCTGTATAGGGGATGTCTGTACCGGCTTTATAAATATGGGCCCGAAACAGCACCGGTGTTTTCTGCTCATTATAATCCTGTACGCCCAAGGGAAAGGGGGTAAAAGATATGGGCTGTGAGAACTCATTGGGTTTTAAATTTTTGATGCGGATGACCTCTTCAAACACTTTGGGAAGAAAGTAGTATTTCTTGAATACAATATCCACCGGTTCACGGTAATTTAAAATATTGGACTGGAACATATAGATCAGTTGGACCTTGCCCTCCACGGGTTCAGGAATCGCGGGGAAATCGCCTACCTTTCCGTCCATATAGATTACATTGAGGTTTGTCTCAGCTGTCGTATCGTTGGCCCTGATTTCCCGTTCGAGCAGGATTTTATCGGTCGCTTTGGACTTCATGATAAATTTTAAGTGCTGTTTGCCCGGGTCATTGAAATTATAGGTGGCTCCAAAAGCAATTTTGCTGAACGCTGGCGTCACCGTAGGGGAAAAGGTGTCCAATTGGAGAATAAGTTCCTCATTGCTGTTATTATAACCGCTTAAATTGATCAGATGTATATTGGAATGATACAAAAGCTCGTCTCCGCCTTTATTGCACGACAGGAAGGTGAAGAGCAGAAAAAGGCTGATCGCTGTGGCTGATAGGATTATTTTCGTTTTCATATTGGCTGATTTAAAATGTATATCCAATGGATAGGCTAAAGGAACTGCCCACTTTGCGGTTAAAAGTTTCTTTGTCGCCTATGCGCATCTTTTTGGTTCCGTCTGCTGAGGTTTCGTAGTAACCTTCCTCATATTTTTGTGAAAACCCGAATTTCCACTCGTAGATCTCATCCCACTCCTGGGTCGGCCATTCGGAGTTTGACAGGCCTTTCCATCGGTCCTGTATCTTGTAGGTTTCAGGCCTGTTCACATAAAAACGGAAGGGGCTATTCAGCAGATTGCTCAGGTTCAGTTTGAGGTCCAGATTTTTATTTTTCAATAATTTGTAGCTCAGCTGTGCGTCCAGCTGATTCCGGGGACGCTCGTATTCGATAAAGTCTTCGCTCATGGCCGTCATAAAGGTTTTGTAGCCCATATGGTTGAAGGCTACGTTGGCACCTAAGCGGTCTCCGGCATACTGCAAGGCCGCATTGTATACGACGGGTATCTGTCCATAGAGCGGGCGCTTGCTTTTCAGAAACTGTTTTTCCCGATATTCAAAGGTATTTCCATACTTATCCGTGTCGATGCCCTTGGCCCTGAATTCGGCCGATTGTACTTCGGAGCTTTGAAGCGTGATGTTTCCGCTGAAATTGAAATCCTCCAGCAGGGAGCCCGGAAGTATAAATCCTAGGTTTTTACGGATATCAAACTCCAGTCCTTTTACTTTGGCCCATTCGGAGTTGTTCGTCGTGACATAGATACGGTGTGAGGAGTCCATCATCTGCCGGTACAATTCGATCGGGTTCTGAAAATATTTATAGAAAAATCCGATGGAGATGACTTCCGCGAGGGAAGGATACCATTCCAAACGCATGTCATAATGGTCTATGACGGTAGACAGTACACCTTCATTCCTGCGGTAAGCTCCGCCCAGTGCGGGATCCTGGCGTACCATCCTGGAGTTTTCGATCAATGCGGGGCGGACTACCGACTGCGAATAGGCCATGCGGATATTGAAATCCTGTACGGGTGTCAATGTCAGGCTCGCCGAGGGCAGGTAGCGCCAGGTTTTCTCTTCGGTCTCGGGATCTGCCGTCATGCCCACCAGTTTGCCGGTTTTGGGATCGACAAAGCGCTGCTTGCGCATAGCAATGGTGCGTGCATCCATCTGTAGGTCGTTGTCGCCGTTTTGCAGGCTTTTATACTTGAAGTATTCGGCACGCAATCCCCAGACCAATCTGATCCAGGAGTTGAAGCGGTTGTCTAGCATGGTATAGACTGCCTGGTTGATATTTTTCCCTTCATAGGCACTGATGGAGAAGGCGGCAGGATAATAGAACATCCCATGTAAGGGATCTTTAAATTCAAGGTACTTCGACCAGGTATTGACGGGGGAAAAGGTATTTGCACCGACCGAAACGATGGGCAGGGAGACCCATTCGAACAATCCATGCCGATCCATAAACTGATAGCCGCCTTTCAGGGCCTGCTTTTGCCCCAGCCAGTTCGTCTGATAGCTCAATGCAGCCTCAGCAATGCTGTTGGTCTCCGTATAATGGTATTCGGAGCGTGTAAATGTCCCGTCACCGGCATTGGCATAATGCGAAGGGACGACATTGTATAGGGTGTCATTCAGGGTGCCTCTGGGTTCGAGCCAGGCCTCGGTCGCATCTTTCTCCAGGTTGTTTAGCCGGTTGCGGGCGATATTCCATTCCACTTTAAAATTGCCGAAACGATGTTCCCCATCCAGCCTGTTCTGGAGCATATCGATAAATTTGGGGCGGTCGTACTCCCGGATAGCCGGTCTCGAGCCATACCCAATATCGTTTCCCCAACCTTCGATTACGGAAAACTGATTGTTGAACATGCGGGAATAAAAGTTGCGGGAGGTTATTTTATGATTTTTGCTGTTCCAGCCTAAATTGACCAATCCGCTTAAGCTCGAATTAAAATTATACTGTGTGGAGATTGTCGGGTTGATTTCTTTTCCGGTGTTTATATCGTAGGTGGCCCCGTCTGTTTTTTGCCAGTTGCCCCGTTCGAAATTGGAGATGTGATCAATAGACTGTTCATTGCGATAACTGAGCGAGCCTACAAAACCAAAGATGCCTTTCATGGTATTGTAGTTCCGTCCCAGGCTGAACTGATAGTTTTGTCCAGGTAGTGCGGTATATTTTCGTGTACCAAGACGTTCCAATCCACCAATGCGTTTGTTCTGTGCCGCGATCATTTCGGGGGTAAAAGGCGTCACACCTTCGGGTACAGGTTTATAAGGGTTGGCAGGATCATAATTGATGCCGTTGAATACGGTCAGATCCCGCGGGAACTTGCCCCGTGTGCCATCGTCAAAGGCCAGGTAGTCCCAGCTGCCACGGCCATAGCCCAGGAAATCTTTTCCCGTTGATCCATTGATATACTTGCTGCCCACCGAAAAGGAAGTAAAGTTTTTCAATGGAATGGCCAGGGTGTTGATCTTGACCAGTCCACCGCCAAAGCCAAAGCTCAGGTCTGGCGATGCGGTCTTGTGGATAATGACATTGTCGATCAGGTTGCTCGGTACGATATCAAATTCGAAGTCCCGGACCTGCACGTCGGTACTGGGGAGGGTAGCACCATCCATCATGGCAAGGTTGTAGCGTTCGGCAATACCGCGGATCACGACCCGGCGGTTGTCATTGGTGCTGACACCCGCGATGCGCTTGAGGGTTTCGCCTACATTTTTGTCTGGTAGAACGGCGATTTGCTCGCGGCTGATGCCGTTGGAGATCGTCGCTTCATTCTTTTGTTTGGCATAGAGCGAAGCAATACTTTCCTGTTTATAACTTCCGGTGACGACCACCTGCTCCAGACTTTTTACGGCATCTTTTAAAACGATGCTGAGGCTGGTCTGCTTCCCGGCATGGACAACGATGTCAGTGATCCTTTTTGTCTGATGGGAAATGTAACTGACCTCAATGGTATAAGTTCCGGCAGGGATGTTCAACGTATAGCTTCCATCGGCTTTACTTTTTAAGGACTGGCCCGTCTGGAGCACGCTGATACTGGCATCTGCGAGCGCTTCACCATTTTCGTTTGTAATTCTTCCAGTGACCGTTCCCCGTTGTTGCGCCGCCATGTTCGTTGCGTCCCAGGATAGTGAAAGGGGGCTGGGGGCTGTCTTTTTTGCCGAAACAAGCACGGATTGGTCCCGTAGCACAAAGGTCAGGGGCTGGTTTTTGAAGATGGCTGCCAATACCGTATTGATATCGGTGTTTCTGGTTTCTATCGTGACCGGTCTGGACATTTTAAGCAGGCTGCCCTCGACTAAAAATCCATAGCCTGTCTGCGTACTTATTTTTTTGAATACTTTGGCCAGGGAGCTGTTCTTTTCGGAGAGACTGATGTTTTGTCCTACCGCCCCTAGGCTGATCTGTAGCATGCCAAAAGCTGTCATGAAGGTGGTGAGCTTCATTTTCAATACTATTTTTGTATTTTTTTTATACATTTGTTAAGCTGAAATATGTGTTAAATCGGATCGAGAAATTCATTTGCCTATTCCGGCTATCGGCCAGTAGTGTTACGACCACTATTGGCTTTTTTTTGGAATAGGGCATCAGGTTGTGTATTATTTTGTTTCTACAATAAGCCTCCTTCCTTGCATTTCTACCTGAATGCTTTTAAACGTTTTTAATAGATTCAATACTTTTTCAAAAGGCCAGGAGCGTGGTATTCTCCCTGTAAAGGTTTCTTGTGTTGCGGTGCCCTTATAGTGGATGTCAACATTATACCAACGGCCCAGTTCGTCGATAACACTGCCAATATCCGCATCCGTAAAATCAAAATACCCCTCTTTCCAAGCGATTACTTCAGCCGGATCCACATTTTTTACGGACATGGACCGGCCGGCTACAATACCCTGTTCACCGGGCTTAAGGATGATGCGTTGATGTATATTGGTCAGGGCGATAGAACCGCTTATAAGGGTTGTTTTGGCGATGGATTTAGCGTTGTAAGTATTGACGTTAAAGTGTGTGCCCAGTACTTCGATCCGTTGATTTTCGGACTTCACCCGGAAAGGCATGGCAGCGTTGTGTGCTACCTCAAAGTATACTTCGCCGGTGATGGTCACTTCCCGTGAAGAGCCACGGAAGGCTGAAGGGTAGGTGATCGAAGATTGGGCATTCAACCAGACCTGGGTGCCGTCAGCTAAGGTTAACTGGTACCTGCCGCCACGCGGGGTAGAAAGTGTATTGGAATATACCTTGCTGACCTTCTTACCCGCCGTATAAACCAGATTGCCCGGTTTTAGCTTGTTGATATGAATGTTTCCTTCGGCAGTGAGCTCTCCGTTTTTGGAGTTATCCAGTAGAATCTTTTCACCATTGCCGAGAGTTAAGGTAGCTTGATCCGTTCCGGGGCTAATCGTATTGCTTTGTTCTTTTGCGCTGACGGGCAGCTTGTCGGACTGCTTCTTGAAGATGTATAATGAAACCGCACAAAGGAGAGCTAAGGAGGCAGCTGCTTGCCATAACCTATTGCTCGGATTTAGAAAAAATCGCTTTTTTGGCATTTCTGCCGTTGAGGATGTCTCCCGATCAATCTGATCGAAGATCTTCTCCTGCAGTTGTATTTTTCTGACCGCGCGTTCTTCGGAACTTAAATGTTCGATGAGATCCGGATTGGCTTCAAATGAAGCGTACCAATCTTCAAGCAGCTGAAGCTCATCTTCGGTTATTGTTCCTGCTTCGTATTTAGCGAGTATATCTAGTATCTGTTGATTTTGATCGTCCATTTCCTTTGCTTTATACTAACTAGTACCCTAAGTATTGGAAAGCGGGAACAGGAATTTAAAAAAAAATAATTTTGCTTAATTTTTTTGCATATATAGCAGCAGCACCAGATAGAAAATATCCATTTGATGCTCTTTGATTTCAGAGCGCATGATATTCATGGATTTGGTAATGTGCTTGCGGACCATCGCTACAGAAATGTTCAATTGGTCGGCAATATCCTGATTGGAGCGTTTTTCGAAACGGCTCAATAGAAAGACCTCTTTGCAGGTGGCCGGCATTTTTTCGGTGATCTGAAAAATCTCGGCATGGATTTGTTTGGCCTCGAGTATATTATCGGGCTGAATAGGAGCGGTATACCCGCTGTAGGATACGGTTTCGATATATTTATCCTGGATTTTTTGCGCCCGATAGGTTTTAAATACCTGAAATTTTATGGCCGTTTTTAAATAGGCTGCAAGGGAATGTTTAACCTGGATTTCTTTTCTTCGCAAGTAAAAATCCACAAAGACGTCTTGAACGATTTCTTCGGCCATAGATAGTGAGCGTGTCCTCTTACCTGCAAGATTGATCAATGGCTCCCAATAGCGGTTATAGAGTTCGGAAAAGGCTGCTTTATTGTCCTCGAGTTGGACCAGGCCCATCAGTTCCTGATCTGTAAGTGTTATAAATTCACAATTAGCCATGGTAGTTATGCAAAAACCAAATGTAAGTAGGCAATTATACCTGAGCGTGTTACGAATATTAATAAATTATTAATATTTACTTCAGCCCTTTTTGCTGCGACATCCATGGATGTGGGGAAAGACTTTAAACCCTGTTAGGATTGGTCGGCGGAAATTGCATGCTCTTTTCAGAGCATGTTGCCTATCATTTACATCAGCGACGTAGAATTAATTTATCTTTTTACTCCTGACTATTTTTGTTTATTGGTCAAAAGTTTTTATATTTACTGCTGCAAATAAATAGTTCGTCTAGGGTGATCGGAAAAACCAGCGTGCAGCTATGGATTTTGCAATGGATCAAAAATTCCGTGGAATATGAAATATTACCTACTTACCTTTTCTGTTTCGGCCCAGGTGCTGACCAAACGTACTGAGATCATAAACTATCTGAGTCGGCATATTGCTGATTTAAAATACATTTCAGCAGATTTGCAGGATAAACTATGTACGATCACGTTTAGATCCAAAAGACGCGATGAGGCCGCTATTCTTAATCTTATCGCGATCAGAGGGTTTAATGCATCGTTTTTGTCAGCGACTGAAAGTTCTTAACTGCAGTCGCTGTTCGATAACCAAAAAGACTTTGACTAATAAGTAGAAAAAAAATCTACTAAATTAGTATACATTATTTGTTTTTATTCTTACATTTGTATTATCGTAGTTTCAATTGGCGTTGGCGACGATCTAATCATTATCTAAACAAAGTAAAAATGAAACAGCATTATCTAAACCATCCTTTCAACGTAAGTAAACAACTTTTCTCAGATACACATGTAGCGTTCTCTGCGCAACGAATGTGTTGCTAGTACTTTTTCTCCAATTTTCCAGACAACAAGAGCGATAAGCTATTTATTGTTGCTGTCTCGGCTATAAATAGATTTATGGCCTGCACATCTATTTTTTTAATTATTCTATTCCACCTATGAAAAAGAGAAGAATACTGCATTATTCTGCCTATCTATTATTGGCAGGTCTGGCTGAAATGCCATTTTACACATATGCACAGGATTCCCCAAAGACAATTATCAATGCCTCCTTCAGAGGACTGGTTATTGACGCCGAGAATGGACAGGCCATTGAAGGTGCCACGGTCAAGCTCTATGGTGTTACGCATGCAGTGACGACAGACAGAAAGGGCAACTTTGCTTTCGTGACCGGACAAAAGCTACCGGCACGCGTCGTCGTATCCTCCGTCGGTTATAAAGAACAAATAGCACTGATCCAGGAGCAGGGGGACACCGTACGTCTGGTCCGAGAGGACCGGGCACTGGAAGAAGTTGTCGTCGTGGGCTATGGTACACAGAAACGCAAAGATTTCACAGGTGCGGCTGCCAGTATCGCTGCTGATGCAATCAAGGATGTTCCGGTACAAAGTTTTGACCAGGCTCTGGCCGGCAAGGCTGCAGGAGTAAGTATTTCCCTGCCGAATGGCCTGCTCAATAATCCTCCGGTCATACGGGTACGGGGACTGAATTCGATATCCCTCAGTTCATACCCCTTGATCGTCATAGACGGTATTCCCGTTAATACCGGCAATATCGGTTCGTCCAACGTGGCCAACAACCCGCTCGCTGATATCAATCCGTCGGATATCGAATCCATTGACGTCTTAAAAGATGCGGCTTCGACTTCCATCTATGGTTCGAGGGCTGCAGCAGGTGTGCTAATTGTGACAACCAAAAAGGGAAAACAGGGACGTGCAAAAGTCAGCTATGACGTATGGGGATCGGCCGTGACAGCAGCACGATTACCCAAATTGTTGAATGCCAGCCAGTATATAGCGATCAAAAATGAAGCTGTCCTGAACAACAAGATTTTGTCGGGCAATGCAAATAACGACAAGGTGGCCAGTGAACTTTTCTTTCCGCAGTACGGTGCAAATGGCAATCTGGTGGAAACTAGCTGGTACGATCATGTCTATAACACGGGATATAGCCACAACCATAGTCTCTCAGTGAGTGGGGCCAATGCAAACACGCAGTACTATTTTTCGGGAAATTATTCGGATCAAGAAGGTTTTTTTGCAAAAAATAGCTTTGACCGCAAAGGCCTGCGCTTTAATATCGAACATAAGGTAAACGATTGGTTTTCTGTAGGGAGTAACCTGACCTACAACAACACTTTCAATGATGCCAAAAATTCGGGTTCACTGCCTAGCAGCCAGTTGCTGTTGATCGGTGGCGCACGGCTGGCACTTGTACTACCGCCAAATGTTTCGGCCTATAAGGATGATGGTACCTACAATTTAAGTAGTACGGGGTTACTGGGACCGGGAGCCAACTTATTTACCAATACATTATACAATCCCGAAGCACTTTTTGCCTATAGTAAATATACTACCGGGAATGACCATATCCTGGGCAATGTGCATGCTTCGGTCAACTTGCTAAAAAATTTAAAATTCACAACCACTTATGCTGTCGACCGCAATCTGTCCACCACCAAGACGTATCTAAGCCCTAATCTGGGCTCATCGGGATATACGAATGGTGGATCGGTAAATAATGTGAGCAGTCTACGCAATAATTGGAACTTTACAAATAGCTTGAGTTATGATCAAGTGTTGTCTGAAAAGCATGCGCTATCCCTTTTACTGGGCTACGATATCCAAAAATATGACAACGATAGCTGGAATGCATCGCAAAATAATGCATCGGATCCGTTTTTTGAAAATTTTCAGGGCAATTGGACTACGCTTTCCGGGGCGGGAGGGAGTATTTCCGAACGTTTCTACCGTTCTACATTTGTGCGCGCCACCTACAATTATGGCAAACGCTATTTCCTGACCGCTAATTTTAGAAGAGATGGCAATTCGGCCTTGGGTGCCAACAATAAGTACGGTGATTTTGGAGGGCTGTCCTTGGGCTGGTCTGTTTTTGAAGAGGACTTCTTTAAAAATAGCCGCCTCGCAAATGTGCTGGGCGACTTACGCTTCCGGGGGAGCTGGGGTAAAGTGGGCAATGGCAATCTCTCGGCTTATGAATCGCTCAACCTGTATAGCTCATCGCTCTATGGCACGGTGCCCACATGGAGCATTTCCCAGGCAGGTAATCCGGATCTAGGCTGGGAGACTTCCGAACAGACCAATTTTGGGTTGAGCCTGGATCTAGCGCAGAAGCGTCTGCATGTGGATATCGATTACTTTAGGAACAATGTGAATGGCCTTATTCTAGATGTGCCACAGTCGCCATCAAAAGGTATTCCGGGCAATAGCATCCTCAAAAATGTCGGCAGCATGTATAACCGGGGTATCGAGTTTGCCATCAGCGGCGACATCCTTCGAAAAGGAAATTTTACATGGAATTCATCCTTTAATTTCACGCATGTAAAAAATAAGGTAACATCCCTGTCTGAAGGAAATGCGGATATTATCGGGTACACGCATACGACAACAGAAGCCAATAACATTACTCGGGTAGGCTATGCTGTGGGCAGTCTGTATGGTGCTGTCACCGATGGGGTAAACCCGGAAAATGGTCAGCGGGTATTTATCAATAAAAATGGTGAGCGGGTACAATATAGTGCCGCCGTAGCTTCAGGGCAGAGTAATTGGACTTATCTTGACGGCCGTGTTGCCAGCCCGATCACGGTAGCGGATTATCAGGTGCTGGGGACGGCATTGCCGACCTGGTATGGCGGTTTTAATAATTCCTTCCGTTATAAATCTTTTGATGCGGCGGTCAATTTCACCTTTGCTGGCGGGAATAAGGTAATGAATGGTACAAGGGGTACGCTGCTGGATCAGCGTTTTTACAACAATTCAGTCGAGGTGCTCAACCGATGGACCACGGCTGGACAACAGACGGATGTTCCGCGATTGGTCTATAACGATGTGATATCTAATGGTTCTGCCGGATTTTCCATTGACCAAAATGCCGAGAAAGCTGATTTTTTACGTTTGCAACAGCTTACACTTGGCTACACGTTCCGTGGTAGCCTGTTTAATACAATCGGTCTTTCCAGTATCCGTATTTATGGTCAAGCGTCGAATCTTTTCCTGATAACGGGGTATTCGGGTACCGACCCGGAGTCTTCTTCGAACGGAAATTCCAATACCTCGATTGGCATCGAAAAGAATTCCATCGGGCAGGGCCGTACCTGGACGGCAGGTTTAAATGTCTCATTCTAAATAGTTGTAAACATGAAAATTAAAGCAAAAGGATATAGCTGCCTGGTCAGCGCATTATTATTGGTGTCCACGCTGAACTCTTGTAAAAAGGAGGACGGATTGTTCCCGGTTCCGACCACATCCATATCGGATAAAAACGTATTTGATACCCCTGCCCGGATTGAAGGTGTGGTCAATGGTATTTATAAGAACTTGAAAGCGGCCAGTTTATATGGTGGACGTTATCTCCTTTACCAGGATGTCCGAGGGGAGGATTTTATCAATGTCACGGCCAACAGCTATACAGCATATGAAAGTTGGAACAATTCCTACAGTTCGGGATCCAATGACATCAACAACCTGTGGTCTGCTGCATACACGACTATTAATGGCGCAAATATCCTGATTGATGCGCTTAGCCCAGGTACTGCAGTCATCAGCCAGGATCTGGCTAAAGCCTATATCGCTGAAGCAAAGTTGCTGCGTGCAGTGTCCTATTTTAGTCTGGTGACAGTATTTGCACAGCCCTATAACAAAGATCAGGGTGCTTCACCGGGCTTACCGCTGCGGTTGAAGGCTGAAGTCGACGGTAATAACAATGACCTGGCCCGGAGTACTGTTGCCCAGGTATACACACAGATCTTGAGCGACCTGGATGCGGCCGAAAAGGATTTGCCGGAAAATTATTCCACTGCGCTGCTCAATACGACACGGGCACATAAAAATACGGCCCGGGCTTTCAAAACCAGGGTGTATCTGACGATCAATAACTACCAAAAGGTACTGGAGGAAGCGAAAAAGATCGTCCCGCAGCAGGCCGCTCCATTTAAAGCGCAACAGGGCGTTGCGCATGAATTGCAGGCAGATATTACCGCTATCTTTGGAAGTAATTATACCACGACTGAATCTATTCTAAGTATGCCCATGAGCACAACGGATGCGCTTTCGGGGCAGTCTGCGATAGGTTATGTTTATAATGTCAATAAAGAGTATTATCTTAATCCCACCGGTATTTTAAACGACGCCCAATGGGATCCGGTAGACAAACGGCGTGGCCTCCTTCAAGCGAATGGGGGCAAACAATATTTAAAAAAGTACGCCAAGGCCTCACCCTATGTTGACTATATTCCGGTAATCCGTTACGCTGAGGTCTTATTAAACTATGCTGAGGCTGCAGCACAGGTTGAACAGCTCTCGATTGCCGGGGCGCTTTTAACCGCAGTCCACCAGCGGTCAGATGCAAGTTTTGTATTCCCAGGTGCGTCCCTGACCAGCAAAACGGCCATCTTGGAAGCAATTGGCAAAGAACGGCGTATTGAGTTACTCGGGGAGGGATTGCGCGGACATGATCTCCTGCGCCACTTAAAAGAGTTGCCCGCTAAAGGGGATGCCAGTATACAGACACCAAGCGTGCCTACAATTGCTCAAAACTATATTTTTCCGGCGCCTAACACAGAATTGGCGACTAATAAACTTTTTAATTAAATCAGTTGAACATGAATAATACAACTAAACTCATCCTCCCTTTGCTGCTGACCAGTGGGGGATCCTTACAGGCGCAACAGCAGACATTGTCACTCCAAGGTACGGTGAAGAACGGGGCGGTAGCTGTTGTCTATCTGCAACGTTTTGAAAATAAAATTTTTACGGTCATTGATTCTGCCCAGGTCAAAAACGGCGGATTTTCCTTCCAGCGGCAGCTGCCGCTTCCTGAATTGTATGGTATTTCTACACAGCGGGATGTCGTGCCAAGCTATGTGTTCCTGGATGCTGGCGATAATAAAGTGACGATTGATGCAACAGATGAGAACAGGCAGAAGGTGTCGCTATCTGGTTCAAAAAGCCAGCAGCTCTTTGAGGAATATCGGGCACAGCGTAAAGCGGATATTCGATCTTTTATTCAAAAATATCCGAATAGTATTGTTTCCAGTTACCTTCTTTATAGGGAATGGTCTTATCGGCTGTCTCCCGAAGAACTTGAAGTCAATATCGCATTGCTCTCCGAGCGTCAGCAGCAATCGCGCTACATACAGGACCTCCGAAAAATTATTGCGGTCATCCGCCAGGTCGCTGTAGGAAAAAAAGCCCCAGCCATCGTAGCTAATGATCCCGATGGCAATCCTCAGGCGCTCTACGATCACTTGGGCAAATATACACTGATTGATTTTTGGGCTTCCTGGTGTCCGCCATGCCGCAAGGAGAATCCTAATATTGTGGCCAACTACCAAAAGTATAAATCCCAGGGTTTTGAGATTTATGCCATTTCACTGGATAAAAAGAAAGAGGCTTGGCTAAAAGGTATTGCGGATGACCACCTGACCTGGCAGCATGTCTCCGAACTGAAATACTGGAATAGCGAAATTGCGGCTGATTATGCAGTGCGTGCAATCCCAGCTAATTTTCTGGTGGATGAACAGGGGACCATTATTGCCAAAAATGTCCGCGGAGAGGAGCTTGGCAAAGTTTTGGACAGCCTTTTTAATCAGGAGAAAGTGGAGATCGGGGGGCTGAAGAAGGATTTTAAAGGACAAAATCCCATTAGCTATGAGTCCACAAAATCCCAGGATATTGTGAAGCAAGAACGCGGTATTTTCTCGGTGGACAAACGTGTTTTTTTTACGAACGATTATGACGGAGCACGGTTGAATGGGGTACAGAAATCCAGTGATGGCGTGTATCATGTGCAAGTGGCCCCGGAACGCACGCCGATCAATCCAAGCCCGTGGTATGGTTTTCAGGTCTGGGCTGCCCGGGATACGACGATAAGGATCCAGCTTGATTATCCATCAGGCGTGCACCATCGCTATGATCCAAAAGTGAGCAAAGACGGAACGAGCTGGAATAAGCTGAGTGGTGCTTCTTTTGATTTGCCGGTCTCCGGTGAGCGCACCTGGGTTTCGGCCCAGGCAAATGTTCCATCCAAGGCGGTATACCAGTGGATTGAGCAGGTAAATCCTGCTGTCCAGCTCCAAAAAACGGAAGCAGGTAAAACGGACTTGGGCAAAGCACTCAATGTATATGTGGCGGGGAATCCTGAGAGCAAAAAGAGTATTGCCGTCTTGGGAAGACAGCATCCTCCCGAAATTACGGGGCATTATGCTTATGCTAGTTTTGTCGAATACCTGCTCGGCAACAGCGCGGATGCAAAGGAATTTCGGGAGAAATACCGCATTTATCTGATTCCCATCGTTAATCCGGACGGTGTAGATTTGGGACACTGGCGTGCCAATGCGAATGGTGTGGATCTCAATCGGGACTGGTCCGAATTTAATCAGCCCGAGACCATTGCCCTGCGCGATTACTTTAAGAAAGAAATAGGGCAGCAAGGCCGACAGCTCTATTTTGCGATTGATTTCCATTCGACCGGAAGTGATATTTATTATACGGTCGATCCTGCATTGCCAAGCCGATTTCCGGGTTTCATTCCCAACTGGATAGCGAGTGTCAAAGAAGCAATTCCGGGGTATGAGCCCCTAGTGAAACCCTTATATCTGGGTGGGCCGACCTTCACTGCATACAGCTATTTGTATAAAAACTATAATGCCGAAGCATTGGTCTATGAAATTGGCGACAACACGAATCCCGATTTTATCCAACGCAAAGCCCGCATTTCTGCACAAAAACTAATCGAAAAACTGAATGAAAGCTAGTAGATACATAGGTTGGAAACATCAGTTTATTTGTCTGTTTCTGTTGGGGAGCATTTTTCCATTTTTTGCCAGGGCAGGTGCAGATGATAGTTTGATTGTTGCAAGCGATCTTGTACGAATAAAAAATATTGTTGATCTGCAGGTGAAACCAGATGGTAGCGAATTGGCCTATGCCGTAAAGGGAACTGTGGCGGATACGGCCAAACATGCGGGATTTCGCTATGAAACGATTTGGTATGTGAATAAAATAGCCTCGTCAGCAAGGGCTGAGCCATTGAAAGGAGATCTTCAATTTACCCAAATCCTATATAGTCGGGATGGACGCAGATGGGCTATTGGCAAGGACAGCAACAAACGTTCGCAACTGTTTTCATTTCCGGCAGATGGCCAACCGCCCTTACAGATAACGACATTGGCCCAGGGGCTGGGCACAGTAAGGTTCAGCCCTGACGGTTCAAAAGTACTTTTGTCGAGTAGCTACAGCCTTGGTGATCTTGCAAAAAGTAAAGATTTCAACGCTGCGGGCATGTTGCCGCCATGGGCATCGGAAAAACCGGGCGATCGCAATCACGCATCGTTGTTGGGCGAGCCCGCGCAGGAGGATCCGGATGGAGATGTCGCCGGGATAAACGCCTATCTCAAACACGATGAACGGGAGGGTATTGCCAAAGTGACCAATAAATTGCAGTTTCAAACAGAGAATTCAACGACAGGTGAAATCCGTTTTACTCATTGGTATATCCTGGACCTCGCCGCAAAAACAGAGCCTATGCCTTTAACGCAAGGCTTTCGAAGCTATTCCGGTGCTGAATTCTTAGGGAATAATAAGGTTCTTTTGAGTGTGGAGACCGAAAATGGCCTACATCCGGATCGTGTTGTATCTACTGATCTTGTCCAAGTGGACCTGAACTCACGAAAAAGGGAAACTATATTGAGTGACAGTATACATCGCTATCAGGTTGCTGCAGTATCTGCATCGGGAAAATGGGTGGCGGTGAACCGTGGACGGCAGAATTCGCTGACGGTGGGTGAACTTTATCTCTATAATGCCCAGAATTGGAAAGGTTTCAGCCTGGCCGTAGATCGTAGTCTGAGCAATGTGCAGTTTTCGCCTGATGAAAAATCGGTTTATTTTATAGCATCGGATCGGGGTGGTCGGACGATCAACCGTGGTGATTTAAAGACTAGAATTATCCGCACCTTAAGTTCGGTAGAAGAGGGGATCGGTGAGTATTGGGTAAATGGCCAGAAAGCCTTCTTCACCAAAACGACTTTTGCTAATCCATCGGAACTGTATCGGGCGGATGCCAACTTTAAGAATGCGGTTGAAATCAGTGACATCAATTCAGGCTGGCTATCGGGAAAAAACATTGGTATTGCACAGAAAAATAATTTTCGAAATGACAAGGGGTTGGAGGTCGATTATTGGTTATTGAAGCCGGCAAACTATCAGGAAGGAAAGCGCTACCCATTGTTGGTAGAGATACACGGTGGCCCCGCATCGATGTTTGGACCTGCGGATGCCAGTATGTGGCACGAGTACCAGTACTTTCGTGCACGGGGCTATGTTGTTTTATTTTCCAATCCCCGTGGTTCAAGCGGTTATGGCGAAGCGTTTTTGAAAGCTAATTTTAAAGACTGGGGTGCGGGGCCATCACGCGATGTCCTGGAAGCAGTCGACCGATCGCTTGCGACAGGTACTGTGGACAGTGCGCAGCTGTTTATCACCGGCGGCTCCTACGGTGCTTATCTGACCACATGGATTTTGGCGCATGACAGTAGATTTCGTGCGGCATCGAGCCAACGGGGGGTGTATGACCTCCACGTCTTTTTTGGTAGCGCCAATGTGTGGCCCATGTTGAAGCGTTATTTTGATGGATTTCCGTGGGAAAAGGGTACGCGCGATATCCTTTTGGCACAGTCTCCCACCACCTATGCCGAACAGATAAACACACCTTTACTTATTTTTCATGGAGAGCAAGACAACCGCACAGGTCCCGTGCAGAGTGATTTTCTATACAAGCAACTCAAATATTTGAGCCGCCAGACAGAATATGTCCGACATCCAGGTGCGGATCATGAGATCACACGCTCGGGCAACGTCGGCCAGCGACTCGATCAGCTGCTGCGGACTTATGAATTCTTTGAACGGTATCGGCATTGATCCTGCGGCTTGAGGCTTGGTCGGCAAAGCGTACACTTGTACGCTTTGCTCAAGCAACAGATTTTGACGATCATGTTATGCATTATTTTGCTATTGAAACGGTAATCCATAAAAAAAATGTTTAAAAAACATTTATCTTAGCGGCAGTAAATCATGATCGCGCGCGTTTTTAAATTAGGCACCATAAGTTTGCTATTGCTTTGCATTCTCCTGCTAAGCTTTAGCAAAGTATTTATTGTGGTGAGTTTTTATGCAAACCAGACTGATATCGCCAATAGATATTGTATCAATAAAAATAACCAGTCGTTACACTGTGACGGGAAATGTTTTTTGATGCGTATGCTCAAAAAGGAAGCACAACGGGAAAAAGACTTTCATGAAAACTTTTCCAAAACACCGGTCATGTTCTGCCGACATTATTTTCCTTTGATCGTAAACAAAGCGTATGTCCCGGCACTCCGTAAAGATCATCATACGCTACGCAATGTCATATTCCGCAAATTTGAAGTCTTTAACAAACTGCTCAGGCCACCCAGCTCAGCAATAGCATAAATTCGTATACTTTAAGTATCGCTCCAGCGATTTATGGGTAAAACAAAATTGCAATAGCAATAACAGTTGTTTTACACCTTTTCAGCTGGATAGTCCCCATTTTTCAAGATAGAAATGATAATCTCTTGCACAGCAACCAAGCAATGGCTGGAATTTGCTGTACAGGACCTTGTCGGGGGCGAGTAAGACTCATTCATTGTTGATCAAATTTAGTTTCTAATGCTATTGAATACCCGCTATTTAAGACCTTTTTTAATTTTTACACTGATATTTACAATTTTTACAAGCACTGTACAGGCCCAATCCAGGGATACACTATTGCCAAAACAGCTCGACTCCGTTTTTATAAGATCACATTTCAGGGCGAAAGACAAATCGAGTTTCCAGTCTGCGCGAATAAATATTCGTGATTACGAAAACCCACAGGTAACGGCCAGCGTGGGTACCAACCTGACCAAAAATAGGAATTACTTTACACAAACGGCCATGCTGTCTAATGCCACAGGTGTAACACCCAGTTGGGCCGGGGTGGCCCCCTACTTTACGATCCGCGGATTCCGGACGCGAAGTAATTTTAGAAATGGGCTGAATGCTTATCTGCAATACAGCGACGAAAATAGCAACATCCAGCAGCTGGATGTTATCAAAGGTCCGAGCGGCACCTTGTTTGGCGGCACCAACATGGCCTTTGGTGGACTGATCAATGTGCTCACTGCTATTCCCCTTGATAGTGCCTTTACAAATTTTTCTCTGGCTGCGGGTAACAATGCGCTCCATCGAACCAGTATCGAAGTAAACATGCCGCTAGATTCCGGTCATAAAGCACTGTTCCGGATGTTTGGTACGTATACGTCGAGAAGTAGTTTTCAGGATCAGGGTTTAAATAAAAGCCTTTTCCTGGCACCAAGTTTCAGCTACCAGCTTACTCCGGATTTAAAGATTAGAATGGAAGCCGAATTCTTAAACCGGAACACTACAAATAGCCCCTTATTCACACCTGCTAATCCAAAAACGGCTGCCGGACCGGATAATGTACAGTATTCAAGAGGGCTTGAGCTCGACTACCGAAAATCGTACACGGACAACAGCCTGTTGTGGAAGACCTCCTCACTGAATTTTTACGGAAAGATAAGTTATGCGATTTCGCCGAACTGGCAGTCTGAAACGAACTTTGCAAGTACATATAGTACCTCAAATGGCGATTACCAAACAAACTTGTTGGTCAACAATAATGCTGCTGTGGCTCGGAAGGTACTACGCTATGAAGCAGAAGACATGAGCAATAATCAGGTACAACAAAACTTTATCGGAAATTTTAAGGTAGGTAACTGGGACAATAAATTGCTTGTTGGCCTTGACTATCACCGCTATAGTTATGCTGCAAATTATAGGAGTGCGGGCTATGTAGACACGGTATCTATTGCGGGGCACTCGGCTGCAACAAATTTATTTAATGCAGACCTTGTCCGGAATATCGTGCTATCCAAACAACCCAGCAACTCGGTCGCTCCACAAAATGCGTACTCGGCTTATGTTTCGGACGTCATCAAGCCCAACAATGCGTTGACAATCATGCTGAGTGCGCGTTACGATAGGCTGATCAACTTTGGAACACGGGATGTGCTGACGGCCATCACAACGGCTGACTATAAGCAATCTTCCATTACTCCTAAGATTGGACTGACCTATCAGCTTATTCCAGAGACCGTTACATTTTTCGGGAATTATATGCGGGGATTCCAAAATATAGCACCAATGAACAGCAATGGTATCTTATATAATTTTAAACCCCAATATGGAAGCCAGTGGGAATCGGGGATTAAAATCGCCGTACCCAATAACGTACTGGATCTCACCTTGAGCTACTATGATATCAGTGTAAGCAATACTGTGACTACGGATCCGAACGATGCCACAAAATACCTACAGCGGGGGAAGCAGTACAGCCGTGGCGTAGAGCTGGATGTACAGACTGAGCCTCTGCAAAATCTTTTTCTACATGCTGGTACAGCCTATAACAACAGTAAAATAACGGTTGGCGATGCCGCCGTCCAAGGATTGAGGCCTGTGAATGCTGGTCCGAAATGGTCTGCGACCTGGTATGCTAGTTATGAAGTTTCGGTGGATAAGGTCAGTAAATGGAACATCGGTTTCGGGGGCAATTACGTGGGACAGGACCTAATAATCAACAGCACAAATGCTGGAAGTTTTTATACGAATGCCTATACACTTTGTAACGGTAATATAGGCTATACGTATCGACAGCTCCAATGTCGTTTTACAGCTGAAAACCTGTTTAACACCCACTATTATTATGGCGGAAGGGGCTTTATTACAGCAGGTAGCCTGCGGCAATGTATCTTGTCGATGGGGCTGCATTTTTAATGGATTTGGGTGGTGATCGCTACCAGTAAATTGGCTGGTGGATTTGTACAGCATATATACACTGTTAATTTAGATGTGCTAATCCACCAGACCGATTAGCATATCGGCTAATTTTTTCGGCTCGGTCAGCATGGCATCGTGCCCGGTGGCGATCTCCAGATATTCCCAGGAGAGCTTTTGATCAGCGCGCACCTTTTCGCTCATCTCCTTCATAATGGGCAGCTGTGGATCCGTGCAGGCAATATAGACCAAGGGCAATCCATTACCATATTGGTTTTTTAGGTGCAATCGCTGAGCAAATGTACCATAGGGTTGTGGGCTAAGTCTTTCCTTTACCCAGGAGACCATTTTGGGGGCTGTCACGCCAAACAATGCAACGTCAAAAGGAGCAAAGTTTTCTTTCTTCTGAATGTTTTTGAGCTGAACTTTACGCACAGCCTCTGGTTGCAGTGAAATAGGGCTTTGACCGTCTTCAATGATCATGGCATCCAGAAAAATCAATTTGTGCAATCGTGATGGAATGCGGTCGGCAACTCCGGCAATCACGGCGCCAGCATAGCTGTGCCCCACGAGATATACCTCATGTAGATCTTCCATCTCGATCAGATTGACGATATCTTGGACGTGGGTGTCGATATCTACCGACGGTTGGATCAGATGTTTGCGCTCTCCGAGTCCTGTGAGCGTGGGAGAGTAGACATTGTAGTGTGCATCAATTAGCCTTTGTGCGACGCTTTGCCAGCACCAGCCACCATGCCAAGCGCCGTGGACCAGAACATAAGTCGGCCGGCTATTTGGGCTTTGCGCATAGCCAGCTAGCGTACTGCTTAACATCAGCAGTAACAGAAATAAAGTTCTCAATTGTTTCATTTTTTTTAATTTTATACTGTTTTTTAATATCTGACAAAGGTATACCCAAGCTTTTGTCCGCACAATAACTCATCCTAAAGTGAGTGGTTATAAATTAATTTTAAAATGGCAACACCTAGAAAAGAGCAATCGACAAACACAGAGAATCTCCAAACTTTGGCACAGGCATGCGATGTGAACGAAGTACTACTGCAAATATCCCTGCGTTGGAAAATGCAGATTTTATATTGTATTGCAGAAAATGTATCACAATTCAGTACGTTAAAAAAAATGTTTCCAACGCTCTCAGATCAAGTGTTGAGTAAACGTTTGAAAGAGCTGAAGGAGGAATTTTTGGTTGTTACCGAGGATATTGAAAATACCATACCCCCTCAGATTCGCTACAGGCCAACAGAGAAAGGCAAGGAGCTGCTCAAGATTATCTTGGACCTCCATAATTGGGGACTAAAGTGGAAAATTGCGGGAAATGACTATTGCCAAATCAACCTAGAGGCCGGAGAGCCTGGGGGCAGTGCTCCTCATACCTGAGCAACGAATTTTCTTTGCGACTGCTTGGTCTGGGGTTATCGCATCTGTTGCATCCATGTTTTAATCGACTAAAATCTATGTTTAAAAAGAAAAATATCATTACTGTACAACATCCGGAATCCATTCATCATAAAAATGGAATGATTGGCTCCTGGACCGACTGGAAATTAACATAAACGGGAATCCAACAGGCAGAAAGTATCGCTACCAACTTAAAATCAGAGTTTCAGGATATAAACTTTTCATTGTATTCATCACCGCTGAGTAGAACAAGGGAGACTGCTGAAATCATTGGTAGGAAGTTCAATATAACGCCTCAGTTCACGAGCGCATTAAAAGAACGAAATCTTGGAAAAGCGGTGGGCCGATCTGTAGAATGGCTAAAGGAGAATATTGAGAAGGAAGAAATATCGATCTATGACAAATGCTTTAGGGATGCTGAATCTAGATTTGATGTATGGCAAAGAATAGGACCGTTTTATGAAAAAATAATAGCTAGTACCGATGAAAATATGATCATCGTCTCGCATGGAGATAGCTTAAGTATCTTCCATGTCATGTGGTTGGGCTTGAATGTGGAAGCATTGAATACGATGGATTTATACGGCGTCAGTGGCGGTGTATCCTTTCTATACCAAACAGCACAGGGGAAAAGAATCATTAAGCGGCTAAGCGATACATCTTATAAAAGCATGAAAGCTGTATGAAAATTCCGAGCCCAGAAAATATCAAGCAGATCTTTGACGCTTATTATCCCGTCCACATCAAATTTTGGATTGAATTTTCTAAAGTGGTGGAATGTCGCACTTTTGCCAAGAATGAAGTTGTGAAAGCCTATGATAAAACCGAAAGGTTCATCAATATTTTGGTTTCCGGTTCTGTCGGTCATTTTGTGCCTTATCAGGACAAAGATATTTGTATCAATTTGTATTATGAAAACCAGGTATTTAGCGATTATCTTTCTTTTGTATCTCAAAAACCTACGGTCATCAAAACCGAGTGCATAGAGGATGTGGAGCTTTGGTCGGTAAGTTATAAGAATCTGCAAAGCCTATACGACAAATCTGACCGCTCGCTTCTCATTGGCAAAGCTATTTCGGATATTATGTTTACAGCTAAACAGTCAGAACAAATAAATCTCCTTACACTGTCACCTACCGAAAGATATCGGAAATTAATAAACGAACGACCGAAGATTTTTCAACGCACCCCACTCAAAATTATCGCATCCTACCTGGGTATTGCCCCGGAGAGCCTGAGTAGAATAAGAAAGAAGATTTCTTAACTTTCGTCAAGTGTTTTTGGCTTTATTGCAATTATTTTTGCGCATTGCAAAAATGCGAAACACATATTATGAAAAGAAAAATCAACTTTGGGGCCATTGTCACTTATTACATTATCGCGATAGTCTGCCGCTATTTCACCAACAAAACAGAATTGCTAAGCAGTTTCGAAAGCCCATATCTAAAATCTATCCTTACCGGAGTTGGGCCTGCTATTGGTGCTACCGCAGTATTTCTAATATTCAATATTAAACCGGTGCTGTCGCTCAAAGGTAATTATAAAAATATGCTGATCCCAATGGCTCTTTATTGGGTATTCCCCATTGCTTTAATTAGTATGGTGTCATACGTTACACTTGGTAAAATACCCTATTTAGCAATATCTTCAGTTTTGATCTACGGCTTGTTGGAAGAAATAGGTTGGCGTGGTTTTCTCTATCAGGAATTTAAAGCGTTGAAACCATTATATAATATACTTTTATTGTCTGTGCTATGGTTTTTATGGCATCTGAATTTTGATTTCACGCCTATACAAATATCCTTTTTTGTGATTTTGGTATTGGGAAGCTGGGGGATAGGTAAGGTCGCCGACAGCACGGGTTCCCTTATCGCTGTCAGTGCATTTCATTCTCTTAATAATTTCTTCCCAACCATGAATACCAAAAGTGGTGCAATTTTGGGCATCTTGCTCATTGTATGGATTGTCAACTTGGTATTGCGGAAAAGAAAGATGGAAAGAGGCTAAATCCGCCGATGATCACTGCTGAACGATTGTAATATTAAAAATACGAAAACGTTGTAGTTAAATTACGAAAACGTTGTAGTTAATTTTTGATCTGCTATTTTATATAGGATCTTGTAGCTCAATTTGCCTATCTTATTCGACTATGCTTAAATTTTTATATTGAAAATCGGGTTATTGAGACAAAATAGTAGTTTTTTGAGACAATAGGGCCCTGTTTTTCTTAATGTTAATCTTCACTTTTACAGTTAAAATTCCTCCATTAGAGGAAGCCAATTATAAAATTTCTAAATAACTCGAAGTGAATATTGCTTTATGAGAAACAATTGTAAACTAAAACAAAACGGCTTTTTTGACTCTGGAAAGCGTACATGGATGCCCTCTCCCTGGTTAATGTGCCTGGTTGCTTTTGGTAGCCCCATCGCAGCGTTAAAAGCCAATGAATCAACACAATCAATCCATCGATTGAATGTTCAAAACCGTGAAATTACGGGTAAAATAGCGGATAGCAACGGCCAACCGCTGTCTGGTGTTACTGTAAATGTGCAGGGAAGTAGGATCAGTGCAGCCTCGAAGGCGGACGGTTCGTACCTCATCACGGTACCCCCTGGGGCAGAAAAGCTTGTTTTCAAGCTTATTGGCTACATAACTCAGGAGGTTCCGATTACTTCGACGAAGGTACTGGATGTAGTCTTGACTCCATCAGCAGATGCGTTGGAAGAGGTCGTGGTGGTGGGCTATGGCACCATGCGTAAAAAGGATCTGACGGGTTCGGTGACGCAGATCCTTCCGGATCGAATAGCCAATGAAAACCCAAAAACGGTGCAGGATATCTTGCGCGGTACAGCGGGAATGAATATCGGCTATGACGCTTCGGCAAAAGGAGGCGGCTCGATCGAGGTGCGCGGTAAACGTTCGGTTTACGATAGTAACAGCGGCCATAATAATCCGCTGCTTGTGCTCGATGGAATGATATTCTATGGTGAACTTTCGGAAATCAACCCGGACGACATTGAACAGATCGACATTTTAAAAGATGCCTCCGCCGCGGCGATTTATGGTTCCAAAGCGGCCAGTGGCGTGATTATCATCAGTACAAAAAAAGGCAGACAGGGCAAGCCGACAATTAATATGACGATGAACGCCGGTGCGACGCAATTGAGCAACTACCGCAAAAGATTCAGTCCCGCCGCTTACATGCAGCATCGGGAGGATTGGTATACGAAGAATACCTATGGCATTAACCCCGAAACAGGGCTATATGAAGCTTATCAGACGCGTGATGATAACGGAAACTTAGCGGTGCCTTATGGGTTTTACCTTAATCCGGACCAGCTACCGTCGTCTTTATCGCTCGATTCCTGGCGTGCGCTTTCAACAAATGAGAATGGGGAGTCTGATCAAAGTATCTGGGGCCGCCGTTTGGGGCTGCAAGGTAATGCCCTACAGAATTTCCTGAACGGAAAGGCCGTGGACTGGGCCGACCATACCTTTCGCACGGGTTTCAACCAGGATTATAATGCGAGTATCAGCGGCGCGAGTGATAAGGTGAACTATTACCTGTCCATGGGCTATCTTAAAAATGAGGGTACCGTCATCAGTGACACCTACAGGGCCGTCCGGGCCAATATGAAAATCAATGCGCATGTAAACAAATGGCTGGAGCTGGGGGCCAATGTAAATTTTCAGGATCGCTCTGATGGAAATATAGACATTGATCTGGATCAGACGCTGCGCAATAGTCCTTACGCAGATTATGCGGATGCCAACGGCACCCCGCTGCAATATCCGCTGAGTGAACAGTTTAGCCAGCGCGGCTATAACTATGATTTTCTGCAGAACTATCTTGAACTGGATAAGGGCTACACGGTATTGAATTCCATCTTCAATGCGAAAATAAAACTGCCGTTCAATATCACGTATTCCTTTAATGCATCGCCCCGTTTGCAATATTTCCATGACCGCTATTTTATGTCGGCCGAACTCCCCGGATCGAATCCTGCCGATCGGGGAGCCAACCGGGAACAAACCAAACGTTTTGACTGGTCGCTCAACAACACGATCAACTGGGAGCAGACCTTTGCGGATAAGCACCGTCTGATGGTGACCCTGGTGCAGGAAGCTGAGGAACAGCAATCGTGGAAAGACCGCATTGAAGCGCGTAATATTTTACCATCGGATGCGCTTGGTTTCCACAATACCAAAAATGGATCAAAGGAAAATAGCAGCTTCGATAGTTACGATAGCCATCAAACGGCTGATGCCTTGTTGGCCCGTTTGTTTTATTCTTATGATGACCGTTATATGCTGACCACTTCCATCCGGCGGGATGGTTATTCGGCTTTTGGTACTTCGAATCCTTATGCTACTTTTCCCTCGGTGGCGCTGGCCTGGAACTTCTCCAAGGAGAAATTCTTTAAATGGACGGATGTCATGGATTATGGTAAACTGCGTGCTTCCTACGGCAAAAATGGGAACCGCCAGCTTGCAGATCCCAATCTGGCGCTTGCGAACCTCTATGCCGGTAGTGGAAAAATGCATGGCTACCTCAACTCTGCCGGCGAACTGGTCCAATACCGTTACCTGATGGTTGACCGCCTGGCCAATCCCAACCTACAATGGGAAAAGACCACCGCATGGAATTTTGGTCTGGACTTTGGATTTTTAAAAAACCGGATCTCCGGGAGTCTGGAATATTACCTGATGCAGACCCACGATATGATCATGGAGCAGAAGCTGCCGAACTTTACGGGCTTTAGCAGCATTACGACAAATCTGGGGCAAGTGGACAACAAAGGAGTTGAACTGACATTAAATACGGTCAACCTGCAAAAGGACAACCTGAAATGGTCTACCACCTTTAGTTTCTCGTACAACAAAAACCAGATTGTGCATCTTTATAAGAACTACGAAGATGTGCTGGACGCAAATGGAAATGTGATAGGCCGCAAGGAAATGGACGAGATTTCGAATGGCTGGTTTATCGGTCAGCCCATTGGCGCGATCTGGGACTATCAGGTGACGGGTATCTGGCAGGCCAATGAAGCTGCGGAAGCGGCGAGATATGGGCAGGCACCGGGCGACCCCAAGGTAGCCAATCCCTATACCGCTGATGATGTGGTGAATGCCGACGGAAGAAAACCTGTTTACAACAACAACGATAGAGTGTTTTTGGGACAGACAGACCCGCGCTTCCGTTGGGCGATGCGCAATGAATTTACGCTATGGAGAGACCTGAGCTTTTCATTTAACATCTACTCGTCGATGGGCCATAAAAGCCTATCAGGCAATTACCTGAACAACGATGATGATGGGGGCCGGATGGCCTATGGGCTGGCCAATCTGCCGGCCAAGGAATACTGGACGCCGGACAACCCAACGGATCGCTATGGCCGGATCGAAGCCAAAGGACCTGTCGGGGCAGAGGGTGCCCAGCGGCTTTACGACCGCTCTTTTATCCGGCTGGACAATATTTCTGTGGGCTATACACTGCCGGCATCGCTGACATCCAGGTATCACTTAAACCGGGTGAAACTATATGGAACGGTGCGCAACGTGGCTACCTGGACCAAAGACTGGGAATATGGTGATCCCGAAACATTTCTTCCCAGCAATAACCCTCAGGGATGGGCCTCTCGTGTATTTACCTTCGGTGTGAATTTATCTTTATAACCTGATTAATTGATAGCTATGAAATATACAATAAATACAACCGGATCTATCAGCAGGGGTATCGTCCTACTGCTTGCCGGTACGCTGGCAGTAAGCAGCTGTTCGAAAGAATTTCTACAGCCAGACCCGCTGTCTATCTATTTACCCAATGAGACCTTTAATACCGAGTCGGGACTGCTGTCGGCCATGGCCATCTGCGACCGTCATCTGAAAGGGTATTGGGCCACGGATAATAATGAAATGCTGACCCTGGGGACAGAATACATTTTCTCCGAATTGATGGTCGCAAGTAATACGGACAAACGCAGTATGATGGCAGACGTCGCCAACATGCTGACGCCGACCAGCGACAACTCCACCCTGCAGAATCTGGACCGCTCAAATAGTATGTGGTATTTATGGCAGGAAACCTATAAAGGCATCAGTTATGCCAATACGATTATCAAGTATGTGGATCAGGTGGAGACCTTGAGCGAACAGGATAAAAATGCCTACAAAGGACGGGCTTATTTTCATCGTGCTTTTCGGTATATGGCATTGGTATTTCAATACGGAGATGTCCCTTTGGTCACGACTATTATTGATGGACCAAAACAAAACTACCGCAGTACCAAACGCGAAGCCATTCTTCAGATGATCACGAAGGATATGGAATTTGCTGTCCAATGGGTGCCCGACCAAAAAAATATGAACCTAATCGGCATGATCAATAAGGGGGCCTGCCGGATGTTGCTCACAAAATGTTACCTGGCCCTGGGAGAATATCAGAAGGCGAAAGAACAGACGGATATCCTGATTGATCAATCGGGTTATTCCCTGATGACCGAAAGTTTTGGGACGTTCAACGATGGGGGTGAGGCGCAGACCTGGCCCATTAGCCGCAATGTCATCTGGGATATGCACCGCCCCGAAAACAAATTGATCCCGACTAATCGGGAGGTGATCATGGGCATGCCCAACCGTGGTGCCGATGCGGAGTCTTTTGTCAAAATGTTGACCATGCGCATTCTATATCCTTTCGTATTCGATAGCAGGATCCAGACGACCGATGGGCAGCAGGCCTTGCTGAATATTAAACGGAACAGTGGGGATTATAATGCAAAATATGACTATATGCGCGCTTTCGGCCGAGGTATCGCAACATTCCGGCCCACGGCTTTCCAGTCAAAGGGGGTATGGTCTGTCAACGGTAAACTGGATGATGGCGACTTGCGCCACAGTTCCAAAGTAGGGAATTGGGTGCGCATGGAAGATTATAAGGTAAATAATAAAGCGTCAAAAGATTTCGGAAAACCGATCACATTGAACGATCCGGAAACAGGCAAATTGTTATGTACAGATTCCATTCGCCGTTGGTACGACGTACCGCATTATAAGTTTTTTCTGGATGATCCCGTCAGTGAGGCAAATATCAGCGGATCGGACGGCTCAAGGGGTGCAACCAACGGTAGTATTGCCGACTGGTATCTATACCGTTTGGCGGAAGCTTATCTTTTGCGTGCTGAAGCAAAATACTATATCAATCCCACCGATGGGACGATAAAAGATGATCTGAATGCGGTGCGTCAACGGGCAAAATGTACGGAACTGTATCCGGGCGCCGTAACTATCGGTGATATTATGAATGAACGGGCACGTGAACTCTATTGGGAGGAATGGCGAAATGTCGAACTGAAGCGTGTATCCCTGTGCTTGGCCCGCAGTGGTAAACCCGATGAATGGGGGAACGTGTATAATCTGGAAAATTTCGATAAACAGAGCGGTACAGATGCTACCGGTGGGAGCTACTGGTACCAACGTATCGTGCATTACAGCCTGTACAATAAAGGTGTCATTCATGTGAATGCTACAGGCCTCAGTGATATCAACTACACCATGGATAAAAAGAATATGTACTGGCCAATTCCGAATGTGGCAATTACCTCCAACATTAAAGGGCAATTAAAGCAAAATTATGGCTACGACGGCTATAACGCGGCAACTCCAGTATGGGAAAAGTGGGAGGATGCAGTTGCGGATGAAGCCAAGGCAGAATAGTCAGGCGTATAGGGTCCGAGCTGATTTGCACAGACGCGAATCGCTCAGGCCTGTTTTTGAAAGTTCAATAGATTAAAAATCAATACCTTTTGTTATGATAAAAAATGTGTTTTTGTTTTTACTTTTTCTTCCGTTTAAATTTTGTATTGGACAAACGGAGCTAACAAATTTTCCTGTGGGAGCAGACCCAAAGGAAGTAGGCTATCGGATTGCGCACCGTTTTATCACGGGCAAACATATGCTCCATGCGGGTAAATGGATCAGCTATCCCGAGACTTTTTACTGGACGGGTGCTGTTAACTACGCCCACCTGACGGGAGATCAGCAGCTGACACAGGCGATGAAAGACCGCTTTTCTAAATTAACGTCAGTGGAACAAAACCTGTTGCCGATCAAAAATCACGTCGACCTGAATATGTTCGGAAGTCTCCCTTTACGGCTTTATCAACTCACTAAGGATAAAAGTTACCTAGATCTGGGGCTTCCTTACGCTGATACGCAATGGGAAGTACCGCAAAACGCCAGTCAGGCTGAAAAAGACTGGGCACAAAAAGGGTATTCCTGGCAGACGCGTCTTTGGATTGACGATATGTACATGATTACAATTGTACAGGCAGCGGCTTTCAGAGCAACTGGCGACCCGAAGTATCTGGATCGCGCGGCCAAAGAAATGGTACTTTATCTAGATGATTTACAGCGTCCCAATGGCTTGTTCTATCATGCGCCGGATGTCCCTTACTACTGGGGGCGGGGCAATGGATGGATGGCAGCAGGTATGACGGAATTATTGCGGATGTTGCCCCGCGATCACCGTGATCGGCCACGTATCCTGAAAGGCTATCTGAAGATGATGAAGAGCCTCAAAAAATACCAGTCGAAAAGTGGTTTATGGAATCAATTGATCGATCAGTCGGATTGCTGGGCGGAGACTTCCGGATCGGCGATGTTTGCCTATGCGATAATATCGGGTGTGAAGCAGGGCTGGCTCAATAGTAAACAATATAGCCCGGTAGCCCGGAATGCTTGGTTGGGATTGACAAAATATGTGGACGATAAAGGTGCTGTATCCGAGGTCTGTGTGGGGACCAATAAAAAGAACGACAAACAGTATTATTATGATCGTCCGCGCCATACAGGCGATTATCATGGACAGGCGCCTTATCTCTGGTGCGTTAATGCACTGCTGGAAGACAGCAGCAATTAGGCCATGTGAGGTAGTTCTATTGCTAAGTGCACTGGTTGCAATGTACTTAGCAACAGACTGGCCCAAATAAAACGATTGGCAGGAGGTCGACGATTTCGTCGGTTAACTGCCGCCGTTTGCTATTCATCCCGCAGGCTATCCACTGGATTGACCATCGCCGCTTTGATGGATTGATAGCTGACCGTGAGCAGGGCCAGTGCCAAAGCGCCCGTTCCGGCAATAAAGAAAAGATCCCAGGTCATCTGAATGCGATAGGTATACGTGCTTAGCATACGCTCAGTGATATAATAGGCGATCGGAAATGCAACCAGACAGGATAAAAGGACCAAAACAATAAACTCCTTTGACAACATCCTCGTGACGGAAAAGATAGATGCGCCCAGGACTTTACGCACACCGATTTCCTTGGTCCGATTCTCGGCCATGTAGGCGGTCAGACCGTATAGGCCAAGACAGGAAATAAAAATAGTCAATACAGCAAAGAGGCTGGAAAACTTGCCCAGCTGCTGGAAATCTTTAAATTTTTCGGCATATTGGGCATCCACGAAGGAATATTCAAATGGATAATCCGGATTATATTCTTTGAAAATTTCCGTCATCCTTGATAATGCATCCGCTGTTGCGATATGATTGTTTAATCGGATATTGGTCACATTGGAGCCTGAAAAAGCGCCCTGGATAACCAATGGGGTGATAGGATTAAAGGGAGACTCCTGAACGAAGTCTTTGATGACACCGATGATATGCCAGTTCCTGCCGTCGACGACTGTCTTTCCGATCGGATCATCAAAATTAAAAACCTTTGCGGCCGACTCATTGATGAGCATGGCGGCAGAATCTGTCGGGAATTTAGCCAGGTCAAAGTCCCGTCCGCTCACTAATTGCAATCCGGCGGTACGGACCAAATTGTCGTCTACACCCATCCGCGCGAAAATGGTATTGTCATCTTTGGGCTTGCCGTCCCAGCCCATGGAGTTGTTGCTCCAGTTTTCGGTGAGTGGCGAGGAGGTCCTGGCGATATCCGTGGCAATGCCAGACTGGAGCAACGCATTTTTGATCAGCGTCCTGTTTTTACGGATATCACCCTGATCAATAACATGGATAAGCTTGTCTTTGTTATAGCCTAATTCTCTGTCTTGTGCATATTTTATTTGCTTCCGGATCGATAGTGTGGTTATAATCAGTGTGATGCCGATACAGAACTGCGCAATAACCAGCACTTTCCGTGGATTAAATTTGCGTTGGATATGGAGCAGCTTACCTTTTAATACTTTTACGGGAACAAACGCCGACAGATAGAAGGCGGGGTAACTTCCCGAGAGGATGCCGGTCAGAAGTACAAAGCCGATAAAGACTGACCAGAACAGCACATCATTAAATGGTATGGATAGTTCTCTTGAAATTAACTCGTTAAAGAAGGGGAGTGCGCTCTGGGTGATCAGCAGGGACAATAAGCCTGAAATGAAGGCAATCAGAATGGATTCGGTCAGGAATTGCCCGATTAATAATCCTTTATTGGCACCGATAACTTTTCTGACTCCAACTTCCTTTGCTCTTTTTTCACTCTGGGCCGTACTGAGGTTCATAAAATTGATGCAGGCGATGATCAGAATAAAACAGGCAACTGCGATAAATGAATGGACCATTCCGATGCGCTGTGAAGTCGGCCTGCCCATATCAGTGAAGTTACTGTAAAGCCATTTATCGGCTATAGGAGCAATAAAATTCTCTACTTTGGTTTCGGTATGTCTCTGCATAAAGCTTTTTATGCGTTGCTGAAATTGGTCGGTATTGACGTTTTTGTCCAGTTCGATATAAGTCTGTACAGACTGATTTCCCCAGTAATCATCCGAATAACCTATTTTTTCCATCAATGTCCAGGGGACCAGATAAGCTGTTCCTTTCATAAAGGAATTATCGGGGATGTCTTCAATGATGGCCGAGACCGTTGAAATCTGGGTGCTGTCCAGTCTGATGCTCTGGTTGATAGGATCGGTATCACCAAATAAGCGCGCTGCCAAAGATCGGGTCAAAACGATCTGACCGGGATTTTTCAGCGCTTCGGCAGGATTGCCCGCCACAATTTTATAATCAAATATTTTTAAGAATGTACTGTCTACAAAAACACCCTGCTCTTTTGAAAGTTTGGTTTCGCCCCGCGTCAGTAGGAATCCGGTACCCTTGTTGACCCTCGTAACACGATTGATCTCCGGAAAGTCTGTTTTCAAAGCAGCAGCCATCGGCTTAGGCGTGTAGAAATGCTGCACAGCATCGCCTGCCCAGATATCTTTTATGCCCACGGCATAAATCTGGCTGGTCTTGGAATAAAACCGGTCAAAGCTAAATTCGCTTTTGACCCATAGCATAATCAAGATAGCTGCAGCCATTCCTGTCGCTAGCCCGACAATATTTATTGCTGTAAAACCTTTGTTTTTCAGAAGATGACGAAAGGCTATTTTGAAATAATTTTGAAGCATAGGGATCGGTTTTTATTGAAGCTTGTACCAATTCGTTTGCCAATTGATTAATGTATTGAAAATAAGTTTTTTAATCTCTTTATGTGTGGGAGATTTTGTTCGATCCCGAACGGTATTTGTACGAAAATGGACAGTTTTGAAGTAAAAAAGAATGCTAAATTCAGTAACAAATAGTTATTTTTAAAATCACGATAAACACTCAATGATGACCAGATTTTTTTTATTGCTATGGCTGCTATTATCTTCGACATTTTCTTTTTCCCAAGGTTTTAAGAATGACAGCGTAAAATCATTTATCGATAAAACGATCGAACTGATAGCCTTCAACTCAATCCATACGGAAAACCTCGAGGCCATAAAACGTGATCTATACCATAAATCATTAAACCTAAACTCCATTGATGAAACGGCACCCTTATATGAGGATGTATTTAAACAGCTTCATGATTATCACGGCGGTTTAAAATATAAAGGAAAAACATATGGATGGAACAATCCCGATGTAATGACAAACGCCTATCTAAAAGGTATGTTAAAAGTTGAAAAGAAAACAAGTAGTGCGATCATTGATAAAAAAATAGGGTATATCCGTATTGTTGGAAACAGTGATTTTGCCTTTCTGAAAGTAGATAGTCTGGCAAACGATATCGTATCGCATATCAATTCCATAAATTCCGCGCAAATCAAAGCCTGGATTATTGACTTGAGATTAAATACCGGTGGCAATATGTACCCGATACTATTGGGGCTCAAGGAATTTATCGGGAATAATATCCTATTCGGTGGGTTCAGGAATGGGCAAGATCAACCTACGGGAAATTGGGAAATCAAAGCAGGGAAATTGTTGATTGATGGAAATGTGCTGGACAGAAAAACAGCTTTGTCCCATCCGATACAAACTGATGTTCCATTGGTTATTTTAACGAGTTGCTATACGGCAAGTGCAGGTGAAATGACCGCCCTTTCTTTTATAGGAAGGAAAAATACATGGATTGTAGGCGAACCAACAGCCAATTATACCACCGCAGTACAGGGATTTGAAATAAATGATCATGCAGGAATTAATCTGTCGACAGATTATGTCGTGGACCGAAATTTAAAAGTTTATAAATCCAATATTTTACCTGATGTTGAAGTCCTGGAAGGTGATAACCTCGAAGATTTAAGAAAAGACCGTAAAATAATAAAAGCACTGGAGTTGTTCGGTAAATAGCGGATTTAAGAAAAATCTGAGACAAGAGGCAACGTTAGCTATCTATTAAGTAGGTGAATTATATAATATTTTTGAGCGGTAACTGCTGCTTGAGATATAAGAAGCGGCCTTATAAAAAAAATAGTCTATAAGTTTAGTAGAATTTATTATTAACTTTTCTATATTTACATATCCGTTGAATCAATTGGCGTTGGCAACGATATTAAACAGAGTTACTAATTAAACAACTAGACCGCATGAATACTATAATTTACTCCTTGTATTCTTTTAAAAAACAATCTTTTAATGATCATAGCTTGAATTTGAACGGGCGAATGTGTCGCTGAAGTAGCTTTCCGATGAATTTCAAAAGACAACAAGTTCTTTTGAAAAGCAGATGACAATCATAGGTGATCAATTGGCGTTGGCACTTATTCAGTACACTATTTAAACGCTCATTCATGAAAAAAATCAAGCATGCAAAACATATTTTGTTTTGTATCCTGCTCACTATGGCTTTTATTCCGGTCAAGCTAGTTGCCCAGATAGCCGGTGAGCCTATTATTAATGCAACCCTGCAAGGAAAAATTGTTGATGCTATCTCCGGTGAACCGCTGGAAGGTGTCACTGTACAGCTGGAGGCTGTAACGCATAGCGTAAAAACAGATGAAAAGGGAAACTTTCATTTTGTGACCGGTCAGAAGCTCCCTTTTACGCTGATGCTATCGTATGTTGGCTATGAGCGTATGAAATTGGTCGTCAATTCTTCTCCGGCCTTGATCAAGTTGCAACGTTCGTCGGACAACCTAGACGAAGTGGTTGTAGTGGGGTACACCACGGTCGGCAAGAAGAATCTGATCGGCTCAGTGGAAAAAGTGGACTTAAAGGAGGTGAGTACAATCCCTACGGGCAGTTTCGATGCGCAATTGCAAGGCAAGGTGGCCGGAGTTCAGGTCAGTAGCAGTACCGGTGTGCCGGGCGAGGCTTTAAATATCCGCCTACGTGGAGCAACTTCCATCAATGCCAACAACAACCCGCTTTATGTAATTGATGGGGTGTTTGTTAACTCCGAGAGTCTTCAGACCTTAAACACGGGCGGAAAAGCAACGTCCCCAATCGCTGATCTAAACCCCTCAGATATAGCCTATGTGGAGGTGCTCAAAGATGCGGAAGCGACCGCATTATACGGCTCAAGAGGAGCCAATGGTGTCATTCTGATCACGACCAAACGTGGTAAAAATGGACAGTCTACCAAGATAGACGTCAATTTGTATGCTGGCAGGGCAAAAGCAGCAAAGCTTTGGGAACTGACAACCGGCCCCGAACATGCGGAGCTGGTCAACGAATACAACCGTAATATCGGCAAGCCTGAACCTTTTATCTCAACGGCTCAAGGTGGGCGTGGACTTCCTGCAGAACAGCAGACTTACGATCGACTTTCCGAGGCATTTCGCACTGCAGGGGTATATAATGCCGACCTCTCGTTATATGGCGGTAGTGACAAAACGACTTACTATCTGGGCGCCGGATATAATAAGCAGGAATCCATCCTGCGTCCGATCGCTTTTGACCGCGCAAGTTTTCGGTTTAATTTGGATCAAAAGATCAACGAGCAGCTCAAAGTAGGGTCGAGCAACGCAATTTCACGAACAGGACGCAATCAGGGAAGGGCCGGAGATGGACCACAGGGCGGGATCTTGCAGGCGGCCTTGCATACGCCAACCTACCTTTCGCCCTACAATGAACAAGGGGAGCTGGTCGGGAGGGCGGGCTTTGATAATTTGACCCTGCTATTGGATAATTACGATGTAGGCTCCATTAGTCTACGGTATATCGGTAATGTATACGGGGAATATCAGATCTCTCCAAACCTGAAATTTCGATCGACCTTCAGTGTGGATTACAACCACTATGATGAGCATGAGTATTGGAATAAATTTTTGATTGCGGGCAGCCCCAGTGGTTCAGCAACATCGGCGATCAGCCAGGCCACGACCTGGATCAATGAGCAGACATTGACTTATCGCAAGCGCCTCGGTACGCAGCATTCCTTTGGCCTGCTCCTGGGAAATACCTTACAAAGCAGCACATTTTCGCTCACTTCGGCTACGGGCAAAGGCTTTGCCTCTAATGATTTTAAAATTATCGGATCTGCGGCCAATACCACAAGCTTCCAGGATTGGGACAAATATAACTTGGCTTCTTTCTTCGGACGTATTGATTATGGTTTTGCCGATAAGTACCTAATCGATTTTTCGCTTCGGGCAGATGGTTCCTCAAAATTCAATAAGGGCTACCAATGGGGCTACTTTCCCGCTGTGGGCCTGGCCTGGCGGCTGAATAAGGAACACTTTCTCAAAGATATTTCTTTTATCAATGACCTCAAGATCCGAAGTAGTTATGGAATTACGGGCAATCAGAGCGGGATCAATTCCTTTGCCTCCCGGCAGCTATGGTCTGGCGTGAATGGCGCTTACCGTGGTGTAGCTGGAATGTTTCCTGAACAATTGGCCGACGAGAAACTGACCTGGGAGCAAACTTCGCAGTTTAATCTGGGTATTGATGCATCTCTTTTCAATAACCGTGTGTCTTTCGCTTTTAATTACTACGATAAACAGACCAAGGACGGACTGTTGACAGCGGTGCTGCCGGGGACTACGGGCTATGACAATTACTTAAACAATGCGGCCGAGATAAGTAATAGGGGGATTGAATTCAACCTGAATTCGACCAACATACAACAGAACAACTTTACCTGGACCACGGCCTTTAATATTGCCAGAAATGTCAACAAAATTGAACATTTAAGCAAGTCTATGAACTTTGGCAGCCGCGACCTGATTTTATTTAAAGAAGGAAGTCCAATGTATTCTTTTTGGGTCTATAAACAGCTTTATGTGGATTCCCAGACTGGCGACGCTGTCTATGAAGATGTCAATGGGGATGGCAAAATTACGACAGATGATCGCCAGCTCTTAGGGAGTATATGGCCTGATTTTTTTGGTGGAATTACCAATAATTTTACATATAAAAATTGGGACCTAAGCACTTTTCTGAGTTTTTCGGTCGGTAATAAGATCTATAACCACAACCGCTTTTTTGGTGAGGCCGGTGGTGCACGTGACGCCGCCCGCGTGATCTTTAAGTCGAATCTGGACCGCTGGCAGCAACCCGGTGATCTAACAGATGTACCGCGTACAGACGGTATAAACAACAACAATTATAAAGATGGGGGCGGACGATGGCTGGAAGATGGTTCGTACCTGCGGTTCCGGTCCCTAAGCCTGGGCTATAACCTTCCCGCGGCAGCGCTTGAAAAACTGTCGCTGACCAAACTACGGCTGTATGTCCAGGCGACAAATTTATTCACATGGACGAAATACACTGGCTTGGATCCTGAATCTGCTGCGAGCAGTTCGGCAAACGAACAGGGCATCGACCTGGGTACGCCGCCACAACCACGGAGTTTTCAATTGGGTGTTAATCTAACCTTGTAACTACAGCATGAAAAAATATTATCTCTTTCTATTGGCCGTTGTTTTCTTTTCGTCCTGTTCTTCCTTTTTGGATGTAGACCCGCGCACCTCCATAGCCGGCGATCAGGTGATCAACGATGAGACCTCTGCCAAAGCGGCATTGAACGGTGTATATGCCGCCTTGCGGAATTATTACAGTGTCAACTATCAATCCATCGCCTACCTCTCCGGAGACAATATCGAGTGGACGGGCTCGCAATCACAGATACAGGAATTTATCAATCATAAGGTCAATGCCGAAAATGCGACCCTGGCGGCTACATGGAACGGTATTTATAAGTCCATCGACCGGGCGAATAATGTGATCCGGGATTTGACAAACTATGACAAGCAGAATATCAGCGATGCGGTCAAGCAAAATATACTTGGTCAAGCCTATGCCATCCGTGCGCTGAATTATTTTGACCTGGTCCGGGTCTGGGGTGGTGTACCAATTGTCACGGCCCCGACTGCCAAGATCGGGGAGAATATGGGGATCGCACGGAGTAACTCGGATCAGGTATATGCGCGTGTAATTGAAGATTTGAACACAGCGGAAGGCTTGCTGAGTAATACCACCGACCGTACGGCTTTTACCAAAAAAACAATCCTGGCCCTCAAAGCGAGATATTACCTCTATCGCCAGGATTGGCAACAGGCCATTCAATATGCGAATGTGCTTGCTGCGGATCAGGATTACGAACTCCTGAATCCTTATTATAGTTTCTTTAAAAACGACCTTACCGAAACCAAGGAGTCTATATTTGAACTTTTTTACAGTGCCAATGAACCGAATCCGCACCGCACACAATGGCAGCCACAAACCAACGGCGGCACAAGGCAATGGGCGCCCAACGCGGCATTGATCAAACTGTTGACGAGCTCCGAGACTGGGGGCGCACGTAGTGAGCTCATTGCAAAGGATAATCAGGGGAGGTGGTATGGCAATCTCTACTATCGCGATCCGGCCAAAGATCCTACTTATATCATTCGCATTGCTGAAATTCTTTTCATTCGGGCCGAGGCTAGTGCGCAGCTGGGCAACTATACGCAGGCCCTGACGGACCTCAACCGAATCCGTACACGCGCGGCATTGACCGCGCGTCCTTCGTCGACAGCCAAAGAACAGATTTTACAATGGATAGCAGATGAACGCCGGCTGGAATTTGCTTTTGAAGCGCACCGCTGGTTTGATCTTGTCCGTACAGGTCGTGCCAAGCAGACTTTGGGAATTCAGGAGGATTTTCGCCTGCTGCTGCCCATTCCTTATAGCCAGTTGTTGGCCGACCCCGTATTGCAACAGAACCCAGGTTATTCACGCTAAAAAACAGATACCATGACTACCATACAAACGCTTCCGGGCATTCCCTTTTGGAAAAGATATTTACTGCGGCTGAGCATTGTTTTTATCCTTTTGCTCAGTGTGCCCTTACAAGTTGATTTTTATCAACAATTGCTAGGCATCAGCTGGCAATATCTACTGAGCGACCTTTTTAACCTAGTTATTTTCTTGCCTCATTTTTTTGGGGACATATCGGGCTTTGCGGATTGGTTTCTGCTGCTTGCCATAGCTGCGCTTGTGGCAGGACTATGGACTGTCAAAGGTCGTGTCGATCCCGGACGGGAAGCCTCACTGTACTATTTCCTACGCATATTCGTTCGCTTTCGCCTAGCTGCTATACTGTCTGTGGCAGGACTGACGAAACTATTTGCCATTTTTGCACCAGCACTTTCACTGAGCCATCTGAATACACCTTATGGTTATTTTGAAGATTGGAAACAGCTTTATCTCAGTCTGTCTGCAGCACCTGCATATGTCATTTTTTTGGGTGTTATCGAATTACTGGCCACTGTGCTGCTGCTCTTTCGGCGAACTTCCTTTTTGGCCGTTCTGATCATCATTCCATTTTATGGAAATGTGTTTCTCGCTGATCTGGCTTATGGCGGACGCCATTATCTTGCCTCGGCTTTCACGGTATTGTTGACGCTGCCCATCTTCTTTTACGATGCCAGACGGTTGGCTCAACTGGTGATCCAATTTGATTACACCTCTCCGCAACGCTGGCAATTCGATTGGTCGCAGGTACACCTGGGCTATTCCCGCTGGATTTTTAAACTACTTTTTGTGCTACTATTTATCGGTCTCGCAGGTTTCAAATCGTATGAGGTCAGTAAGACGGCATCGCTATATTACCCAGAGCAACCGGGCTTACCAGGTATCGCTGGTAAGTATCTGGTGGACGAATTTATTATCAATGGGGATACCATCCCATTTTCGCCAGCCAATAAACAGCGTTGGCGGGATGTCGTTTTTGAACAATGGAATACCTTAAGTGTACGGATGAATGATGCTATAAAGACAGCCGCGCCGGCTAAATTCCTGGCGGACCAACAGCGGGATTATGAGTATACACAGGTGGGGGGACGGTTATACTATCGATATACCACTGCTCCCAATCGGACTATCCTGCTGAAAAATCCGAATCCGGCCTATCCAAACGATAGCCTGCGGCTACAGCTGCTGCGGCCGGACAGTACGCATATCCAGCTGTATGGCACCAATTCAACAGGGGATACACTTTCCATAGCTCTTCAGAAAGTAAATAAGAAGTATCTGCTCTATGAAGTTGGCAAACGTGGCCGTGACCGGCTGGGCTTTAAATTATAATTGACGGTAGCTTAAATCGAAATATCATGCAAATAGCTGAAAAAATACAAACAGAAAGGGTAGGAGCAAAAGTTGCACCTACACCGAAATGGACGCTCCTTCAACGGATTGCCTTTCGCATAAGTTTTATCTTTTTTATCATTATTTCCATTCCGAATAGTCCTTTATGGTACAAGCATGTGTTTGCCATAAACTGGTTTAATCTGGATTACAGGGACCTCTATGATATCTGCCGTTTTGGCTCGGGTGTCAGCTGGTTTGGGCGTACGACCTTTGGCAGTCGTTTGGAAGGGTACAGCATCTGGGTAAATACGTTCTTTTTTGCGGTCCTTTTGGGTTTGCTATGGACGGGGCTGGCCAAACTGCTAAAAAAGGAGAAACGCAGTTATAACAGGTTATATTATTGGCTCAATGTCATTGTTAGATACCGTGCTGGCCTGGGCATCATCGGGTTTGGCTTTACCAAACTATTTCCGGTACAGATGCCTTACCCATCTTATGGCATCCTGGATACGGACTATGGCGATTTGACCGCCCAAAAGATTTTTTGGCTTTCCTTTGGGATAGTACCCTGGTATCAGGTATTTGCTGGCATACTGGAAGTAACAGCCGGTACCTTGTTGCTTTTTCGGCGTACGGTGGCTGTCGGTGCGACCTTGTTAGTCGGGGCTCTGGGCGCTATTGTCGTGGTCAACTTTGCCTACGACGGAGGTGTGCATGTGTATAGTTCTTATTTCGTACTGTTAAGTCTTTTTCTGCTGGTTCCTTATTTTGGTCCCTATTACCAGGTATTTATTCGCGAACAGCCAGCACGTATCGCCTTGTTTTTTCCAAGCTTCAAAGGAAGATTAAATGAAATTAGAATCGGGTTGAAAGGCATCATTATCTTTATTTTTTTGATCGTTTTCTTCTATCTGCAATATGTTGATTTTCGGTACGATCCCTACAAACAACCCTCCACAGCTGGTGTTCGGGAATTGCGTGGTAATTATGAGGTCACGGAATTTCGTCTAAATGGGGTCTTGCGGCCTTTTAATCCTTACGATAGCCTACGCTGGCAGTCCGCAACATTTGAAAAATGGTCAACGTTTACTTTTAAAGTGAATAAACCCTTAAAACTGGATCTATCCAATGGTGGCGGTGATCCAAAAAGAGATGTCAACCGAACATTTGAAATATCGGGTGTCGCCGGTGGACAGCGTGCCTTTCACTATTATGTGGATACGGTAAATCAGCATTTGTACCTGGAAGATAAGTATAAACTGATACCCGATCAGCGGAACGTCACTGCTGGCGAGGGGGGAGACGGTGGTGTGCGCAACTACCTCAAATCGGCAAAAGGACCTGAAGAAAAGCGCCCGGCGATTTCACTAGCCGATTGGATTCCTGCTAAGGTGAAAGCTTCCTTGGGAGATGAGGCCGATTATGTCGCCAAACCTGCGCGGACAGCGCGGCGCCTTCGCGAATTTGCAAAAGCGGATGAACTGGCAGCAAAAGAAATACGCGAAAGATTTGTGGTTGCCTATAAAATAATTGACGGTGGAAATCGGGTGATTTTAACTGGTATTGATGAACATAGAGATTCTATTTATGTCATACTAGACCGAGCCATCAGGGATTATAAAATTTCTCCCGGTAAGTTTGAAGCTGGCAATTATGATCGGTAAGAAGATGAGAATACTTGTCTGCTGTATGCTATTGATCGGCAGCGGCAAAACCTGTACATCCGCTGTCGAGCATAGTCGAAGGGTCAATCCTCGGCCTTATGAAGACGATGGCTCCTGGTCTGCTCAAAGGCTGATGCCGACAGGGACGTACCGTTGAATTACAGGTGATTATCTTGCTATGTTGTAGTGAGCTTTACCCAGCTAATGCTCCGCATGCGTTATCCTTTATATACTTTTATCGCAGATCCGCTTGTATTAAATCGTTTAATGGCAGGAGCTGTATCGCATAGCGAATTTAATAGAGCGTTTAGGTGTCTTAGATTGCAATCCGTATTTCTATGTAAGGCTCTTTGTAAAATCTATCATATAATTAGAATAAAGTCTACTAATATTATAGATTTTATTTTATGTTTACTATATTTGTTTATCAACCTAGGAGACAAGCTTATAAAATAGGGGCAATAAATAATTTTATGGCCTTCCTAAAGCAGCATCTTCCGTGAGTAATCAACAGCATTTTTAATTTAATTTGTTATTTATGAACCACAGATTTTATTCGAACCTTTCCCAACAAAGCGTATATCAACGCTTTTGTAAATCCTATTGCTCCGACATGAATATGCGAATGTGTAGCTGAGGTTAAAAGAAAGTAATCTTTCTTTGGAATGCAGCTTTACTGACAAGTAATCAATTGGCGTTGGCACTTGTAATTATTCACTGTTAAAATTTTACCTATGAAAAATAGCGTATGGAAGTACGCCGTGACAATTTTTTTGTCACATGGTTTGCTATTGCCTGTATTTTCGCAGCAATCGGAGCCGCTCATTAACGCAACGTTGAAAGGCGTAGTATTGGATTCAATCACGAATCAGCCGATTGAAGGCGTGACGATTAAGCTCGAAGGTGTTACACACCAAGTAAAAACCGATGCGTCGGGAAGATTTCAATTTGTCACGGGGCAACGGCTTCCCTTGACCTTTTCCACTTCAATTTTGGGCTATAAAGGCCGTAAGATTACGGCTCGCGAAGCCCAGATCCAACTGCTGCTGCAGCCGGCAGTATCGGATCTGGACGAAGTGGTCGTCGTCGGTTACGGTACCCAAAAAAGAAAGGACTTAACGGGGTCGGTCGCCAAGATCGATGCCGCCGAAGTCAACAAAATTCCAGTCGCGAGTTTCGACGCACAGTTGCAGGGTAAGCTCCCTGGCGTACAGGTCTCGACAAATTCGGGCGTACCCGGAGAAAGTATCTTTTTGCGGGTTCGGGGAACGACTTCCATCAACTCCAGCAGCGATCCACTGTACATTATTGATGGCGTATTCTTAAATAATACCTCACTCCAGAATATCGGTCTCGGCGGAAGGACCAGTTCACCACTGACAGATATCAATCCGGCGGATATCGAATCCATTGAAGTGCTCAAAGATGCTTCGGCAACGGCAATCTATGGCTCCCGCGGTGCCAATGGGGTGATTATCATTACTACAAAAAAAGGAAGCTATGGCAGCCGTACCAAAATTGACCTCAATCTGCAAGCTGGCTGGGCAGAAGCGAATAAATCTTTACTACCTGAACTTGCAAATGGACCTGAAACAGCAACCTTAGCCAATGAGTGGTGGATAAATTCCGGATTGGACAATCCAACCTTAAAACAAACCTTTGCTAACAGGCCTTACCGTCCGGTTTCGGAAGGGGGTAAAGGTAATCCCGAAGAGCAGTCGACCTATGACCGCCTGGGCTTTCTGCTGCGACATGGTAAGCTGCAGGATTATAATATTGGTATTCAGGGGGGCGGTGACAAATCCAGGTTTTACATTGGTGCTGGGTACACCGGACAGGAAGCCTTTATTAAAGTAATCGATTTCTCCCGGACCAATCTAAAGTTTAATTTCGATCATCAGATCAACAGCCGCGTCAAGATCGGCCTCACGAATAATTTTTCAAGAACTTACCGTAATCAGGCACGTACAGGCGACGGACCACAGGTAAGCCTCTTCAATTCGGCGGTTTCCTCAGCAACGAATGTTCCGATCTTCAATACGGATGGATCGCTCAATGGAACGGACAATACCTACACCTTGGTTGACAATTATGATGTCAATACCACAAGTCTCCGCTATGTCGGAAGTGCTTTTGCGGAAATTGAAATTCTGAAAGGACTGAAATTCAAATCGAGTTTCAGCGCCGATTACAATGTATACGATGAATCGCAATATTGGAACAGCAAGACCAGTATTGGGATAGCAAACAATAATCAGGCGACTTCAGGTATTTCCCGAAATGGTACCTGGATCAATGAACAGACTTTGTCCTATCAGCATACGTTTGGAAAACACAGCCTGACTGGTATTTTGGGGAATACGCTGCAGAGCAATGTGCTTGATTACAACTATCTAGAAGGAAATGGTTTTGCCAATGACTCCTTCAAACAGATTTCTTCGGCAGCGAATATTATCGGTTCTGATAACTGGAGCAAGTATACCATTTCTTCTTATTTTGGTAGGGTAGGCTATAGTTATGCGGAGCGCTATTTTGCGGAGGCAACCCTGCGGGCAGATGGCTCTTCCAAATTTGGAGCAAATAATCGCTGGGGCTATTTCCCTGCTTTCTCGGCGGGCTGGCGCCTGAGCCAAGAGGCTTTCCTGGCTGATCAAACTTGGCTGAGCGACCTGAAAATAAGGGCTTCCTACGGATTGACAGGCAATCAGGCGGGTATCAGCAATTTTGCAGCCCGGGGCCTATGGACGGGCAATGAAAAATATGCGGATAGTTTCGGTAAAGTTTCGCCAGCTACGGGGCCTTTCCAGCTGGGCAACGATGACCTGCGCTGGGAGAAAACAGCGCAGGCGGATCTGGGACTGGATCTGGCCCTATTCAAAAACCGCCTGTCCATCACTGTCGATCTCTACCATAAATATACTTCTGACCTGCTGCTCGAACGCCCCATCGTCGGGATCTCCGGATTCTCCAAATATTGGGCAAATGTCGGTGAAATCAGCAACAAAGGATACGAACTCCTGATCAATTCACTCAATGTGAAAACAAAGGATTTCGCCTGGAATACAAGTTTAAACCTGTCAGGGAATAAAAATAAAGTGGAAAAACTGCCGACACAGATCACTCAGTATACCCGTGATTGGGTCATCCTCAAAGAAGGCTATTCGCTCAATTCCTTTTGGCTTTACGAGCAGCTATCTGTTGACCCTCAAACGGGTAATGCTGTTTTCGAGGGACAGCTGGCCGATGGCTCTTTGCCAACTTCGGCGCGGAAGGTATTTCGCAACGCTTACCCTAAGTTTTATGGCGGTATAAGCAACACGTTCACCTATAAAAACTTTGATTTGGGCGTTGATTTTAGTTTTCAATATGGGAATTATGCCCTTAACCTCAACCGTTATTTCCGGGAGCGTAACCCAAGTAGCGGTGGTGTGTATAAAAATGTGCTGAACCGTTGGCAACAACCCGGTGATATCACCGATGTACCTCGCTTGACATCAGTGGGGTTGAACTATACCATCGATGCAAATAGCCGTTACCTCGAAGATGCTTCCTATCTAAAGCTGAGACAGCTGTCTTTTGGCTATAAATTGCCCAAGGAACTGGTGGAGAAGGCAAGGCTGACAGCTGCGCGGGTGTATTTTGTGGGCACCAACCTCTTTTTGTGGAGTAAATACACCGGCGACCCGGAATCGAATGTGACCAGCAATCCCAATGCACAGGGGATAGGTTCTTTTGGAACACCACCTCAACCACGCACCTTTCAGCTCGGCCTAAATGTCACCTTATAAAGCATTAATCTTAATCTATTAAGCTCATGAAAAAAATTATATATCTCCTTTTTCCGGTACTCGTGTTTCAGCTGACAGGCTGCAGCTCTTTTCTGGAGGTGGAGCCCAAGAGTTCTGTATCGGATGAAGTAACCATTGTAGATGAAAGTTCGGCCACAACTGCTGTTCGTGGTATCTATTCGGCACTGCGATCAAACGATTATTATGGCTACAGCTTTCAGCTTTTGGGCTTCTTTTCGGCTGATAACATCGAGTATCGCGGCAGTCAGACAGTTCATCAGACTTTGACCAACCATACGGTTAAATCTGATCTGGCCGTGCTTGCCACCGTATGGAATCAAGTCTACGCGACGATCAACCGCACCAACCATGTCATCGCGAAGGTCCCGAATCTGGCATTGACAAACACGTTTACCGAAGCGTTGCGGAATCAGCTGGTCGGGGAGGCCTATTTTGTTCGGGCATTGGCCTATTTTGACCTGGCAAGGACCTGGGGCGGTGTACAGATCGTCCTGCAGCCGACCACCTCGGCCAGTAGTCTGCCACAGGTCAAAAGAAGCTCCCTCGCGGAAACCTATGCACAAGTGCTGCAGGATCTACAGAAAGCGGAACAGCTGCTGCCCAATGAAACCAATCGCATCCGGGCGACCAAGAAAACGGCACGCGCACTGCTGGCCCGATGTTATCTCTATCAAAAAAATTGGTCCGAAGCGATCAAATATGCTTCGTATATCATCGACGACAATACGAACTATAGTTTGGTGACGCCTTATCGCTCGTTTTACGCAAATAATACCTCCAATACCAAAGAATCGGTATTCGAACTGGTGTATGATATCAACAATACCAGTGGTCAGGCAAGCCAGTGGCTGGCCGGAAGCAATGGTGGAACGGCCTGGATAAGACCGGCACAAGCGATCTATGATCTGCTGGTGGATCCCAATATTGGAGGGGATAGGGCGGCCCTCGTATCCAAAACGTCGTCTTCGACAGACCCGAATATCCTAATTGGCAATCTGTATTACCGGACAGACCGTACCGATCCTGCGTTTTTGATTCGCACGGCCGAACTCTATCTGATCCGCGCCGAAGCCCTGGCCCAGCGTAATGGAACGGGGGATCTGAACGCAGCCTTGGCTGATTTAAATGCCATACGTTCGCGGGCCAATATCAAACCGCTGGCTGGCCTCGGCGCCGCGGCACTGCTACAGGCCATCGAAGATGAAAATAGGGTAGAGTTTGCCTTAGAAAACCACCGTTGGTATGATCTGCTGCGAACAGGTCGGGCACAGCAGGTACTCCATATTTCCTCTGTGAATAGGCTGCTGCTTCCGATTCCTTATGCGCAGGTATCCATAGATCCAGATTTGCAACAAAACCCGGGTTTGGATTGATCAGTTGGTTCACCTGTTTTTTTTCCATTAAATCGTATTGAAATGACCACATTAACAGACACTCATTTTTTTCAGCGTTATCGCTCGAATATCTTATATATCAGCCTGATCTTCTTTATCTTGCTCAGCATTCCTTATGACCCTAATCTTTTTAAGGGTACATCATTCGGAGAGTTGTTTTCACCGGAGAACTGGTTTGCACTGGCTACTTATCGTACGTCTTTTATCCCCGAAAGCTCCTTGGTCGGGACCGATGTGCGTGGCTACTACAATTGGGCGATTGCCCTCGGGCTAGCATTGTTGGTCTTTTTGGTCTTTGGGCGACAATTGAAGCAAGGTCTCCAAGCTGATGATGATGCCTTATTCTATTGGCTCCGTGTCCTGTTGCGCTACCGCCTGGCACTGGCAATGACTTTCATCGGTCTTGTGAAAATAATTCCGATACAATTGCCTGAACCGACCATCAGTGAATTACATACGGAATACGGCGATTTTCTGCTCTGGAAACTCTATTACCTGACCAATGGCATTGCGACCGCAGGTTATCTGCCGGTGATCGGAGCCCTGGAAATTGTGGGCGGGCTCTTTTTACTCAACCGCCGCACAGCAGTCATTGGCGCAGGGTTGCTACTGGCGGTATTGCTCAATGTGGTGATCGTCAACTATGTGTATGAGATCGGAGAGCAAGTATACAGCTCTTTCCTACTGCTATTGGCGATCGTTATTTTCGCTTATGACTGGCCCCGTTTTTACCGTCTGCTGATCCAAAAGACAGCCACTATTCCCGACGGTTTTTGGCCGGTATACGGGCGCAGGATCGCCATCATCCGTCCTTATCTCCAGGTTTTGTTGTTGCTCCTGATCGCAGTATTTAGTGTGCAGGCTTACTTGAGCTGGAAGAATTCGGATTATCCATTCCCCGATGAAAAAGGTCTGGCAGGTGCTGCCGGTGTATACGACGTGAAAGATTTTGTATGGAAGGGGGATACACTGCCATATTCACTGACCGATAGGATCCGTTGGAAGGATGTGGTTTTCGAAAAGTGGAATACCATTAGCATTCGTGGAAACCAGCCTGTAAAAGTGGATAGCCTTAAACCTCGGATCGCCTTTAATAGGGAACGCAATTACGAGTATCTGGGCAATAGCGGCCGTGAATTCTTTGGCTATAGCCTGAAAAAAGGTGGCGAAAAACAGCCGACAGTCATTGAGCTCGTCGGAAAGATCAACCAAGACCATACTTTTTCATTTGTCGTAAACCGGCCTGACAAACGGACGCTGCTGCTCGAAGGAACAAATCAGTCCGGAGACACACTGCAGGTACGGCTTGAAAAAGTGAACAAAAAATATCTGCTGCATGAAGGCCGTAGAAAACCAATCCGTATTTATTAACCGATTCAAATTTAGATTAAGGTTATGGTAACTATTCAACATATTGAGGGAACCCTCACAACTAAAGAAGACAGGGACTGGAAGTACTGGGAAAAAGTAGGTTTTCGGTTTACATTTATTTTTTTTATTCTCATGGTCATTCCCTTGGATTGGGACTGGTATGAGAAGGTGTTTGTCCCTGATTCATTGTATGATTTTATGGCCTCTGTAGCTGGGGGATCTCGAACGGGCTGGATTGAAATTGATACCGAAAGTGGCAAGTGGGGCTTTGCATCCTACACCTCCTGGTGGCTCAATGGCCTGATCGCTGTACTCGGCGCTGCTATTTGGACCATATTGGCGCGAAATAGCAAAGTAAAGCAGTATGATGTGCTTTACTACTGGCTACGGGTATTGGTACGTTATCGTATTGCGTTGGGACTGATTGCATTTGGTTTTATCAAATTCTTTCCCATGCAGATGCCTTTTCCATCACTTGCCAATCTGAATACAGACTTTGGTGAATATGCACCTTTTAAACTGTACTGGCAGATTGTCGGTGTTTCCTATAAGTATGAGATCTTCTTAGGTGTTTTGGAGATCACCGCCGGAAGCCTGCTCTTCTTTCGGCCTACGGTGGTGATAGGGGCTATTATCAATGCCGGCGTACTGTTTAACATCGCCCATGCCAATTTGGCTTACGATGGTGCCGTGCATGTATACAGTTCATACTTTGTATTGCTTTCTTTGTTTTTGTTGCTGCAATATTTTCCCGCAATCTGGAAGCTCTTTATCCTGCGCGAGCCCGTCAGCAGCTACTATTATGTTCCCAGGTTTTTGCGGAAATGGAACAATCCGCTGTACCTGGGAATTAAGGCTACGATTGTCGTGCTGTTCATCTTTGTGTACGGTTATTTTAGGTACGAACGATTCTACGATGAAGGTCGCCTGAAGGAACCGGTGCTGCCCGGTTTGACACAGGCAGCAGGGCATTATGAGGTTTCGAGCTTTCTGTTAAACGGAAAAGTTATTCCTTATTCGCCCGAAGATTCGGTGCGCTGGCACGAAGCCTTTTTTGAGCGCTACTCGACACTGGTATATAAGGTCAACAAGGCTAATCCGATCGATCTGGGAAATGGTACCCCCGCACTGAACGATGTCCTCAAGACGTACGAGTTTACGGGCAGGGCGGGCGGTAAGAGTTATTTATATTATGAGATAGACTCCCTAGATCATAGTCTTTACCTCATCGATAAAAATCAAAAATTTAGTAAGGAACTACGCGAACTTTTGGATGAAAAATTGGATGTAGGCCTTAAAGCGCTGTATGGAAAAGCAAAGGGGGATAGTTTGCATATCCTGAAATGGGCTTATGAGCGGCCAAGCAGGGAACGGATCAAGCTCAAAGGCTTGGATACTGAAGGGAACAACGTTGAAATCACCCTTGACCGTATCAAAGAATCCTATCTCACCGGTAAGGAATGGTATATGAAAAATACACTCTTTACATATTAATTGATTTAAAGGAAGTACTATCATGAATAGAAGATTATTTATTCACCGTTCAGCGATCCTGTTTACGCTTGCTTCAGCCGGGCAGGGGGCGTCCTGTTTTGGGAATACCGATAAACAAGAGCTTGGCTATACCATTAAGCAATTTGAAGATGAGGGCCTAGTCCAATTCTCCTATGCAATCTTGGCCGACAGGAAAATTGTACTTGTGGATCCTGCCCGCGATCCAGCTCCTTATTACGCTTACGCGAAGGAGCAGGGGGCAAAAATTATAGCGGTGGTAGAAACCCATTCGCATGCTGATTTTGTGAGTTCCCATCTGGAAATTCATCAGGATCAGAACGTACCTGTGTATGTAAGTAAATTGCTGCAAGCAACTTATCCGCACCAAACGTTTGATGATGGCGACACGTTAAAGATCTCTGATCATATTATACTGCATGCAATCAATACACCGGGACATTCAGCCGATAGCATTTCGGTGTTGCTAAAAGATAGGGGTAGCGATGTCGCTATCTTTTCTGGCGATGCGGTGCTGATCGGTGGGGTTGGGAGGCCCGACTTGCGGGAATATTCTGGCCAACAGGCTTCACAGCGTGAAAAGCTGGCGCGCCAGCTTTTTCATACGGTCAACAACAGCTATTTAAAGCTTGCTGATCATGTGCTACTCTATCCAGCGCATGGAGGGGGCTCATTCTGTGGAAATGCGATAAAGGACCTGAAGCAAAGTACGATTGGCGCAGAAAGAAAACAGAATTTTGCCTTTCAGAAACGATCGGAAGAGGAATTTGTACAGCTGATTTTGAGCGACCGATCGCCCATCCCTGTATATTTTCCTTACAATGTAGCACTGAACCGCAAGGGAGCTGCTGCACTACACACTAGCTTGTCGGGAATCCCCATTATTGCTGCAAGTGTGGCGAAAGTTTTAGAAAGTAAAGTAGTAGATACACGTAAGGCTGCACAATTCAGACAATCCCACTTTCCGGAGGCCATTAATATTCCCGAGCGCAGCAAATCTGAGTCCTGGATCGGGACTTTCATAGCACCACAAGAAAGTTTCTATCTAGTTGCTGACACGAAACAGGAAGTGCAGTTACAACTTGAGAAGCTCGCAAAAATCGGTTACGAACAGTTTGTAAAAGCGGCTGTCATCTATGGTGATTACAAAGGACAGAAGTCAGCAACATTTGATCAGGCAGCATTTGACCGGAATCAGACGGATTATTTTATTGTGGATGTGCGAACGGTAGCGGAGGCAAAGGCAGAACCGGTATTTAAAGAGGCACACAATATTCCACTAGCTGAATTAACGCAACATATTGCCGAACTCCCCTTGGATAAGATCATTGTCGTTCATTGTGCCTCGGGCTACCGCTCGGCAATAGCCAGCAGCCTGATCAATGAATTGGCTCCCGGAACCCGCGTATGGGATGTGGGAGAACATATCAAAGAATACAAGCAATCGAAGAACTAACAAAAAATACAATGAAAACCCGTTACAAGATGAAAGATTTAAAATTAATTGGAAGCATGCTCTTTGCGATCATCGTACTGTTGAATGTAACTAACTGTCAATCCAGACACGACACAAAGGATGCTGTAAAGAATAGTCATCTGCTGCTAAAAAAAGAAGATGCTGTCCGTTTTAAGCATGAACTTGAAAGCTTGAATAATACGAATAAAGTTGCGGTACATATTTCGGATAGCGCACGGATTGTCTATGCAACTGAACAGGAAGTCCTTAAACTCGAAAATGGTATTGTTCTTTTTGGCTGGCCAAGTTGCCCTTGGTTGCGCAATGCAATTGAGCCTTTATTGGAATTTGCCGAGGAGGAAAAACTAGCGATTTATTATCTCAATATTCATGATATCCGGGATCTTAAAGAGAAGGATAAGGAAGGGAAAGTCGTCACGACCAAAGCTGGGAGTCCGGGCTATGAGGCTATCCTAAACAAGTTTCACGCTGTTCTAAATCCTTATAATGGGCTGGGCATTGATTCCATTAAGCGAATATCCTCACCGACAGTATTATTTATTGAAAAAGGAAAAGGGGCACACAAAGTCGTTTCTACGGTAGTCTCCCAGACCGATCCGAAAATTAAGTTGGACAGTACGCAGCGTCAGGAGCTGAAACAACGGTATCGGGAGTATTTTGAGAACGAGCATATTAGTGAAGAAGATATTAAAAACTAATAACATATATATGAAAAAATTAATCAATCTCGGACTTTTAGCATTTGTTTTAACGACATTTACCGTGGCATGTGGATCAGCAGGTAAAAAAAAGGATCATGACAAAACGCAATCAGATTCAACCTCATCAAAGCGTTCAAAAAAAGATCAGCCTAATACAGGTTGTGATTAGTAGCGGTTAAAACACAATTTATGCGAAAATTTGATGCAATTATTATTGGCTCCGGACCAAATGGTCTGGCGGCTGCAATCACCTTTCAGCAGCAAGGACTTAGTACCTTGCTGATTGAAGGTGCTGATACAATTGGCGGCGGTATGCGGACAAAAGAGCTCACGCTGCCAGGCTTTAAGCACGATGTCTGTTCGGCGATTCATCCCATGGCCATGGCTTCTCCATTTTTCAGAAGTCTGCCACTGGATGCATTTGGCCTATCCTTTGTCAAACCTAGGTATGCTGCTGCACATCCCCTGTTAAGTGGGGAGACGGGCATCCTTTATCATAGCCTGCTCGAAACAATAAAGGGTTTGGGGGCGGATGGGGAGCGTTATCGTCAGCTGGTTGAAAAGGTCATTATTCATTGGGATGAGCTTGCGACCGACATTATGGGGCCACTATTGTTGCCGAAACATCCCCTTCAGCTGGCGGCTTTTGGCCTCGATGCGCTGCAGCCCGCAAGCTGGACTGCAGGACGTTTTTCCACGGCATCAGCGAAGGCCCTTTGGGCCGGGATGGCGGCACATGGTATCCAGCCATTGACCAATTGGACAACTTCTGCTATTGCAATTGTGCTATCCGCTGTGGGTAATAAATACGGCTGGCAGATTCCTGTGGGTGGCTCCCAATCCATTGCGAATGCACTGCTGCAGTATTATCAATCTCTAGGCGGGGAATTGCAAACCAATTGCTGGGTGGACGACCTCCGCGAACTTCCTTACTACAAGGTACTGCTGTGCGATATGACACCCAAGCAGTTGCTGCGACTCAAAGGGGTGGAGTTCTCTGCTCATTATCGCAAGCGACTTGAGCGCTATCGGCAGGGGATGGGCGTCTTTAAAGTAGACTGGGCTTTGTCCGAAAAGACACCTTTTAAAGACCTACGCTGTCAGGAGGCAGCTACTGTACATTTGGGGAACACCTATGCTGAAATTGCTGAAACTGAAAAACAGGGCCATTTGGGCCGGCAAGTCGATAGGCCTTTTGTCTTGTTTTCGCAGCAGAGTGCCTTCGATCCCAGCCGGGCGCCAGATGGGAAGCATACCGGCTGGGCATACTGCCATGTCCCGAATGGGAGCACACATGATTATACTGAAGCAATCGAAAATCAGATTGAACGTTTTGCACCCGGATTTAAAGACACGATCATGGCGAAGCACACCTTATCTCCGGCGCAGCTTGAACAATACAATCCCAATTACATTGGTGGTGACATCAATGGTGGAATAATGGATATTACACAGTTGTATAGCCGACCGATCCTGGCATTGAACCCTTATCGTACTGCCGTGGAAAATATGTATATCTGCTCGTCGTCAACACCTCCCGGTGGCGGTGTGCATGGGATGAGTGGTTATCACGCCGCACGGACGGCCCTCAAAGAACATTTTGGTATTGTGGTGAATCGCTAATTTCCTGCATAGCTGATTTAATAAATGCTCCGTATGCAAATGGGTCAAGTCTGCTATTCTCTACCTCGCATACCCGTTTTATATCCCATGTGAGGTTTTTATTTTTGAATCAAATTCAAACAGATATGCATTAAGGTGGATATTCAATTGATTTTTAAACAATCGATTGCACCTCTTTTATTTTTTTTTACTTAATTAAATCTCCTATATTTCAGCAAAGAAATTTTTTTATAAACCATACCTTGTCTTCTCCACCTCATTAAGAACATGTGTTTAAAGTGCGTACAGGCAATTGACCGAAGGAGGGAAGGCGATATCTTATGAGCGCATAGTAGTCTTGGAAGCACGATTACTTCCTAATTTATACAAAATATGAGATTTAAGTTATTTTTAATTGCATTAACGCTGATAACTGCGGAAGAGGGATTCGCACAAAAAAAAGAACCTAAGTCGCAGGATTGGCTAATCAGTGGAACTGCAGCATATCAATCCCGCATTGCGGTCGATGACCAGAACATTGTATTGGAGAATGGGCTTGTACGCCGCTCCTTCTGGGTTAGACCGAATGCCTTTTGCTACGATTTTACCAACTTAATCACAGGACAGCAGCTCATTCGTGCCGTACAGCCGGAAGCGTTGCTGCAGCTCAACGGCAAATGGTATAATGTCGGTGGGGTGGATGGGCAAAAGGAACGCGCTTACCTGCGACCGGAATGGATGCCCACATTTACGACAAAACCCGAAGATTTTAGTTATGTAAAGCATGAAATCAGTGAACTGGATCCGCTGCTACCTTGGAAGGGGGATAAATGGTGGTCTACACATAAGGTTGCCGGAAAAGGGAAGGTGCTGACCTTTACCTATGCCGCTCCGGCTGCCGTCCCATTATCTGGAATTGAAGTAAAAGTGCATTACGCCATCTATGATGGGATCCCGCTGATCAGTAAATGGGTGACCGTGCGGAATACGGGCAACCAGACAGTGCAGATCAATCAGGTCATCAACGAAAAGCTGGCGCTGGTCGAAGAGGAAAGTGCCGTAGTGGGCTCAGTCGAAGAGATGAAGAAGCAGCATGGCCTGTATGTCGAAAGCAATTTTGCTTTCAACAATGCAATGCGCTACCACCTCAGCGATCAGTCGCTGCACTGGAAAGCGGATTCTACCTTTACTTCTCAGGTGAACTACAACCTGAAAACACCGGCGATCATGGAGGTCTACCCCGCTGCGGGTGTAGGCATCAAACTTGCTCCAAAGGATAACTTCAGTTCCATCCGATCCTGGGAGCTGCTCATGGATAGTTATGATCGCGAACGCCGTGGCCTGGCCATCCGCAAAATGTATCGGACCATCGCACCTTGGACAACGGCCAATCCGATCTTTATGCACCTGGTCAGCAAAAAGGATGAGCAGGTTTACACCGCCATTGACCAATGCGCTGCCACAGGATACGAAGCGCTGATCCTCAGTTTCGGCAGTCACGTAAATATGGAGGATACGACGGCTGGGAACCTTGCCGCACTGAAAAAACTGGCGGATTATGCGCACAGTAAAAATATTAAAATAGGTGCCTATTCTTTGTTTAGCTCCCGCAAGATCAGTGAAGCGGATGATATCATCAATCCGAAGACGGGAAAGACAGGTGGTACATTTTTCGGCAATGCCCCTTGTTTTGGTTCCAACTGGGGGATCGGTTATGCTCAGCGGATCAAGACATTTTTTGAAAAAACTGGATTTGATATCTGGGAAAATGATGGTCCTTTTCCTGGCGATCAGTGTGCCTCGACAAGTCATCCCGGACACCATGGACAGGAAGATAGCCAATGGGTACAATTTAACATGCAAAAGCAGCTTTACCATTGGCTAAATGCCCGCGGTGTGTATATCAATTCGCCGGACTGGTATTTTCTGGATGGTTCTAACAAGACAGGAATCGGATATCGGGAAGTGAATTTTTCATTACCTAGAGAAAACCAACGAATACTCAACCGGCAGAATATCTTTGATGCGCTTTGGGAGCAGAACCCGTCTATGGGCTGGGGATTTGTTCCATTGACTGCCTATCAGGGCGGCGGAAAAGAGGCGGTCCTTGAACCTCTAAATGAGCATCTGGAGGATTATCGGCAGCTGATGATGCAGTATTACGGTGCCGGTGTACAGGCCTGTTATCGTGGCCCCCGTCTCTACGATACGGAGGAGACCAAGCAGACGGTGATAGATGTGATCCAATGGTATAAAAAATACCGCGATATCCTCAATGCTGATCTGATTCATTTACGTCGTGCGGATGGTCGCGACTGGGATGGCTTTTTGCATGTCAATGCAACGGCACCAGGGATCAAAGGATTGGGCATGCTGTTTAACCCCTTGAAAACTGAGATCACACATACGCTGGTGCTACCACTTTACTATACGGGTTTGTCGGGCTCCGCAAAACTGACTTTTGATGATAAAACTGTGAAAAAGATGTCCTTGGATCCGCTTGCTAAAATGACAATGACCATTACCATCCCGGCCGAGAGCTACCGCTGGTTTACGGTGGAATGATCCGTCCCCAAAGTACACGGTTATGAAACTTTATCGGTGTGTAGGAAATATCGACAGAAAGGGATTATTCGTTTGAATTAGGAGTAGAGGGGGAGCAACTGCCGGGTTTGTTAATTTACCTTAATGTTTGTTAAATGTTTGTCTTAGCCTGCAAACATTTGCAAATTAAGTTGTTAATTAGCTATAAACGGAAATAAAATGGTTTCTGAATTTATTAAAAATAAACATTTGGCGAATCGTGCGGGATTTGGAATCAGCCTTGAACAGATCTCCGCCTTCGAACGGCTGTCTACCGCCGAAGTTTGGCAGACATATGCTCGGACACGGGATTTCGAACAGATACGCTTTAACGACACGGACACGGATGCTGATTACGTCACGCTTTCAAAATTGAACGCGGGGGCGAAAAAACAAATTCAGCAGCGTAACCGACAGCAGAATATAGAAATCAACCTTAATTTTTTGACAGCTATGGTTCACTCGGAAGATCAGCTGCGGGAAAAGATGGCTTTTTTCTGGCATGGGCATTTCGCAAGCCGCGTGGTCAATTCAACTTTCAGCGCGCATATTCTCAATGAGATCAGAAAAAATGCACTGGGAAATTTTCGGGATATGCTGTTTGCTGTTTCCAAAGCCCCGGCTATGCTCCGCTTCCTCAATAATCAGCAGAATAAAAAAGGACATCCGAATGAAAATTTTGCAAGGGAGGTCATGGAGCTGTTCACGATGGGACGTGGTCATTATACCGAAGCGGATGTGCGTGAAGCTGCACGCGCATTTACGGGTTGGTCTTATGATCGGGATGCCCGATTTATGGAAAGAAAGAAGTTTCATGATCCCGGTATGAAAACATTTTTAGGAAAAACGGGGAATTTTGATGGGAATGATATCCTGGATATCATCCTGGAACAACCGGCAACGGCAAGATTTATTACAGCTAAACTGTATCGTTTTCTGGTCAATGAACAGGTAGACAATGAACTGGTCAATAGGCTGAGCAAACAATTCTATGATTCGGGGTACGATATCAAAAAGTTGTTGGATCATATATTTACCGCATCCTGGTTTTACGAACCTAAAAATATCGGCAGCAAAATAAAATCACCAGTAGAACTGATAGTTGGTATTATGCGTATGTTACCGATGAAAATAGAAAATCCCGAACACCTGATTGTTTATCAAAAACTATTGGGACAGTTATTATTATATCCACCGAACGTAGCTGGATGGCCTTCGGGAAAGGCTTGGATCGACAGTTCCACACTTTTGCTCCGGATGCAGATTCCACAGATATGGAGCGGCCTACGCCCGCTTGATCTCTCCCCACAGCAGGACGACGACCTTGACATGGGCTTAAAACAAAAGCGGAAGCTGAAAGGATTCAAAAATCCGAATATGTCGATCGCCTGGCCGGAGGTTGAAGCAGTATTTGCAGGAAAGGAACCAATACAGTTATTGTTGCAGAAGGAACCGTCTTTTAAACAGCATATACTTGAAAAATACGCTGCCGGAGACATCAGGATGTCGATTATTGAAACCATGAGTATGCCCGAATATCAGCTCTGTTAACTAAAAAAATAAGACCATGATCATCAAAAGGCGTGAATTTCTTAAAGCAGGTTCCCTAGTAACAGCATCTATGCTGCTGCCCAATTTTTTAAAGGCAATGACTTTGCCCGATGCCCTGGAAAGAGATCAGAAAATCCTGGTCATATTACAGTTGAGCGGCGGAAACGACGGACTTAATACGATCATCCCCCGGCGCAACGATATCTATTTTCGCGAAAGGCAGACGATTGCTGTGACGAACGCGCTTCCCCTCACCGACGAAGCCGGTATTAATCCTGCTTTGGGCTTTTTTAAAGAATTATATGACAACGGTGAAATGGCTGTGCTCAATAATGTGGGGTATCCCAATCCCGATAAATCGCATTTCCGGAGCATGGATATCTGGCACAGCGCAAGTCGCAGCGACGAATATCTGGAAAGCGGATGGCTGGGAAGATACCTTGATGAAGCCTGCTACGACTGTACCCATCCCACACAGGCTTTGGAAGTCAATGATATGCTGAGCCTTGCCCTCAAAGGAAAACACAAAAAAGCTTTTGCTTTTAAAGATCCCAAAAAGCTTTATCAAACCAGTCGTGAAGAATACTTCAAGTCGCTCTATGAAAACCATCAACATGAAGATGAGACAGTAGGCTATCTCTATCAGACATTGGGAGAGACCATCAACAATGCGGATTATATCTTTGAAAAAAGCAAAGCGAAGTCTACGGCGGCTCCTTATCCCGATTCGGCATTGGGAAAGGATTTCAGGACGGTCGCCTCCCTGATCAAATCGGATATTAATACGCAGGTGTATTACCTGCAGATCGGTAGTTTTGATACACATATTAATCAACGGCAACGGCAGGAGGGGCTATTCCAGATCATTAACGACGCAGTTGAAGCCTTTGTGGATGACCTGAAAAAAAATGACCTTTTTCAGCGGGTCATGTTGATGACTTTTTCAGAGTTCGGCCGTAGGGTAGCACAAAACGCAAGCAATGGTACGGACCATGGAACGGCAAATCAGCTTTTTTTTATTTCAGGAGGTTTAAAAGGGAAGGGCCTGCGCAATGCGCTGCCTGATCTGGAGCACCTCAACGCCGGCGATCTGGTGTATTCGGAAGATTTCAGAAAAGTGTACGCCACGCTATTGAGAAACTGGCTAAATGCGGATTCTTCTAAAATATTGGGCTGGAAGAACGGTATTTATGATTTTATTTAAAGGTTTGCGATTATTACTTCATTATGGCCTGCATTATCTTAAGGGGTGCCAGCATCAGGTATTTTTCCACGTTATTTATCGAGATTTAAGTATTTTTACGTGATTTATGGCTGTTGCATTGTTTTTTGGTTTTTTATCTACATCTTTAAAGCGTTATAAACGTGAAATTTGAGTCCATTACACAACCTTCCTGAAGAAACCTTGATTCTTTTACTGAAAAAAAAGAACCAGCAGGCCTTTAGTTATCTTTACGATAACTATGCGGATGCCCTCTATGGGGTGGTGTGTCGTATTGTAGCTTCCACTGAACATGCCGAGGAAGTGATTCAGGATGTATTTGTTAAAATCTGGAAACATGTCGATCTTTTTGATTCCGAAAAAGGCCGGTTATACACCTGGATGATCAATATTGCACGTAACACGGCGCTGGACTACCGCAAATCCAAGGGTGTGGTCAACGAAATGAAAAACCAACCGCTCTCAAATATCGTAAATACAGAGGAAGAACGGGATCAGAGCGGGAGCGAACAACATACGAAAGCAGATTTTATTGGATTCAGAAATATTTTGGATAAATTAAAGCCTGAATGTCGTATCTTGATCGAGATGGCCTACTATGAAGGATATACGCAACAGGAAATTGCGGAACAGCTTGATGTTCCTTTGGGTACCGTAAAAACACGGACCAAGGCTGCATTTTTACAGTTAAAACAATTATTAAAGGACTATCGTTAATTTTGGATATCGCAGCATACATATCGTCAGGGATTATTGAATCGTACGTTTTGGGGCTTGCTTCCGAAGAGGAAGTTAGCATACTGAACTGTATTCGAAAAAATAATGTCGAAGTGGAACAAGCTATCGCCGAGGCCGAAAAAGCGCTCGAGGGATTAGCCGATATCCAAGCGATGGCGATGCCTGCTGCCTTAAAACAGGATATCTGGAATAGACTTGAAGCTGAAAATCTGGTTTTGAAGGATGATCAACCAGATGGTCTGTCGACGGACGAAGCCATATCCCATGATACAGTTGTCCAGGCGCCAATATTGAACACTGAGGAGCTGCCTAAGCGGATTGTACCGGCTAGATCCTACGGCTGGGCCATAGCTGCCAGCATATTGTTCGTACTCAGCGTCGGCGCAAATTTATTCTTCTATCAACAGCAAAAGGAGAATAAGGAAATGCTTGTCCAGGCAAATACCACGTTAGATACGCAAAATGCTACATTAGCTATTTTACAGGAGAAATGGAGCTTGGTGCAGAACCCGGCGGTAAAAACCATTGCACTAAAAGGTGTTGAAAATAAACCTGATTTACATGCACTCGTATTTTGGGATCAGACTTCAAAGGCGGTATACCTCAGTCTCGAACAGATGCCAGCTGCGCCAAAAGGTAAGCAGTATCAGCTCTGGGCGATGGTCGATGGTCAGCCTGTGAGTGCTGGTGTATTCCCTCTGAATGTCAAAGAAGCCATGGCGAGCAAGATGCTGGATGTTTCTAAAGCACAAGCCTTTGCCATTACGCTTGAAGATGAGGGTGGTAAGCCAGTACCTACCCTCACCGAACTATGTGTGATGGGCAGCATCTAAAAAGGTACTTCCCGCATTTTCTGATCTCGCCAATAGTAACCTCTTATTTACGGTTACAAGTACTTTGCCGATATTCAAATATTTCGATAATGGTTTCAGCAAGTTCCTTTCCGTAATGTTGCTCCACCAGATAAAGCGCAGCATCTATTCCTGCGGTTATACCTGCTGTAGTAATCAATCGTTTCTGGTCGACAAACCGTACTCCACGTTTAACAATACTTTTGGGATTATGCTTTTCTAAGGCATCCAGCAACATGACATGGGTCGTTATTTCATAATGATCCAATATGCCTGTTTTGGATAAGAGCATGCTTCCTGTACAAACGGTAAAAATAATTGTGCCTTTGTCATAGTAGTCTTTTAACCAGTTTATTAACGTATACTGGAAATCGTCATCCTGCAGGTATGCCATAACACAGTCTGGATTGGCACCGGGAACGACAATCATGTCTGGTCGGGGTGCAGTTTGTATTGAGTGCATTGGGATAATTGCCATGGTATCCGCTTCCATTTGTACGGCTTCTTTGGTCTTCCCGACCGTGTAACAATTATAACTCCCGGGAGCTATAACATTTGCCTTGACAAATACATCTAGTGGACCGTTGAGGTCAAGTGCCTCTATCTGATCATAAATAAAAAAGGCTACGTTCATGCTCTTGTTGTTTTGTTTCGGATTCATCATGATATACTATTATTGATCGTTAAATTGAGATATAGTTTTCCCTGCCGGTGAATGAACGCCAGCATTTTTTTGTGTTTTTAATTTGTAGAAATGGATTATTCGGTGCCTTTACAAGTCTTCCGATATTGGAGCGGGGAGATGGAGAGGTACTTTAGAAATAAGCGTCGAAGAGAGATTACGTTTCCAAAGCCACATTTCTGTGCGATCATCTCGAAACTCATATCGGTATATTCTACCATGTTCTTTGCCTGGTCCAGCCGCATTTTTTCGAGAAACTTACCCGGAGTCATGCCTGATTCTTTTAAAAAGACCCTGGAGAAATTGCGGACACTCATATTAAGTGATTCGGCCATATAGTCTATACTGATTGCCTGGCCCAGTTTATCTTTGAGTAAATCTCTGATCGCTTTAGTGAAAGGGGTTAACAGGTCATAATCGGTAATCGCATCACCGAACTGGGACTGCCCCCCGGGTCTTTTTAAATGCAAAACGAGATGTTTGGCTACTTCAGAAGCCAATGGTTTTCCACAATCTTCCTCCAATAAGGCCAAGGCGAGATCTATCCCTGAGGAGACCCCACCTGAAGTATAAATCCCCTGATCGTGAATAAAAAATGGATTGACATTAACATCGAGGTCAGGATAAGTCCGTTGCAGGATAGCGGCATATTTCCAATGGGTTGTGACTTGTTTACCCTCCAGTAGCCCAGCTTTTGCTAAAACAAAAGCACCAACACAGACTGAGCCTATACGCCTTACATGTGTTGCAATACCTTGCAAATAACGGTAAATATCAGGGTTTACTTCGTCCAGCAAATTAAGGTCAGTACCAGCAACGAGTAGTGTGTCTATTGAGCAATTGTGATCATAAATGGAATGGCTGCAGGTGAGAGGTATTCCAGCATTTGAGTATACAATCCGATCAGGTGTACTGGATATCAGCTGAACTTGGTACTTCGGTGCATTATCAACTGGTGTAAAAAAGTTGGCCGACATAAATACATCACAGGGGCCGGCAACGTCCAATAACTGAACCCCCGGTAATATCAAAAGTGCAATCGTTTTTATTCCTGTTTGTTTTTTTGTGTTTTCCATAGCTCACTTGTATGCTACAAATGTACTAAGATGTCGATATGGCTACAATGACAAATAATAGACAGTTTCGGCCATTCTCCATGAGGCCAGGTAGCTTTTTACCATGGCCTCTGATAAGGGGGAATTCAATTCGATCAATTTTATTGATGTACTTACCGTTACTTTTTAACCAATAACGGTAGGTATTTTTCGTAGCCTTTATTCTTCATGTCTTCTTTGGGAATAAACTTGAGCGAAGCACTATTGATGCAGTAGCGGAGCCCTCCTTTATCCACTGGACCGTCGTCAAATACGTGCCCGAGGTGTGCGTCGCCGGTTTTGCTCCGTACTTCCGTGCGCCGCATGCCATAAGAATTATCTGATAATTTTTCTACCAGGCTATCGCTGATCGGTTTGGAAAAGCTTGGCCATCCACAGCCGGACTCAAATTTATCGGTCGAGACGAACAGGGGCTCACCAGTAGTGATATCTACATAGATACCTTCTCTAAACTCATCATTGTATTCGTTGGCAAAGGCCCGCTCGGTTACATTGTTTTGTGTTACATCATATTGCAAAGGGGTAAGTTCCTTTTTCAGAGTCTCCTTGTCAGCCTTTTTATAGCTGCTGGAAGGAGCGGAGGCTGCTTTTGTCGTTTCCGGATTTGCCTTGCGCGCCATTTCAAATAAATCGGGGCCGATGTGGCAATAACCACCCGGATTTTTGTCGAGGTATTTTTGATGGTAAGCTTCTGCATCGTAGTAGTTCTGCAAAGGTTCTAATTCCACCACGATCTGGTTAGGGTATTGTTTGGCCAGTTCGGTTAAACTTTCCTTGATCACAGGGATATCAGCTGCATTGGTATAATAGATGCCGGTGCGGTATTGTGTACCGATATCATTGCCCTGTCTATTGAGTGAGGTAGGGTCTATTGTTTTTAGGAATAGGTCAACCAGCAATTTAAGGTCAATGACCTTCGGATCGTAAGTTACTTTGACCGTTTCTGCAAATCCGGTTTTCCCAGTGGAAACCTGGGTATAGGTAGGATCCTGCAAGTTGCCGTTGGCATAGCCGACTTCTGTTGCAGTGACACCGCGGACTTGCTTGAAGAAATGTTCGGTCCCCCAGAAGCAGCCGCCGGCGAAATAGATGACCTGATCGTTGTTATGTATATTATCCATAGTATGTTGTTTAGCTGATTTTGATCCTGCGGCTTTCTGTGAAAAGCCGAACTTGCTGACAATGAATAGGCCGATGCCCAAAGCCAGCAGCACAAATAACTGTTTCATATGACCTCCCTTTTTATTCCCTTGTCTTTTTATCCGGGCATGTTGATTTTAATTCGTTTTGAATTGCGTGAATTCATGCTATTGTCGCTCTTTTTATTAATGCAAACACCATTCCCTTTCCATAGCTTTTTGCCGTAAAAATGGTTATTTGGGGTCTTTAGCAATTCCTTTTTACACTGGACAGACAAAGCCGTGCCCTATATTTTTTAATCCTGTTTTTTTGACCAGAGTTCTATGTTCTGAAATTTGAATTTGGCATTGTCAAATAGCGGGGCTACTTTGGGTTTCTGCTACACTGGGCTTCTTATTTCCACAGTTAAAGCTGTCGTTGACAATCCCGATTATTCTTCCGGTGTTGTCGTGGCAAGGAGATAACCGCTTGGGGTGAGCCCTGTTTGTTTTTTAAAAAAATTACAGAAGCTGGACTCATTCTTAAAACCACATTCTATAGTGCTTATTTTGATGGAACGGTTTTGATGGAGACGGGCTTTAGCTTTTTTCAGCAATTCTTGATTACGGTATTTCATAATCGTAATTCCAAAGCGTTCTTTATGAAGATAACTTAAGTAGGCTGGTTGAATATTTAGCGCGTAAGCAATATTTTTTATCCTTACCAGATCATCACTTTCGGCGATGCATTTGGAGATAAGCAGACGTGCCTGCTGTACTATCAGATCAGGATCATACAACTGTCTTCCGGCTATTAATAATTTATCTTTGCAAAGGTAAAGTAGATCCTCAATTTTTCGCAAGATGCGGATCTTTGGAATAAGTGGTTTATTGCCAAGTTCGATAGTAAGATCGCGAAGAATTCGCCGGGTGTGTTGTGAAGCTATAAAACCGATGCTGGCTTTATATTGCCGGGGCTTTAATCTATTTGTGGCAATGATTTCGGTTAAAAATCCAAATTCGGCCAGTTCACCGAATTCAATTAGGTTGACAGGCAAAGTAAATCCCTGTATATGGTAATTTCCGGGCTCAAAATATACGTTAATGATAGTCTCGGGAACATAGAGGAATACACCATGTTGTGGGGGGAACAGATATTCCTCACAGCTCTGGCATTGGCCGTATCGAACAGCCTTACGCCCGTCAATATGGTAGAGCAAATGGGTTTGAGGATTGTGGATCTGAAAATTGATAGCTGTGTGTGTCGCGACTTCAATGGTATAGCTATAACTTTCCAGATTGCCGAAATTTAGATATTCTTCAAATATTTTTATGCTACTGTTGTAAAATAGTCGTTTACGACTCCCTGGTAATCTTTCCTTTATGAATTTTGTTGGCGTACTCCCCGCTAATAAACACATATCTGCTTCTATCAAATGAAATGATTTGGACTGCATACAACTGTTGATTTTTTTTGAAATATTTCAGGTTATTTAGAAAAATTGGTTTGTTGTAAGAATTAAAACTTCTGGACAAATAAAATAAAGTGTAAGGGGTAAAACAAACGGATTAATAATAAAAAGTTGGAATCAGTAATATTTTACGGAAAGTGTAATAGTTAACAAATATATAATTAAAGGAAATTTTGTAAATTTGGGTTGGCGGTAATTTTTGTTTTTGATTTAATGAAACGAATCAATGTTTGCTCCGTAGCGACTAAAACTTTATTATACCGTCAAATTTGGTAAAAGCCAATTATTGATAAGATACCAATAGCTATCTGAAAAATTTCAATAAAAGATATTTTATGTTTTACTTTTCTTATGAAATAAATAATGAATAAAGTTGAAGAAAGAACTGAAATTGTAACTGATGAAAAAAGGATGCTAATGTCCCCAGATAAGAGGTCAAACATTCAGAAAAGACCGTCTTTTTTCCAAATGGATAAAGAATTCCCGCTGGAACCTTTGGTGACTCTTTGGAAAAGAGAACGGGATTGTTCGGCTTTAATGGAATATATTTTGCGAAGAAGCGATAAATCTGAGCTGAATAATCAAAAGAAGATAAAATGCCTTCAGGCTGTAATTGTTGTGAAAGGTCCACGTAAATCAGATGTATATATGCAAGACGGTACTATCTCTTATATAGAGGTTACTACAAAAGTGTTGATGTCCAATCCTTGGTTAGTAAAGGTCAGTGCAACGGTCTACTTAAATATGCTGTATTTTAGAGTGTATTTACATCGTCCGGAAGAGCTTAAACTTAATTCTCAAATAAAGAAAAAATTAAAACGCTTGTTGCCTGATGAGAAGCTCAAAAAAATGACTACACCTTCACGTGACCTTAAAAACAACTTAAATATTTTTTGGGGAGCATTGCAAACAATCGATGAAGGAAGGTTAAATGATGAATTTGATTTAATTTAACAGGATATTAATGCGAATTGTAAATATTGCCATATTGTATCTCAGCAGTTTGAATTTTAAGTAAAACAGTTATAAAAAGCTGTTGTTATTACAGTCTAAACCGGTGTATCACATTGAATGGTCAAAATACCTTATAATAGAATGAAATGGCTCATAAACAATACTGACGTACTGTTGTCGCACTTTCTATTATTTTTACACGAACAGCGAAGATACGGGCTGTGTTCGTTTTAGAAGCGAAATGCGAATCATGGCCAATAATCGGGACCTGGAAGTACAAAAAAAATGAAATGAATAGCGCACAACAAACAAAAGATATACAGTTCATCAGCATCCATACACAGGCGGAATGGCGGCAGTGGCTGGTAGAGAATCATTTTGTCAAGCAATCCGTGTGGATTATCTGTAATACAAAGAATTCGGGGCGGCCTGCTGTCGCCTGGAGCGAGCTGGTTGACGAAGCCTTATGTTTTGGCTGGATTGACAGCACACGAAAAACGATTACGAAGGGCACTTTTCAGCAGTTATTCAGTAGACGTAAACCTCGGGGAACCTGGTCGAAGATCAACAAGGAAAAAGTCGAGAAACTTATAGCTAGTGGAAAGATGACCGAAGCGGGACTCGAGGTAATCAGGCTTGCCAAGGAAAACGGTTCATGGTCCGTTCTTAATGATGTGGAGGAACTGCTTATCCCGGAAGATCTGGACAGGGCATTAAAGAGTTGTCCAGGAGCCGAGGCTTTCTTTGCCGGTTTGAGCAGATCAGCAAAAAAAATGCTGCTGCAATGGATTGCTCTGGCAAAACGTCCTGATACCCGAAACAGGCGGATCGTCGAGATTGCAGAGCAGGCTGCCAGCCAAATGAAGCCAAAACAATTCCGATAATTTTAAAGACTTGAGCAAATAAGCGGCTTGTTGTTTGCAATTATGCTATATAACACTTGTCGTCGAGATGACATAAGTACTTAATTTGTTGGTTGGCTATTTGGTCTGCGTGTTATCGGGATTCTTACAATAGTAGGGGGGCATTCGGGGTAAATATCGTCAGCGTATCAAATGTTGAATTTTTAGGAATTTAATCGTGATGCCCATCTGTCCGAGGTGATACATGTCATGGTGGATTAAACCAGTTAACAGATACTTATAATCGTGTGGAAAAGACGGATCTGCATGTGGATAAGTCGTTTGGAGGAAAGTGTCATCTTTTTCTTCCAGAAAAGAAATAATATCTTGCTGTGTTGTGTGAAGATCTTGCATTAGACTCTCCCAGCCACGTTTTCTTAGCTCATTATTGTTTCGCCAGTTTGCGGCATCACTCATTTCAAGTCCTCTCGGGTTATCTTTTAATCGGCTTAATACTTCTCTGCGCCATTCGATTAAATGTGATGCTAACTCTGCCATGCTATGCATTTCGGGGATAGGACGTTCAAAAGCAGTCGTGTCATCCACCTGAGACAGCTTCTTTTCAAAATTTTCATCAATCCAAAGGTCCGCTGCTTCGACATCCCTCAATTGTTGTTTAATATCTTTTATTAAAATATCTTTCATCATGCTAAGTTTTAGATCTTTCTTTTTATGGGGGAACAGTTGCCGGAGCATAATTGTTTAAACCTTAAAGGACAAGTTTGTAACTATGTACGTCGACATCAAATCTAAACACTTATAAAATTTGGGGTTGCAGTTTAGGAGGGATTGTACCACAATTGAGTGCTAAGACAGATGAATTGACCTATTCTCGGGGGCGGGGGTGGGCTGGCCAGTAGTCACCAGTCTGAATCTATCGAAAACCTTTTTCTGGGATGCAGTGTCAAAGTTTTATATAAGGTTGATACCAAAAGTTACAGATGCGACAACCGTGATAGGCAAACTCGACGGTATGCAATTTGACGAAAAGGAAAAGTAGGCTGGATTCTTTATATGTTGTCAATACCGGATTCTAACTAATCTGCTGGGGCGTGTTAAAATATGGCTTTTTAATATTATTGTTGTTTGAAGTTTAATTTGTTATGATTTTTATATAAATAAAAAGTATACTAGTAATAGTGGGTCGATATAACCATTGGTTATGGCGGTGTTTCTGGGTTTTTTTATGAATTTCTGGACTTTCAGAACCTTGTTTTGCCCATTGGGGAAGTTGGCTATTGTTGTAAACAAAGTTGTTTTGGCTAAGGTGTATGGCAGGGACTAAGGAATATCTGTGCAGATGCGGTCATCTATATAGCGTTTCAGTGTGATATCAGCTGACATGCGATGGAAATATGAAAGAAGTTATTATAGCCTAACCAATGCAGTGCTGCATTGATGGATGTAGATGTGTTAATAAGAGGCTTAGCGGGATGTTTATCCCTGCCGCCTAGAAGGAACTTCATTTTCGAAAGAAAATTGAATACAGCGGCTAATTGGACTCTAGAATGGATAGTGCTGTGGTATCATTTGAGTGTTGCGTGTGTATGCGGTTTATATGGGATGACGCCATCAGTAAAAATCATTGTTTTCTCCATGGCACTGAAAATCATTTACTCGTACAGCCTATGCAAGCGATGCTTATTTCTAGCCTTATAGCGAGAAATTTGGATTTATTGTATTTTTAATAAGTTGTTTTTGAGTTGTTTGTTTTATTTTAATTGTAGTGTTTATTGATGTTGGTGTCGTGCTTTTTTTGCAGAATATGCGAGCATGGTGAATTTTTTTTCTGTTTTTTCCTGATCTTTTGTTCCCTGATCTTCTGTGCCTCGAAGAAATTTTCCCTTGACCATCCATACTTCGGTTTGATCTGAATATGCGTTCGTACTCGTAACCGCAAGGATTGTATCATCGCTTAGTACGGTGATGCTATTCCAGAGACAGGATTTATTTTGCGGGATGACAAACGGGACCGATTTGTTTTTGAAATTCATTGCCCGTTCATTTCCGATCAGCACTTTCATATCGGCATAATCCATTTTGTTGGTGCGGCCCTCTGTGCTCTGATAGGAAAGTATCGTCTCACCTGTGCTTAACTGTCTAATATAGGGGGCTCCAGCATAGACTTCATTTGCAATGGGATCATGTAATGCGTAACTGCGATCAGCACTCTTGCCGGAGATGGTATTTGCCCAATTTTTTTGAAGTGTATTGCGTAGGATATAGGGTTTAAAAGTACGAACGGCATTGTCTTCTATGGCTAGAACGATTTCTTTTTTATTCCTCAGCAATAGTGGTACAGGCATCCCGTCCCGTTTTCCGGGGCGAAAGCTGACGATAGATGGTGTTTTGCTCCAGCTTGCTCCATGGTCAATGGATCGCAGCATAGATATATTTTGCTCATTGCTTTTTGTGTAGGGTCCTTCATTAGCAAAAAAGAGCTGGATTTCGCCATTTGGTAATTGGATGGCCGATGGTTCCCAGCATCCATTTTCGAATTGGTGCCCAGCTTGGTAAAGTATCTGTTCGGCTTCCCAGCTCTGTCCGCCGTCCGTGCTTTGTCTAAGATGGATGCCGAACTTCCGGCTTGGGGAAATGTCATAAGGACGTGCATTATAGAATGCGAGAATACGCTGATCGTCGAGTTTAATAAGGTCTGGTACGCACATTTTGACGCCTTTCTTCGCTGCTGAAATAACGATGGGCTCTGACCAGCTGTCACCAAGATTCTGACTTTTGGCAGCAACAATATTTCCGTCTGCTTCATAAACAGCGAGCAACGATTCGTCCGATAGCTGGATAATTCGGCCATAGCCGGAATATCTGGCGAAATTGGGTGAGGAGATCCGACGTCGGCTGGAATCGTCCCATTGGATGGTTCCGTTCTGTTTTATGTTGTTTCCGGTTGCCGGCTTAAGGACTTGTCCTTCTGAAAAAAACGGCAGGGAAAGGAAAATAAAAGTTAGGGCTGAAGCTGGTTTAATTAAGTATTGGTAGAGCATATTACAACAATTAAGGTCTAGTGGTCAATAAGAAATCATTCTTTATATGAAGTTACGATTATTTTCTAAATGTTGTTTCTGATAAATAACATTCCGGTGAACCCAATAACTCTGTTCCACGGATGCCGCTTTTTTCGGAGGCTTATGCGAATCTCGTCGCGGGTTTTAATATTGTTTACTTGCTGTTTTTTTGTGTTGCTATTACTCATTTTTAAAAAGCCTACAGCACATGATACGTTCGCAGATGCTTAATCTACATTAAGTTTTACGCTTAAGCTAGGTTATTGGTTTGTACCTCCTTAATGGCGTAAATTTGACTATACAAAAGCAAGCAAGTGCACTGTTGCTGATGTATAGATTCATAAGATAGGAGTACTAAAAATGAAAAAATCAATTGAAAAAATATTCCCTCGTCCTTCAAAACCAGGTATGGTAGGTGATGGATTCCGCGTGTATAATATGGTTCCCGGTAACGGAATTACCAAAAGGCGGATGAGTCCATTCCTTTTGTTAGATTTTAATGCGGAGTTTGATTTTGGTCCATCTGATCATATCCGCGGAGTAGATGTTCATCCGCACAAAGGATTTGAGACCGTAACAATTGCTTATAAAGGCAGTGTAGCGCATCATGACAGTTCGGGCAACAGTGGTGTTATTAATCCCGGTGATGTCCAATGGATGACAGCTGGAGCAGGGATATTGCATAAAGAATATCATGAAGAAAACTTTTCTAAAACTGGAGGTCCTTTTGAAATGGTGCAGCTTTGGGTTAATTTACCGGCAAAAGACAAGTCTGCCACAGCACATTATCAGAATATAACCGCGGATCAGATGGGCAAAGTACTGCTACCTGATGGGGCAGGTGTCATCAACGTCATAGCCGGTAAATTTCAGGATACAAAGGGACCGGCTGAGACATATACGGCAGTCAATCTCTTTGATATAAAATTGGAAAAGTTACATCAGGTAACATTTAGTGTTCCACAACATCATAATTCTGCTATTCTGGTCGTCAATGGAGAAGCAGAGGTAAATGGGCAGTTGGCCAAAGAACATAGTTTCGTGCTGTTTGAAAATAATGGTGAGGAAATAGAGGTCAAGGCCAATGAACAAGCCGTCTTACTGTTTATGAGCGGAGAACCTATCGACGAGCCTATTGTGAGTTATGGCCCTTTCGTGATGAATACACAAGCGGAAATCTATCAGGCTTTTGAAGATTTTCAGGCTGGTAAATTTGGCACACTTGAATAGGTTGTAGATTTTAATAACGGGTTTGTGCTGTTTTTTTTGTGGGATTGTCCACTGTAGGGTAAGTGGGCAAGCCAACGGTAAAAATGGAACCTTTGTGGGGGATACTCTGTATATCTACTACACCCTTATTGCGTTCGATCAGGTCTTTGCATAATACGAGCCCCAGGCCCGACCCGGGCTCGTCTTCCGTACCGAATGATTTGTGCTGGATCACATTGAATAGCAGTGCGGATTTGGAGGGATTAATTCCAATGCCCTCATCCTGGATATGAATATGGGTGTACTTTTCATCCTCAGTACAATAGATGCTTATTTTTCCAGCTACATAGCTAAATTTGATGGCGTTGCTAATAAGATTTCGGAGAATAATGATCGTATGGTCCCTATTCGCGAGTATATGAGTTAACTCGGGTATGTCAATTTCAGTCTTGAGCTGTTTCGCCTGTATCTGATCAGCAAATAGGGTTATGATATCATAAACCAATGGTTCGATTACTACCAATGTCGCCGGACTGGTAATTCCGCGCATACTACTGCTGCCCCATTGAAGAAAATCGTCCAGTGCCTGGTTTTGATGCACAATTTGTTGATACAGTTGCTGTATATATTCTTTGGATATATTATTGTTGAGTATTTGATCGCGCAGCATCAATACCAATGCTTCGAGACTGGCAAACGGACTTTTGATGTCATGGGCGACGATGGAAAATATTTTTTCCTTGTCACGGTTCATGGATTCCAGTTTGCGACGTTGTTCCTCGATCTTCTCTGTATTATTATAAATAATCTGTAGGAAGAAATTAACTGCGATAACGATAAACGCTAGCGCATTACAGATATTGAAGATCAGTCTGAACTTAGGCACACGTTGAGCCACGGGGACAATCGTGGGATAGAAATAGAGTAAAGTGATAGCAATAGCAGTTGCAAGGCAGAAAATAATATGGATGCGGCGGTCGTCATAGAGTAATATTGATGCAATTAACGTACACAGCAGAAAATACTCGCCTCCATTTTTAAATAATATAGCGCCTAAGAAGAAAAAAATAAAATTACTGACCAGTAACATTGCTTTTGCAAAATTATGTTTACCATCATATTGCAAAAAGAGAACAGAAATCGAACAGATTGAATTGGATAGGTTGATGGTTGACAGCAGGTAGCGCTGGTCCATGGTGTTAAGGACAAAAAAACAGAGTGTGGGCAATAAACAGAGCATGGCAATCAGATTGACCATCTGTATCCTTTTGAGGTTAACATAGGACATATCCGGATGTGTACCGATATTCGTAAGTATGTTCCAATATCTTCGGACAAAGCTCATAATTTTATTTAATCTGCTAGTGAATATGAATCTGCTAAATTAACATAAATAAGGTGTTAGAGCGATGCTTAACGAAAAAAATGTTCGCAAAACTTTAGTTAACAGATGGCTGGGGCAGCTACGGATGTCTGTTATCATTCAATTGATTTAAGGCCTTCTGGAAAAGCCTTAAATCAGTTGTTGGGGAATTAGCTATTGTTTGGTTGCAGCCAGATAACTTTTTGGGCCGATTTATGTTGTCGGCCGATAATCTCTTGATATAGCTCTGGCCGTCGGGCGTTGATATAGCGATGTCCACCAGCCTGAATTAGTTTTTCAGGTGTAATTGTGGTAGTGACAAAATCGTCTTCAAAGGTACGGCATTCGGCCAGGATATCGCCGAAGGGGTCTATGATCATCGAACAGCCATTCTTTAACTGGTCATCATCCATACCGATAGGGTTTGAAAAAACAACGTAGACCGCATTGTCGTAGGCTCGCGCGGGCAACCATTTCATCAACCAGCTACGTCCTTTCATTCCGTCAAATTCCAGACGTAGTGAAGTTGGATCGTTTTCGCGGTTATCCCAGAGCTCCGGATCCACAAAACCTGCGCCCGGTCTGGATGAAGGTGTGCACATGGTCACATGTGGCATAAAGATGATATCTGCTCCCAATAATTTTGTCGCTCGTACATTTTCTATGACATTGTTATCGTAACAGATTAGAATACCACATTTCCATCCTTTAATTTCAAAAATAGTATAGTCTTGTCCTGCTGTTAGATGTGGGCTTATAAAGGGATGTAGTTTACGGTGTTTGGCAATTAAGCCATTTTTGTCTACACAGATATAAGGTTTGTATAAATTGTCATTTTCATCTTTTTCAAACAGTCCCGCGAGAATGGTAATGTTGTATTTGGCGGCAATGGCGATCAGCTTCTGCGTACTTTCGCCATCCGGAACAGGTTCGGCAATGTCAAGCATCTGCTGCCTTTCTAAATTTCGCGCAAAGGTATAACCTGTAATGGAGCATTCGTGAAAGGCAATCACCTCGGCTCCCTGCGCAGCAGCCTCTTTAGAGAGTCTCTCTATAACGTTCAAGTTATAGGCTTTGTCCGCACTTCTATGCTCGAATTGTGCGGTAGCAATTTTTAGCTTTTCCATATTTCATTGATTGATCTATGGACAAATCTAGCCCCGGGCAGTTAAGATAAATTGTACAAACCCGACATTGGGTCGTGCATGTCGTTAAACTCCATAAAATTGACGGCTAATCTACTTGTACCATTCAGATATTCGGAAGGTGTGATACCAGTGTATTTTTTAAATGCCCGAATGAGGTGAGATTGATCAAAATATCCACTTTCATGGCAGATGGTTGTCAGACTCGTTATATCGGATTTACTGCGAAGCAACTTCAAAAAAGTATGGAGCTGGACAATGTTGGTGAATTTCTTGGGGCTCATTCCGATCTGTTCAGCAAATATTCTTTCCATGTGCCGCTCCGTATAGCCAGTATATCGGACGAGTTGCTCAACAGAAAGTAGTCCCTTGTGTTGATTAATATGTCTTAATACCGAGGAAATTAGGGGATGACCGGAAAATTTACGTTGACTCATTAAATCGTAAAAAAAAGCATTTAATATCTGTATCTTATCCGTTGGTTGTTTGCACTGTACGAGAGCCTCATGGAGTCTTGTCGCTGACTGTCCGAAAATATCTCGGGTATTGACAATCTGATCTTTTAATTCACGGGCTGAGATACGGAGTAACTGGTATAATCCATCGGGTTGGAATACAGTGATAATAAAGGATGTCTTTTTGGCTAAAACGAGATCTTGAAAATGACTTATCTGACCATACAAAAATGATGATGGCAAGTAATGACTATTATTCACGGATAAACGGCCCTGACGAAGCAGAAAAACCATTCCGGTATTACCATCAGAGAATAAACGAAGTGTTTTTTGCTGAGCAGCATTACTTTCCAAAAAAAGATAGTGCTTAATGTAGGGCAATAATTCTTTTGGAGGTGGTATCTGCATGACCTGATCTGTGAGTTGATTTATTTCAAATTTACATATTTCCTTTTGCATGGAAAATTAAAAAAGGATTTGATATTTGGAACGATCAACCTTAGATGTTAATACTTCTGACCGCTCGTCCCACTTTCATTGTTCCATTGTAAATACAATTCATTTATAAACAAGGGACAAGTGAAAGTCCTCTCGAAATTAAATGACAGGGGAGAATCTCTATTCGCTGAAAAGAACATTATTTTGGGTTAGTTACTATGGGCTCATTTCTATTAAGTAAACATTTTTTTATAGGATATTGGCAGATTTAAAGAAGAAAAGGGATATAAAAAATATCAAACGCTTTAGCCTTTTTGTTGTTCTTTATTTGAAATGGTATTACAACCAAATTTTGATCGTCTTTTCCCGGATGTTTACAGTGGTAGTAATACGATTGAATATATCATAAATAACCAAAAAACAGTATATATGAAATCAACGAAATATATTGTGCTCAGTTTTCTCGAAAGTTTAAATAGGGAAGATTTTGCCGCCGCGTATGAGTTATTGGATAAGGATATGGTCTTTGAAGGAGTATTGGGGAGTCGACATACGGCTGATCATTATATTGCGGATATGAAGAAAATGAAATTTAAATATAATATCAAAGAAGTGATGACAAACGGTAACCATGTTGCAATCTTCTATAATATTGATATGGGAGGGAAGGAGATCTTTAGCGCCGGTTGGTACCAGGTTGAAAACGAACTTATTCTTAAAGTGAAGGTAGTCTTTGATCCACGGCCATTGATAGCAGATAAATAATAGCCCAGGGGTTTGTCGTTCTGGGCTTTTCAGTAAGTTATTCGGCCCTTTGTCTGAGATCTTCGGCAGCCCCGGTTTTACGTGACTGAACTGATTTACTGGATCCAAAATTATAGCTGTAAGATAAGGTCAGGATACGGGGCTCTCTTCTGCTCTTGAAATTTTCCTCGTAATTATTGTAGACAGTCAGTCCCTTTCTATTATTGCTGTTAAACGCATCGGTAAGGGCGAGTTTCAGGCTGTTCTTTTCCTTAAATTTCTTCTGCAACCCAATATTGACATTCCAGTAAGGGGAGATACGGGCAAAGGCATACACTTCTGTAGCTTTATAACTAGCCGCCAGTTCGGCGGCGAAATTTTTACCCAGTTTAAGGGTATGGATGCTATTTATATCGAGGGTAAAATTACCAATGTTGTTGATCTGTGTGCCCGAGACGTTACCCGTATAGGAACCATAATAGAAGTTGGCGTTATTGTTTATATCCCACCAATTGGTCAGCTTGAGCGGCGCGATCAGGTTGAGCGAATAATAGGCGGCTGATTTCAGGTTTTCCTCGGTCTGAACGGTGATATTTTCTCCATTTTCGAGTATGGGTTTTACAACAGTCGTGATGTTGTCGCTTATTTTACTATAACTCAGGGTAGCTATATATTTACCTTTGAAACTATATGTCAACTCGTAGTTTTGTGATGCCTGCGCATTTAGGTCGGGATTGCCAACACGGTATGTCGTCGCATTGATATAGTACTTAAAGGGATTGAGCTGTTGATAATTGGGGCGGTTAATACGACGGCTGAGATTAACTTCGAGATTATGGTCTGCTGTGAACTCATACGAAAAAACGACACTTGGAAATAATTGCGTGTATTTCCGCTTATTAATTTGGTCGGTAGTGAGCTGTGTTCCGGTAACATTGGTGTTTTCTATGCGCAGGCCGAGTACAGTTTTCAGCTTATCCCACTTTTTGGTTACATTCCCATAGGCTGCGTGGATGTACTCCTGATAGATGTAATGGTTGGATTTATTGCTGTCAGGCACTGCCGGTGATGTACTATGATCATAAAACTTGATATCGTTATCTGATTTAACATAACTCGTTTTAAAGCCGGTCTCCAGTTTTAGACCCCTTGGAAGGATCTTGATCCAGTCGCTCTTTAACGCATAGATATTCAAATCACCGTCAGTCTTGCCTTTTAAGAGATAGGGTATACCTATAGGAGCACCGTTATTATCGCTGGTCCTGGTATCAAAACTTTGATTTGATGCGTTGATATAGCGAATGAAATCGAAATCGGTGCTCAGTTCGGACCCAAGGGTATCCATACGGTATTTATGATTGAGGTTTGCGGAGATGTTTTTTGTAATATTATCAGTCTGACTTAGTGTAGCGGTATGGTTGAGTGGTTGACAATCGGAATCCATTAATGTTGTTTTGCTATCGCCAAATGGTTTAAATACATTACTTGTTAAGCTGACAGAGGCACCCACTAAGTTTTTGTCCGTCAGGTTGTAATCGAAGCCAATTTTACCATTGTGGTTGCGGGAGCTGAACTTAAAGAAATTATCCTGAATGAATGTTTTCTCTAAATGACCTTCCTTATAAAATCTTCGATCGATCATAAGATCATTATAAGCCTCACGATAGGCAAAATTATAGTTGGCAAAAAGGTTGAGCTTATCATTACGGTGATTAATACTAAAGCTGTTGTTATTTTTAAGGTATCTGGCCGCGCCTAATGCTGTAGAGAAGCTGCCATTGGTCCCTTTATTTGTTCCTTTTTTCAGTTTTATATTGATAATGGCTGTTCCGGCAGCATCGTATTTTGCGGAGGGGTTGGTGATGAGTTCAATTTTATCTATGGCAGATGCGGGGAGTCCGCGCAGGTAATTGGCGAGTTCCTCACCGGTAAGCGGCGAATTTTTTCCATCAATCTGGACAAGAATATTACTTTTCCCCCGCAGAATAATATTGTTATTCCCGTCTACAGTGACACCGGGAGCTTTTTCAAGTACTTCCAGCGCTGATCCACCTGTATTTTGGAGACTACTTTCCACATTTAAGATCAGTTTGCCATCGTGTCGTTCAATATAAGGGCGTGACCTGTTGATCACAACAGTCTCCAGGCGTTGTTCGTTAATGCGAATTTCTGGCAACACCATATGCTGTTGTGTGACTTGGATCACCTCGGAATTGTAGAGGTCTGCTTGACCGCGACGAATTTTGAAGTAATAGGCTCCTTTGGGAAGTGCTTCAAAATTGAATTCACCCTGCTGATTGGGGAATTCGGTCTTGATCAGCTGGCTATCCGCATTGAATAGGTGGATTTCCAGTGTAGATATTTCTGTATTCGCTATTTTTCCCGATAATGTAAATTCATTTTTCTGAGCTTGTTGGGCTAAGAGCCGAGTTGCCAATAAACACAAGGATAGGCTTTTGAATACCACTAAAATGGATCTTTTTATTGAATGGCTGAGCATGATCGTGCATGGGTTCCGTTGGGTTCGCATTTTCTTATTTTATATCACAGCGTATGTTTCGCTGTTAGGTGTATGTCGCAAAAGCTATACAGATGTTGCAGATTAATTTGATAGGAGAAAATAGCTGAATATCCTCTTTGTCGCAGACAATTATTATTCGTTGGGATTAATTTAAGATTCGTCTAGTGACGGCCAAAAATAACTTGATATCTTTGAGTCAACTTAGTTCATTTGATATTGAGCTTATCTAAGCTCGTATTGGAAAAAGTCTTTCTTGGAAAAAGGACAGAAACAAGGTGTTCGTTGGCTAGTTACTGATCATAAGACAAAATGTGTTAAATAATCTCAGCTAAAAATGCATATCATAGAAAAAATACCCCTGGTCATACTATGCATCGGAATTATCAGTTTAATCGCTGGTGTATGTTTATTGCTGCTGTATTTGGGACTTACGATTATATCGGCAAAAGGTTTTGGGAAAGACCGGATTGAAAAGGTATTTCGCTTAGCATATAATGTATTGCACGTAGGGATGCTCATATTTCTATTAGGATTGTCTGGAATGACGGTCTGTATGGCTATTGAGGGGCTAAGAAAAGGCGAATATAAGTTGAGATTTAGCAGAACCGGAGGTGGCTATACAAGGATAAATTGGACAGACAGACCGATGCGGTTTGCTTTCCAGACCGTAGCCTATATCGGTTTTTCTAGTTGGCTGATCTATTTTTTGGTCAAACAAATACGATCTTTTTCAAGGAAGAAGGGATAGTGTAGCAGAAAATAGTGAAAAATAGCACTGTGCTAATAGTCTGATAAAAATAGGTCTTATGAAAAAAGTTTTTACATTGATTTTAGCAGTTGGGACGATATTACAATCCTGCCGTTATAAAACCCAGGATCAGGACAGGGAAAAAAGAGCTTCTAAGTTAATAGAGGCTACTATCCAATCTGATTCCGTAAAAAAGGGAACTATTTCTGCCGCTTCTTTTATTGGTAAAACAACCGATCAATCCGAGGTGTCGAAGATGCATACCTGCCTTGGGGCAATGTTAGCGGCGGGCGTATCAAAGGATAAATATGCACTTTCACAGTATTCAACCAGTGTTGATCATTGCCAGCGGGGGCAGAGCAAATTTGTGATAGAGCGATTTTTACGCCATGAACCAAGCGGAAAATCTGTTTTTTTGATTGTAGACGAACTGGATGTGGTGGCCGATTATCCAAGGATCTGTTATAGGAAGTTTCAATTAGCGATAGAAAATAATACCCAGGGAGATTATCTTGTGGAATTTTATGACACTAATGCCGAAATCATTACGCAAGTCAACAAGATATGGCGCATCGATCTGGAAAAAGAAAAGTTTGTGGAAATTGCGAAACCCAAGAATTTAACATTAATGAATCCAGATTATGTTGAGTCAGATGAAGATTCCACATTTACATCTTCTCCTTGATTTTTATGGACTTGCTGGGGTACAGTGCAATATTTAACCGAAAATATTTATTCTATTATCTCAATGATTATGGACAATGAAAACAAAGATGGTATAGCTCGAAACAATGGGAGATACAGTTTTACGATAAAGAAAAGCATTGTTATTGGTTTGGCTGTTGTAACTATTCTAACCTGTGGTTGGCTTATCCTTGGTCTGATGAGCTCTTTGGACATTCCGTCCAATAAGAATGATCAGTTTGCAAGTGAGCAAAAATGGCAGGTGGATCAACGGAGTGATCTTGATTCCTGCGAAAAACAAATGATCAAAAATCAGATAGATCTGAAACGTGTCAATGAAAGACAAATTTCGGGGAAGGCTTTTCAAACCCAACTATTCGCGCTTTTGATCATTGTATTGCAATTGATATTAATTGTTTTCGTGGTATTGATATACCGAAAGCCCTATTCTTCACGACAGATTTCCTAATATGCGATTATTGAAATTTATATCTGTTGCGGCAATAATAATTGCCTGTATTTTTTGTCTTGTTTCGTTTTTGAAACCGATACGTTATTCTAATAGCTGCGGAGAGGATAATCTCTACAGATACCGTATGGGGATCTATCAGATACAAACAAATACTCTCAAAGAAAAGGAATTACAGAAACTTGGTGGGCTGTTGTCGTTTACAGGAATCCAAAATATTAGATGCCCCAATGAGCTTGAGAGACAGCGGTACAAAATGCTGGCACAAGCAATTGATAGCACAAATAGGTGCTTAAAATGGAGACTTGTGAAAGATGATCTGTGGATTAATAAAAAAGGAGATATCGGATTAAAAGAAGTGATCGCTATTGGAAGTGAGGGTTTTACTTTCGTTGATAGTTATCTTACAAGAATGGGATTTAATACGGAAGAACCATTGAATACAATTATTGATACCAGTACATTTCAAAAGCTAAACAGTGCATTTTATAAAGATAAAAAACATATTTATCGCTATTATGCAATGGCTTACGGGGGAAGCTTTTCTACTTTTGAAGAAGCTGACCATGCGACTTTTGTAGCTCTTAGTGATTGTTACGCGAAGGATAAAAATCATATCTACGAAAACCGTGAGGGGATTTTAAAAAATGTAGACTATAAAACCTTTAAAGTAAAAAGTACGGTGTCCGGTTGTTTTGCTAAAGATAAAAATGGCTATTTGTCTTGGAGTGATAGGATTACAGGGGATGGACTCAATGATGAATATGTAAAAAAGGCGATCAGCGAATTGGATAAATAATAAAAGTACTCCTTTCCTTTGGGTCAGATCTGGTTAAGGAGATTTATCGGCTGTTTTCACCCATTCATAAAATTCACTTGACAGGACCAAACATCCTGGTTTTAAAAAATAAAATATTATTGGTTGGAAGGGCAAATAGGGGGCAAATTGTAACAAAAAAAACCAACTATATTAAAATCTCTTACAAAATTGATGTCTATGTAAGTTGTTGATTAGTATATTGTTGGTTTGTTTTTTTTTGTATATTTACTTGCCGATACAGAACTTGGAAAATCCTTGTTTTCAGTGGTTTGTCACCATTGAGGGACATATAAGGGGTAAATTCACACAAACCAATAATAACTGTTACAAATTTACGGATTTTATAAAAATGAACAAAATATAATAGAAACAAGTTTTATTATTTCCCATTGTAATTCAAGAATTTATTGTCAATTTCTAACGAAGTAACATTGTCAAAAAGAAGGGTTTTATTTTGATAATTTGATAATAACAAACTATGCTCATTTCATGCAGTTTTTCAAATTTACAGCTCTCTTCAAACTAACTATTTTTGAAAAGAAAGGGACAAAATGCTCAATTTTAAAAAACTTTTTTTTGTAAAATACTGTAAATCAAATATTTAAATTAATATCGAGTGATTTTATAACTAACTGAACTTAAGGTAGTTGCGGATTGTAATTTATTTTATTTTAGCCAAAAATATCTTTATGTCGGTGGTGAAATAATTGGTGAATTCACTACCTATATTGGTAATTAAAGAATGTATTTAATTTGGGATGATGAAATGTTTGTCAAAAAGTAAATGATGTTTTTGCTAATATTTTATAGTCACGTTTTGTCCTACATTCTGTTGATCACTCGTAAATTAACAATATATATTTTTCCAATTTTTAAGATATAATGAGACAGTCTATTTTTAACGGGTCATTATTTCTTATACAATCATAAAACTGTGCTTGATTTTTTTATGCAATGTTTGAGCTAAGTTGCGGATTGTAATTTATTTTATTTAAACCAAAAATATCTTTATGTCGGTGGTGAAATTATTGGTGAATTCACCACCTATATTGGTAATTAAAGAATGTATTTAATTTTGGATGATGAAATGTTTGTCAAAAAGTAAATGATGTTTTGCTAATATTTTATAGTCTCGTTTTGTCCAACATTCTGTTGATCACTCGTAAATTAATATTATATATTTTTCCAAATTTTTACATATAATGAGACAGTCTATTTTTTTAATGGGTCCTTATTACTTATATAATCATAAAACTGTGCTTGAATTTTTTATACAATGCTTGAGCTAATATAGAATGATTTTTTATCGAATCTTGAATATGTGAAACTTATGGCATAATTTGGCATTCAGAAGCTTTATAGGTAATAATATTATAAGGTAATACCTACAACAATTCATATTATCTTACGTTTCAAAAAAAGGAAAACATACTAAATTCAATTTATTAATTTATTTTGCTATTATGGAAGATACGATAGGTTCAAGTTTTGAAAGTACCGCCGGACAAATTTTTAGGATCACATATAAGAATAGAGATTTTCAGATTCGACTTTTAAAAAGAGGAATTTCAAAAGACGACACCGAAGTAGATCTTCTACTAGATGGAGTAATTCAAAAACTTGTTAATAGAGATAAAGCTTGGTTTTTTGAAAACTCTGAGGCGGATCAAGAACTTGCTAAAGATATATGGAGGGCTATTTCATTACGCTATCGATTATAAGATCGATAATTCCTTACGGATCTCTGTAAAATAAAGATATGTATAGTAGTCCAATTTATACAATTTTGTACGCACATTCTTATTTAAGCTGTAAACCCCTAATTATCGGGGTTTTTTAGCTTTATTTTATTCCTATTAAATATTAAAGAATTCAATATCAACCTGATATCGTGAAAACACCCATTAAAAATATGGGGTTTTCCCCCATACCGGGTATCGATTTTTTTTATAATATTGCCACAATACCGCTAAGAAACCAGATGTTGATTATTTCTACCTGTATCGTATAATAATATGATGCATAGAGCTTTATTTTCATAGGTTTCCTAGCACTAACCAAAAACATTTTATAGCCTATGAAAAGAATTGATTTTTCCAGAGTCATGCTCTGTGCGTTTCTTTTGGGATCTAATTTAGTCCTTAGTGAACTGGTCTCAATAGAAGAGGAAAATGCATCGCAAGTCGATCTAAAATGCCTTCATCCACCAGAACTTCAGTTTGCAAATATTTTGGTTCTTTATTGTGGTATGAATAATAAAATCGGTGTAAATATTTTTCAACCGATAAAAGATCACTACCAAACTTCTAATATAGTTACGCTCCTTAAAAAAAATCCATTTACATGAAAACTACAATTATTTGCACATTTACATTGTGCATGGCAATTTCATTGTGCGGTCAAAAACTGCTTTGGCAAAAGGATATAGTATCATCCACTCAAAGTTTTCTAAACCAAGTTACAGTTACACTAGACGGGCAATATTTGGTTTCCGGAAGCACCATTCAGCTTGAAAATTCAAATTCAACGAAGAATCAGCAAAACAAGGGTTATGATTTCCACCTTATCAAACTTAATCAGAATGGAGAACAGATCTGGGATAAGTACCTCTCTGGAAACAATCACGATTATTTATCATCTACTATATCGACGCAGGACGGTGGATTTTTTCTTGCCGGCACCAGCTATTCCACTAAAGGTTTGGATAAGAAAAATGATTCAAATGGAGGGGCGGACATCTGGATCTTACGCCTTAATGAATTTGGGGACGAACTATGGCAAAAAACCTTGGGAACATCTTCAGATGAAGAAGCGAGGGCAGTTATTCAAACGACGGATCTGGGATTCTTTGTTGCAGGAAATATATTAAGGTCTTCAAAAGGTTATGGTTCCAAAGATGTCTGGATCACAAGATTGGACAAAGACGGAAATGTCGTTTCCCAAATTATTTTAGGAGGAAAAGGTTTAGATGAAGTTGAAAAAATGATTCCTACAGCTGATGGAGGAGCATTACTCGGAATATACTCTCGAAGTAATGCAAGCGGAATGAAGAAAACTGAAAATTATGGAGAAGGAGATTATTGGGTGATCAAAATATCTAAAGATAATAAAGTGGAATGGGAAAAGAACTTCGGAGGAAAAGCGGATGATCATGTCAGAACGTTGGCTTTAACATCAAATGGTTTTATCATTGGTGGAGAATCCAGATCAGAAAGATCAGGTAGCAAAACAGTAGGTACCGAGGAGGGAACAGACCTATGGTTGATTTCTTTAAATGAAAGAGGTGATGAGCAGTGGCAAAAATCCTACAATTTCAAAAACAGGGATATTCTTATGAGTATGAGTGTACTTCATTCCGTAGACGACAGATCTGCGAAGGGAATTTTACTTGGCGGTTATACTCAGGCCGAAGGAAGAATAGAAAAAGACGATGAGACCTTCTGGATGTTGTATTTAGACGTTAACGGCAATGAACAGTGGAGAAAGTACATCACAGGAGAGTCAAGACAAAAAGAAGAAAGACTTTCAGATTTGAAACTGAACAGAGATGGTTCTATTATCCTGGCGGGAACCAGTGCTACAGAATTAGGCAAAGAAAACTGGAAGATTGTAAAGCTTGGAGATAAACAAGTTGACCAACTTATTGAGAAATACGATATCAAGATTTACCCGAATCCAGTTTCAGATTATGCTTATGTAGAAATCGGCTTTGATTTTAAGGATGCAGATATTCTGTTATATGATATGAGTGGAAGACAGCTCCAAAGTATTAAAACTAAAAACAGCGTAACTAAGATCAATACCCAAGCTTTAGTTCAGGGAGCGTATCTAGTTACGATAAAAACGGATGCAAACAAATCCGCAAATGCCAAATTAATCAAAAAGTAAAATGATGAAAACACTATTTTCTACGCTATGTTTTTCAATCGCGACAGTATTTTCTGCCCAAACTTCAACAGATGCTGTATTTGATGCTCCAATTGATAATAATCCTTTTCGTTCCACCAATGTAAATTTGGGGTCTGTAAATACTTATACCGGTAGAGCCGATACTTCTATTCCTTTGTATACTATAAATTTTGGTGGAATCGAAATTCCTATCAGGTTGCAATACAATGCGGAAGGAGTTCAGGTAGACCAATACGCAAGCGAAGTTGGTTTAGGATGGACTCTTTCTTCAGTAGGGGAAATTTATAAAGAGGTAAATGGAAACTATGAGGATAATGAAGGTAGGGATAATTGGAAAGCCTATTTAAGGATGCATGAACCACCACAACCATTTCCAACCGATTTTCCTGATTATTACACTATCAATACACCTAACTTATCTGGTAAATTTTTTATTGACAGGGAATTCAAAGTAAGAGAAATTGAAGGCTATAATACAGCAAACATAACTTTTCTCAGGTCACAGCCTTTGGAGGAGGAAGCTTTAAAATATGGTGTAGTATCGAATCGGAAACGGATACAAGATTGTCCAATGCCGCCCGCGGGTCCGTTTGTATACTATCATTTATTTACAATGACAGGAAACTGCAATTCATATACACCAGGTAACGATTTTGACACTCAGCAAGTTAAAATAAATAAAGACAAGTTCACTTATACCTTTTCAGAAATTGAACGAATTGCAATTAGTACAAATACAAAGGATGTTAATTTTAGAGGAAGTGCACTGGGGTCCAGCACTACCAATATGAGTTTCAATACTGGATTAAAATTATCAGAAATTAAAGATAATACTACGAAGAATGTCTTACAGGTTACTTACAAACCTTTAGCCAGAATCAATGAAAATGTTAAATATGACAAAGTATGGGATAAACTTATTCGAAGGGTAGATAACGGCTCTGTCACAAACTACTTAAGAGCAATCAAAGAGTTTGATGTGACAACCAAAGAAACCTATATTAAAAAACTGCCGTCCAAAATCAAGACAAATGATGCAGAGATAATCTTTAATTATGAAAATCTTAGGGAGGATAAAATTACTAGGAATATGATCCTTAGTGAAATACCACTCGCTCCTGATGTTGAATATATCGGCGAAATTTGGGGACAATCTATAGTGAACCCTTTCGTTAAGGAACCCCTTTTAAAATCAATGCTGATTAAAAATAATCTGGGTCAGATTGTAATGCAGTATAATTTCGTTTATAGCTATTTTGATTCAGGCTGTGGCAATGCTGATGTATGCAAAAGACTTAAACTCACTGCAGTTGAAAAAGGTTATGGAGAAAATAATCTTAATAAGGAAATTTATAAGTTAGATTATTATGAGGATATTAACCTTCCTAAAATTACATCTTTAAATAAGGATGTCTTTGGATTCAAAAATGACATCATAGAATCCTCCATAAAAGATTCTTATGGATTTCCAGTAAGACCATATGTTTATCAATATACAGAAACTAGAAATAATATTAATTTCTCTTATTTCTCCCCGCTAAAGGTTCCTTCGCTCAATCCAGTAATGACATCTGGCCAATTTGAACAGGGAATTTCAGGATTGGAAAATATCCGTGCATGGTCCTTAAAAAGTATAACATATCCAACTCAGAGCGTCCAGTCCTTTATTTATGAGCCACACGAGTTTAACTGGAAAGGATCTAAAATTAAAGGTGGTGGTTTACGTATCAAAGAAATAAATTTGATAGATCCTTTTATTAATAAGACTCTTACCACAAAGTATACTTATGGAGATGGGCTGGTTTCGAGCCTTCCAATGGTTGCAGGAGATGAAGATATTGCACTTGGAGGCGTTCCGGTTGGGGTTAAATCAAGCGTATCACGTTCTTATAGTACATTGGTTACTAAATCGAAAGGAAGTTATGTTATTTATCCTACTTCAAGAAAAATAGATCCAGATGGAGGTTACTCCGATTATAAGTTTAGCAGTTATTCGGACTATCCAGAGATTCAAAGTTATAAATGGCAGATTTCCGGAAACAATGTAGACATGGATATGGACAGTTATCTGTTTTCTAAAACAAGCCTCGCTTCAAAGATGTTTAATTATGATTATTTACGAGGAAATATCGTAAACACAAAGTTATATGATAAGTTAGGTAATATCGTTAAAGAAATAGCAAATACTTATTCAACCACAGAGTATGTGGGGCCAAATCTTGTAGAACCTGGAGTTTACCCACGAACACGGATTTTATTCTACCCAACTGCTTCGACTTTAGATGCGAACTTTATGGGGGCAACTGCTCAGTATACGCATTCTTTAATTAAGCGTAATAATATTTCCAATATTATTGAAAAGAATTATTTGTCTGGTGGTTTAGTTCAAAGTTCCAAGAGCTTAACGTACACAGATCGCTTTAATCTTCTTAAAAACATCACCTCATCAGGACCTGTAAATAATGACACGCAAATTAATAATTATGCTTTTGAGAGCACTGATCAATTAATTAATACAAATGTAGATTATGAGCAAATTAAAATCGGCCATGACAAAAAGAATGGCAGTGACGAGGTAGAAAAAACCAAAACAACCTATTCAACAACTAATGGACTTGTACTTCCAAATGCGATTTATACGTACGATTATGCTATGAATGATTGGGATAAAATTCTATCATTTGACAAATATGATAGTAAGGGAAACATTTTGCAGATAACAGGTGCTAATGGACCATCAGTTATGGTCTGGGGGTATAATCAGAGTAAAGTTATTGCAAAAATAGTAGGAGCAACTTATGGCGAAGTTATGAACGCATTCGGGCTTGACCCGCAGAGCAATTCCTCATACTTACAGCTTGAAATCGTTAAAAAATCCAATTTGGATGTTGATGAAAATACTGAAAACCAGTATTTGTCAGAACTATCAACATTTAGAAATAGTCCCAATTTAAAGAATTTTCAAGTAATTACCGACGTTTATGATCCTCTGGTTGGCTTAAAAGTTAGAACGGATGTTTCTGGTTTAAGCTCAAAAAATATTTATGATAATAGCAATAGAATTTCCAAAGTTCTGGACAATGAAGGCAAAACATTAAGTGAGTACAAATATAAATATGCCTCGGCCAGATTTTTCAATGCTGAACAAAGCAAATCCTTTGCAAAAACCTGTGGTAGCAGTGCCTTCGGAAGCACTATAAAGTATACAGTTCCAGAAAATACTTATTCTTCAACTTTTAGTCAGGCAGATGCAGATAATCAAGCTACAAATGATATTAATGCAAATGGGCAGAATTTTGCAAATAATAATGGCACTTGCACACCTTTTTCATGTTCTATCACTCAAGGCCCTTCTATTAATTGGCATTATGGTACTATTGGAATTTACCCAGGATCTGGTCTGAATTTTAGAATTAAAATGGAATATGTTTTCAATTCAGGAATGAGCTGGCAGAGTGGAAACGGTGTTCTGGTAGGTAAAATTGTTGGAAATTGTTTATCTCCAAATGTGAGGACCAGTTCCGCTTATTCCACCGGAGTGTGGGGAATCACGGTTCAGCCAAATGGTGAAATTTATGTGAAATTTGTCCCTGGGGCAACCTTTGTCCTTCCGCCAAATAATACAGTTATCAATTTAGACTTTGCACTTTCCATTAATTAAAAATTCCACAGATGAAAACATATATTTTTAGTCTGCTATGCCTTCTTTTAGCCATAGCTACTGCAAATGCACAAACAGGATTGTCGGATACGGAAAACTATATTTATTCTAAAGAATGTCTGGACTCAACCTGTGTCAAAAGCTCTGAAACCGCAAAATACTATGACGGTTTTGGTAAGCTTCGCCAAATAATTGCGATAAAGGGTTCACCGTTAGGAAGGGACGTTGTTCAGCCGATTGTTTATGATGGTTCAGGAAAGAAAACAAGAACCTACCTTCCTATACCGCAAACAGGGTCAACAAACGGTTCAATTTACGCTCAGTCCTCAAGTCTCACCGCGTTTCCTGTGAATGATGCAAACAATTTTTACGCTAATGAGAAGATCTATTCTGAAAAAACTATAGAGAGTTCTCCTCTGAATAGAGTCCAACAGCAGGTACAAATGGGAAATGACTGGACAAGTAAACCAGTTATCTTAGCATATTCTTCGAATTCTACTTCTGAACAAATTAGATATTTTAAAACATCAACTTCATGGACGAATGGTGTATCCGTTACCACTTTAATTGATGCTGGATTTTTTCAAGCTTCCCAGCTATTTAAGAATAGTGTTAAAGATGAGGATGGAAATGAAAAACTAACTTTTAAAAATACTAAGGATCAGATAATCTTAGAGCGAAGAGGAGATCCGGGAAACTTTTCTGATACTTACTACATCTATGACAAATATGACCGTCTGGTTTATATAGTGCCTCCATTAGCAAGTCGGGAAACAGATATTAGCACTAATACTACTAAACTCGCAAATCTTTGTTATGAAAATAGATATGATGGTAAAGGACGTATTGCTGAAAGAAAGCTTCCGGGTAAAGGTTGGGAGCTAATTGTTTATGACAAACAAAATAGACCGGTGGCATTTCAGGATGCAGTTTTAAAAACAAAGGGACAGTGGTTATATACAAAATATGATAGTTTTGGGAGAATAGCTTTTACTGGTATTTCGACTGGCGGTGAAAGGAGTGCTGAACAGTCAAATGTTGATGCTTTAGGTCTTAATAATATAAAAAGAACCCCGAATATATTCTTCAACCGTGAGGGCATGGACGTCTTTTATGATCCCAATGGAACTTATCCGACTGGCGGATGGATAAAACTTCTGTCTGTGCAGTACTACGACTCTTATCCACCATACAGTTTTAACCCACCTTTTCCAGTTTCAATTTTAGGTCAGCCTGTAATTACTGAAATGCAGTCCGTCAGTACTAAGGGAAAAGCAACTATGAAGCTTGTTAAAAATATCGAGGATGATAACTGGACAAAAAACTATGCCTACTATGATTCGAAAACAAGAGTTATAGGAACTTATTCAATTAACCATTTCGGAGGATATACCAAAAATGAACTACTATTAAGCTTTGCGGGGGAAAAGCTTAAAGTTAACACAATACATCTTAGAAAGCCGGGGGAAGTTGCTATCTCAATAAGTGAACGTTTTGTATATGACAATCAGAATAGGTTGAAACGTCATTATCATAAGGTCGGAAGCAAAGCAGAAGAGCTTCTATCTGAGAAAACATACAATGAAATTTCCCAGCTTGTTAATAAAAAAGTTGGTTATGATCTTCAAAGTATCGATTATGGTTACAATATCCGAGGTTGGCTTACTGACATTAACAAAGATCAAATGACTGTCACTGACCTAGGCGGCAAGTTATTGTCTTACAAGATCAAATACAATCAAAAGGATGGTATTACCAATCCTGATCCTTCACTTTTTCCCGGAAAGGACGTAAAACCTAAATTCAATGGAAGTGTTTCAGAAATAGACTGGAGAGCTGTAGAGTCCATTGGATCTAATCCCCCTCTAGTCCCAAAAAGGTATGGATATGCTTATGATAGCCTAAATAGGCTCTCTGCTGGATATTATCAGAATCCACTGAACCCCTATAGTAGAGAAAATACAGAATCATTGAGTTACGATGTTAATGGAAATATTACCAATATGTATAGGACATCTGTAACAGAAAATTTAAACACTACGGCAACTGTCATCGATAATCTTACTTATGTCTATAATGCCGGCAATAAGATATCAAGTATAACTGACAATACAGGAAATCCGGCAGGTTATGAAGGAGGTGGCGGAAGTATTGACTATGACTTAAATGGCAATATGTTCACGATGGCTGACAAAAATATAAGCCGAATTACCTATAACCACTTAGATCTGCCCAGTAAATTTGAGTACGGAACTTTAGGGGTTCTTGGTAGTCAAAATTATCTATATGATTCCGAAGGTGTCAAACTGCAAAAATCAGTTCCTAGATTCGAATGTGGAATTATTAATTGCTACACTACGACAGAAATAACAGATTACCTCGATGGCTTTCAGTATCAAAGCACAGTTACAAGTAATGATGGCGGTGGAAGTGTTGAATTGCGATCTACTCTGGAAAAAGCAAAATATGCCTACGAGAATCAAGCATTTAGCATTGATGATACTGATACCAGGCTAAATCCCCCTCCGGTAACTGCTGAAGCAAAAAATTTAAATTTACGATTCTTCTCCACTGACGAAGGGTTTTATGATTATCAAAATGATCAGTATATTTACCAGTACAAAGATCATCTGGGTAATGCCAGAATAAGTTTCATCAGAAACAGCAAAGGTGCTCTTCAAATTGTCGATGCAAATGATTATTATCCTTTTGGGATGAATCATCTGCGGACTGGAAATTCGTTTTTTGGCGCATCCAGCTTTAAAAACTATAAGTTTCTAGGAAAGGAATTGCAGGAATCAGGCTTCTATGACCTTGGAGCACGTTTCTATATGCCTGATATTGGAAGATTTAACTCGCATGATCCTTTAAGCGTAACAACTCTTGACCCCTATGGCTATGCATATAACAATCCGTTGTTTTACTCCGACGCCACAGGACTAAGAAGTGATCCGATTAACGGTGGAATGGAGATCGGTGGACCACAGGGATTAGATGGTCCAGGTGAAGATCCTAAACCTAATGAAATTGGTGGGGCTAATAAACCTTATCTTATCCCAGAAGTTGTTTTGAATGCACCGATTCGTGCAATAGCTTCAAATCCAGGCTCCATCATGCCTTCAAATTGTTCGGTTTGCTATGGTGGAAGAAATGATCTTTCCAACCTACAACAGAACATGCAGAATGCGGCAATAAATATGGCCGTAAGGATGGCAAATTATAATATTCCCACAATTGGGCCAATACCTGATTCAAGAGGTAAAACTGAAATTCAGATGCTAGTTGCAGAAAACCCGCTAGTACAGGATGCAGTTGTGGGAGCTGTGACAGCCGGAGCTGGAAGCCTGATTGCGCGTAGTTTAAGAAGCGCACCAATAATACAGAAATCTTACTCTGTCTATTACGGTATTGACGCAGCTGGTAGTATAAAATACGTCGGGATAACAAATAGAATTCCTGCACTGCGTTGGGCAGAACATGCTGCTGCTGGAGGAGAAAGGGGGGCTCTAATTTTTCAAGAATTAAATGGGGCCTCAAATTTATCTAAATCAGGGGCACGGGTTATAGAACAGAATTTAATTAATCAATATGGATTACAAAAAAATGGCGGGCAATTGTTAAATAAAATCAATTCAATCGCTCCAAAAAATTGGAAAAATTTTGAAGGAATAATTTCGCCAACAACACATTAGATAAATTTAAAATGGCAAAACGAGTAATTACAAAAATTGGAGACATATTCTCTGTAGAATTAGACAATGGAAATAAAAAATTCTTCCAATACATTGCAAATGACCTTACCCAACTAAATAGTGATGTGATCAGGTCCTATAAACAGGAATATTTAAAAGATCAAGTACCTGATTTTAAAGAATTACTTTCAGGAGAAATTGATTTCCATACCCATACTCCAATTAATATTGGTGTGAAGCAAGGCTTATTTAATCCTGAAGGTAACTATGCTGTTTATCCTAATATAAATAGTGTCCTTTTTAGAGGGACTAATGATGCCGGCCATGGCCCAGGAAAACCTCAGGTTTTTATTTCTGAAGACTGGTACGTTTGGAAGATTAATGACAAAAATTTTAAAAATGTTGGAAAATTGAACGGGGAAAACCGTAACGCTGAAATTGGTGCTGTTATACCTCCTCTCATGGTTGTAGAGCGCATAAGAACTGGAAAATTTAATTTTGTTTATCCTGACTTTCAATAAACAAGTATATGTAATTTATTCACCCCTGCTTAGGCGGGGGTAATATTAAAATTCTTTGTTCTATTTAATGATACTCAATATCTGAGTATTAAAATGGAGTCGAATGTTAAAAATAAATATATGCGTAACCTAATTTTAATCTTAACTGCTGTCACAATTAATTTTTCGTGCAGTAAGAAGAATGATACTCAAATTATTAACCCACCTAATATCATCACCACTGCTCAGGCAAATTCTAACTTGCGAAAACCAGATTATAAATTAATTTCTAACGCTATAAACAACCTATAATAGAAACGGTATTGTTGAAAACTCAAAACACAAACTTGAATATTACTTTTATTGTTCCTCTGACAGCAAAGCAAACAAGGTGGTATCTAATCTAAAAACGATGACATATACTTCAGAATATCATCGTTCCATTGATAATAAAGAATTTGTAATTACAGGTCTTACCTCGCCTTTGTCGATTAATGAAAAACAGATATATTCTTGGAGTGAGGCAATGTATAAAATAGCTGATAATTGCGAGTGCGAATTTGATGGTTGGCAAATGAGCTTTAAAGAATGATAAGCAAATTGCGGAAAAAACAGTAGATTTAAAGTAAAAGAACTGTTCTTTCTAAGGAACTTGAAAATCAAGGTATAATTAGTGTCCAAGTAGTTGTACCATATTTAAGCAAGCGTATTATTGATGCCTTTAATGAAAACCAGATTATTTGGTTACAATAAAATAGAAGTCGGGTATTTCAAAATAGATCTGAAATTCTCGTAATAAATGTTGATGTGAATGTTTTTGGGAACCACCGAAAGGTGGTTTCTTTTTTTACCTTTCAAAAATTAAAAATGATTAACTTTAATCGTGGTAAATCATTGACAAATAATTACATGGGTAATATTTTTGAAAATATAATAATTGAAATTATATCAGAATGTGTAAAAATTGCTGTATCTGAACATACAGTAAATGATCAACAGATATATCGGCTGATCTTTTCCGATGATAGATGACCTCTTGTAATTACGCATATTTCCACTTTGAAAAATAATCGCTTTCGCAGGATATTGCTCATAAAATGCTCCATTTTGCAGCAATAAATTCTCATCGGTGATCATACTAATAATATTTATGGGTCTAATAAACATCTTAGAATAAAATCGGTCTGGAAGCAGTACAAATATCAAAACGTTTGAAACTTTCCTCTAGGTACTACATTAGCTGTCATCTTTTTTTTCCAAAACCTACTAGTCTGTATTTTATCGGAAATGATAAAACAAAAGGAAAAGCCATACGTTATATACTTTCCATGCTGTTTGTGGTTTTTATGTGCATACCAACGGTTGTTAGGTTTTTATCGAATTGTTAAATTCTTTAATACTAGAGATATGAATGGAATAATTTTTCAGGATAGTAAGGTCTATGTCAGATGTTCAGCTAAATTTTTATTCAATCCAGATCCGGATCAAAGGTCGATTCCTGCAATCGCTGAATTTGAAGGTGGTGAAAAAGCATATGCTGCAATTGATGAGATATTTTCAAATGAAGTAATTATAAGGTTGGGTGAATACTCAACAGGTGACGGCATCAAAGTCCCAGAGAAAATATGGCGCTTGAGATACGATAAAACTGCTGATGATTGGAAAATTGTAGAAGGTTTATCGCCACAATTCTAAATCAATTTTAACTATTTACATAATAGGATTATTAAATGCCATAGTCAAGTCAGCAAATTAGGACCAGAATCACATCTTCGCCACTAGGAAGATTAAGTAATCATCCCGATGTATTAACGGAAATGTAACACTTCTTAGAATATATTATTTTCTTTACAGGTATTTAATTTTCTTTTTCAATCTAATATTCGTAATTTAATCATATAATTCATCATTGATTGAAATAGAGCTGTAGCATTTCCCGGTCTTCAACCGTTACCTTTAAAAATAATTATAAACCAGGTCATTCCTGTCAGTTAGCAGGTATGGACAAAATTGTTACTCATTTATTAATTTATAGCCATGAAATTATTCAAAACAATGTCAACGTTAATTATTGCATCTTCTTTTTTTCTGGGATGCTCAAAAAGTAATGACGAGAAAATAGGTTGTACCTTTCAGATTACGCCAGTTTACCTTGATTTTAATGTCATAGGTGCTCAATCGGGCAAAGATCTATTTTTCTCTACTGCGCCCACTTACCAAATAAAGGATATCTATTTTTTTAAGGTAAAAGACACAGCTAAAAAAGATACTATTCGGCCTTCCGTTGAAGGAACCGGAACTGAAAGATATTTTAAAATCTCACCCGATAATAAACTTTTGGCGGATACACTCATGATGCATATCGGTGAGACACCAGCAGATAAATTGGTGGTGAAAATGAAAAATTCCGATGGCCCATGTTCCAATCCGATTGTAGGTGAAGTGCTACTTAATGATGTTAAATTGAATTACGATAAAGGCAAAGTCCAGCTTATGAAATAATTTTTTAACCAAATAAATCAATATTATTATGAGAAATTTATCAGAACTATTAAACGAGACGCGCAGGTACTATTATTATAATGGAAAAAGGGTTTATATGGATGTTGACCCAAACCTTTTACTTATTACCTTTAAAGAGGAGAAGGAACCTGAGCAACAGATCCAATTGTTAAATGCATTTGCCAAAGACTCTTCTGTATTTAAAAATCTAGATGCTGAAAATCTGTCAAAAGATAAATATGTCTGGGTTACATTGGATAGAGAAGCAGCTTTTATCTACAATTTCTCTAATGATTTTGATCAACCTGAAATAGAAAATATAAGTCAGGTATTTATTGGTGAAGCCAACACGAAAATGGGGTTAACACCTCAGATCTTGGTACAGATAGAAAGAAGATTTCAGCTGGAAAATGTTTCAAAGCTTTACGAAGAATATGGGGTAATTAAAACAGAGGCAATGGGAGATGATATATATCTATTGACCTTGGATTTAAAAGGGAACCTCGACCCAATGGATATAGCTAACATTTTCTTTGAAAGTGGATATTTTGCCTTTGCAGAACCTAACTTCTTCCGCTCAATTAATACGCTAGTTTACACGCCCAATGATCCTAATCTTTCGTTGGAATGGCATATTCCAAGTATAGGAGCAAACAGCGCCTGGTGCTGGAAAAAGGGAGAGAATATTAAAATAGGTATAATGGATGTAGGAATCAACACTTCCCATCCCGATCTTCAGGCAAATCATGCAGGTAGCTACGACCCCACAGGTAGACCACTAGGAGCCGATGGACATGGAACACCCTGTGCTGGATGTGCCCTCGCAGTGGGTGATAATAATATCGGGGTTGCAGGTGTTGCTTTCAAATCACGCCTTTACCAGATCCGGGTAGGCTATAATCCCACAAGTAATCCTAATAATCCTACCTTTTCTTCCCTTGATTCATGGGTGGTCGGTGGAATGGATTATGCTTTTAATAATGGCATCGACATTATAAGTGCTTCAATAGGATTAGGAAATCCGTCTAGTTCTCTTGATACTAAAATTAACAATTTTACAATAAATGGCAGAGGTGGAAAAGGTGGTATTATGCTCGGAGCCACGGGCAATGACGGAGGGCTTTCGCCTATTCATTACCCCGCCCGTCACGCCAATGTTTTCGCTGTAGGATCATCAGATAGCAATGGCGTCTTATCAACCTTCTCGAATTATGACGGATATGTTGAGTTCTTAGCACCTGGTGAAAGTATTTTTACAACTATTTACGATGGTAGTTATTGGTATTTTTCAGGTACTTCCGCAGCTACTCCAGTGGCAGCAGGTTGTGCAGCACTGATATTATCAGCTGTACCTTCAATGACCCGTGTTCAGTTGCGCGATGCAATAGATTTTAATTGTGACAAAACTCATGTTGCTACTGGTGTTAAACCTACCGATAGAACATTGGAATATGGTTATGGTGTAATAAATGTAGCTAACTTTTTTGCTTCGTATTACAGTATTCAAGGTTCCACCCCCTTTTGTGGTTCACAATCGCAATATAATGTTGCGAACCTACCAGCTGGAACAACTGTGACCTCTTGGAACTCTAATAATCCAAATCTTCCAGTCAATGCGGCAGGATTGGTAACAAACCCAAGTGGTCAGGCAGGACGTACAGTTTTAACAGCTAACTTATCTAATACTTGCACAGAACCTCGACAGAAAGTTGTAGTTGCAGGTTCGTATCCCCAAGAAGTTTGGGCGGTATCCTCAAATCCTGCAGATGTAATGACACGATACTGGGCAGACGGAAACAACCCAAATAGAACACTTGGTATACTAAAAAATTATCCTAGTGGTGTGCCCCCAATAACAATCCTATTTGGATATGCCCCCTCAGTCGGGAAAACAACACTTAATCCTCCTAATACCGCGACACTTTATTTTGATAACCAGGGTTGGTCAGACAGTAACAACGGGGTAACATCAGTGGAGGTTATTTCAGCACCTCCAACGCTTACTGTTTTTCCTTATTCTAATGCTATGTTAGTGTATACAACAGGTGATCCCACAGGTATTTTAGAAGTAAAACTGGGTCTTCCTTGTGGACCAGTTAATGTTAAGTTTTATCTTACTGGTCTTCCCAATCCGTGGTCTTAAAAACAGCCATTCTTCTTAAAATTTATAAATATTAAAGGGCAGAAATAAATTTCTACCCTTTTTCATTTCTTACATTTGGCCTTATGGATTCTCATAATGTACTTTTTTCTGCATTTTGATGTGTTTTAATAAATAAGTATCCAAGAGATAAAGTTGAGTATCTTCATTAACTCTGGTTCGTTCATAATATTGAGTGTTTGTAAATTTAAGGTAGTTCAAAAAACCTTTTAAGGGCATTTTTTTTAAAGTAGCATATCTTTCCAATACATACTTAGCATATTTTTTTTTGATAACAACATTGTCTTCAGCAAATTCCAAAATAAAAAAATCATGCGTGTGATCTCCCTCATAATCTTCGGATAAGAAACCCGCTTGTTTAAGTTCAGGAATTATTTTCCTAAACCGCATTTCTCTGCTGAAGAGATTTCTGTCCAATTCATATTTGATAACGTCAACTTCTACTACTGGTACTTCCAGAAATTTAGCAAGACATAAACGATGCTGACCCCCAATTGTAAAATAATGATTTCCATACTGGACAACTGTTTTTGCTTCTTCCGCTAAATGTATATGATGAATTACTTTCACTTTAGTTGGGAAATTATCTATGACACGATCTAGCCTTCGAAGATCAGTAAAAAATTGCAGCCAATGATAACGCCAATCTTTAGGTTTGTACATGATGCAATTGTACCCATAAGAATAATCAATTCCGCAAATTTTCGCAGGATCTATTTTTTCTTTAAACGTCCCAGTTTGTCTAAAGAACTGTAAATGACGGATATGACTGAAATGGACTACTACTTCACCATACCAGTCCTGCTCATTAAAATTAGGGTTTAAGTTTTTCAACCATTTTATTCTTTCTAGATCTGAATATTTATATGCCATTAAAAGGATCTTTTATGAACTTAATACTTACACATTTAAAACCTTAAATTACAAAAACTGATTGCCTATCTTTTGCAACGCAAATTCCATTTTTTACAATATAACATTCGACATAATGGTTTCCCCAGAAGCTGGTTGGCTCCGTTCTCGTATCAAAACCCTTCTCGATCTGACCACGTATACAGTCATTTTTTAATGCATCATCTCCGCGGTTCAGTACTTTCCAATAAATATCATATGGTTCCGGTACGTTGCATCTAACGGAGAATACAACTGATCTTTTTTTCTCTACTCGACCGCCTCTTTCTGCAAGAGTAAACGTACGAAAGCCATTCTTCTTTGTTACTCTGCCAGTTAATTTAACTTTATAAGCAGGGTTAATCTCCAAAGCAATATTTTTGTCAGCAAGCGTTTGCTCTGTATCTGTGAATTCCACATAACTGTTGTCCGTCATTTGCTTTACATTTGAACTTTCAGTTTCAGCCTTTTTAAACCCTTCACCGAAAATTGCCTTCCATTTTGCCAAGCTGGAATTTAAATCTGGATCTTCGTATGCATCTATTATTTTATCAGCATAATACATCATCTTATTTCTGAAAATTGCCCAACCGTCCTGATCCCACCTGTCTCCAAAGTTTTCCCCTGTTTCCCCAGGATCATCAATGGTTGGCATATAATAATGAGATGAAACATAATTTTTCAGCTTCTTCATTACAGTATATAAAGTAGTAGGGACATCATCATAACATTTAGGATCTTCCATTAGTGCTACATCATCAACCTGCATCCCTAACAAAGTGTTGAGAATAATTGATTTCACAGAAAAAGTCTTTTTGTAATCCCTCAAATATTTTATGATTCTTACAACCTTGACAAAGTGGTGTTTCGTGATTCTTCCTCTTTCATCTAGCCATTCGGTAAATTTTTCAGGGTCAGTTACTTCAAACCTATCCTCATGTCGGTTCGTTACCCATTTTTTATCATTTCTTTCAACAAAAGGTACAACATCCATGTGAAAATCATTCGCATAGGTAATAGTAACACACCTCGATTTTCTGCTAACTTTATTTCTGTAAATTGCGCTATCTCGGAATAAAGAATATAAATTTTCTACGTATTCACATGGCTTCCAATCCTCAAATTCCTCCACAAATAATAAAACGTCTGCATCATATTCATCATAAGAATTTACTGGCTTAATAATAGTCTTATGGGCATATGAACCTTGCGGTATTACATCAATGAAATTATCCTGAAATAATGTGCTGTTTTCAAGAAAATTTGTGATTGCTTCTGTTCGTTCATCCAAATTTTTGATCCTGGTCGGGTTTAAATTTACCTCTTGCTCTAGAAAGTTTTTAAAGTATTTAATTAGTTTCATGAATATTGACAGTTAGGGTTGGTAAATAGTCCTTTCCGGTAAAATCGTAAATAAGTAAAGAAGGGTGAACATTTCTCATAATTCCCCTTCCGCATGCAACTGCTGCTAGAATAGGTATAGCTGGAAAGACATGGATTGAATCACAGCCTTTATGGTCTACTTCCAATTGACTCAGAAATTCATGATATCTCCTGACAAAATTTTGATACGTCTTTTTTGAATTAAAAATATTCCGATTTGGGATTACAGAAGAGGGTTTGATGACATAAATATTCGATTTATCTACCAAAGTTTGCGGCAACCTTGCATTGTCAACACTACCACTTATGCTTAAAATCAATATCACATCGTCTGAATCAACTTCTTGAATTTTACTTATTTCAAAATCAATATTTTCATCCTGATCAATCCAGCCCCATGTTTCTTCTTCACCTCTGTGTTTTTGATACAAAGACATCGGGATTTTGTCGCCCAGTTTATATCCCAAATAAACTAAAAGTGGAATTCTAGCTATAGCAAAAACTGAAAGATGCCTTATTGATCCTGAACGGATTCCTTCTTCAAACTTGCTAAGTTCTCGATCTATTGTTTTTTGTCCGAGACTCCAATATCCGTCCCAATCTTCTTCTGGCTCAGGAAGTTTGGTAAGGTCAATTTCAATGCTTTGTTTATCAAAGCTATCTATAAACACAGCAGCACGATTTTCTTCCTTGAAGACAACATCCAAAGCATGCCTTTGTGACAATTCAACAGCAGTTCCCCGTATATTTCCAAGCATTCTTAAAACTACAGTGTCTGAATCTTTGGGCAAATTTGTAAGATGGTGAATTCTACTTTCATGTTCCTTTTTTGTTGCAATTAGTCTTTCAACCGTATAATCATTTATCATTTTGGCATCATCGATTTTTTTATGGTGTTCAGGACATAGAAGAATCAAGTTAGTTTCAAAGTTCCGTTCTTCCTGCGGCATGGATGACAAGCCTCTTGGTGATCCTTTTTTATTCGTCCAACCAACGATATGAGCCATTTCTCCAAGGTTGATGCCAGTTTGAAGATCAATTAAATACCTGTTGCACATTGCACATCTGCCTCCAGACCTAACATATAGTTTAAATTTCTCATCTTGTTTGATAGGTGGCCGATCTTCAATTATAAAATTTTCAGTTTCAATTCTGAGTTTTTTCTTTGCCATAAAGGTTAATAGTTTTTCTTAAAAATACTAAAAATATTAGATATAATTTGAATTTCCTACTAAATATGAAAACACTTTTTTTAAGGACTTTTATGTCTTAATTATATGTTTCTATAATAAGTTGGATGCTTATTAAATATGCAATTGTGTGCTTTGTTGATTTTAATTTTAATGGCGTCTGTATTTCTATAATAATAAGATGGTTCCTTGATTAAAATTTATAAATCTTGTCCGGAACCATGTGCATCTGACCAACAAATATATATTGTGGTTGATCATGGCTTTAATGGTTTAATTTTACGAATGTTATAAACTTCTTTATTAAGGATTTAAATGGAAGCAGCAACGTAGAAGTGAAATTGAGAAAGGAGGGATGTTTCCTGAATTTTAATAGACCAAATGAACATTGTTGCTATAAGCATTCAGTTATCAGTCCTAATATGGGAGAAGTAACGTTTTTTTAATCTGTAAAGCGGTAAATCACAAAGACCACTGATTTGTGGTCTTTGTATATCTTAATGCGACTATTTTTCCAGCTGTAACTTAATAGGTTTAGATCTTAAATCTACAGGTATGTTTTTTCCATTTAAAAATAAGTCGGAATATCCAAGGCTACCGCCATTTTTTTGAACCTTAACCTTAATTGTTATATCATCATAACCTTTAACTTTTAATATGCTTTCAGCATACTCATTATTTTGTGCTTCTACATTTGCAAACACAATCAACATCTTCGCCTGCCCATCATTTACAATATTCATATTCTTTGGAAAATCCAGGTTTTCATGATTTTGAAGGACTTTATCACCAGTACTTGTGACGTAATATAGATCCAGATCAGCTATTGTCAACTTTGAATTAAGGACATTTACACCATTCTCATCTACTAAATTTAGCTGAACCTTGTCATATAGGTTTGTTTGCTTAGCTTCCTCTTTCTTACATCCAAAGAAAGAAAGAACACTTACGATTATTAACAATAACTTGTTCATATTGATCTTATTTATGAATATTATAAACCATTTGTCGTTTATATTGGTAATTACCATTACCTGAATTTGCATCGGCATAACCGAACCAGCCGTTATGCGACCCCCCCCATCCCCAATTCATGTGGAACCACAGATAACCCCCTCCGCCAACTGTTGAACCATCAGGCAAAGTTTCAGGACATGTTATGAGGTGGTGTGCTCCGTCTACTACCCATACATGTCCGCCGCTGTATGTAGGAAAAAGTGATCCGCTTTTGGTACTGTAACCTGATAATATAGCGGGCCTGTTACTTGTTATTTCACTCAAAACTGTCGCAGAATTAAAATCACCCGAAGTTGCAGAAGTGGAATACCCAATACTTTTAAAAGTAGAGGAAATATCACTTATATCTGCAGCCGCTCCAGTTCCATCACACTTATAATCTGAACCAACTGCATCCGCTGCCAGCCACATGAGTTTAGAGATTTCATTTGCTCCTGCAGAAACATCTGAATAATTTGGCACACTACTGGGCATAATGCTATAATTAAATGTAGTTGGATACTGATGATATCTCATGACCTGTGCCATTGCAGTGCCTACACAACCTGTAAAAGCTTTACCATTGCAATAATAAGGAGTGCAACTTTTCGCCGGCATATAATTATTATAGCCACCGATTTGGTCCCAATTTGTTGAAAGAAGTGGACCTTTTACAAAATCACTATCCTCACATTTTGGGGGTGGCGGTTTTGCGACATTTCCTCCAACTGCCTTTGTTTTTATAGTAGAGACCATGTTACCGGATAATAGCTGTGTATATTTGGCTTTCTTCAATAGAATATCCGCAACATTTGTTCCCTGGGTTCCTCTTGCTTTTATAGCATCAATTTCAAGCTTCGTGTCATTCAGCCATGCATCTGTAGCAAGTGGCACAGTATCTGAAGAAAAGGAAGTTTCGTCTGAATATGCGAGCACAGGGTTTGCTCTTCGGTCAGCTGCTAAAATAATAAAGCCGCCTTCGGTATAGTTAAATATACGCATGACAACCGTTCCATCACTACCTACTATTTCTTTCTCTAGAACTGTATTACGGCTTTTATTAATTCCCGCACTGGCTTTTGCTTTCCTATGTAATATGTACTGCTGTAAAGAGTCAGCAATTGATTTGCTCTCCTTTAAGGTAACATAATTCTCATCATTTGACTTATCCGTATTAATATCCTCCCTGTTACATGAAAAGAAGATAAGAATAGCTAAATACAAATAAATTTTTCTCATAATCTAGTTTTTATGGTTAGTATTATAAATATACAATAAAAATAATCATAAACTTTAATTAAAGAAATAGATAACTTGTTTTTAATCTATAAAAGTTAATGAAAACAATAAATCAAGTACGATTTCGCAATTTTTTTTACGAATTGATTTTAGGGCTTAGAAAATTAGAAAGTCCAACAATTTCATAACAAATTTTCAGGTTCCTCAATAAATGAAGCATGATCCAATTTTTATGATTTTTCCTAGGAGCATGTTGAAATTATGGTATAGCTTCTTTTTAACTGGGGTGTGTCTAATTCAGACCGCGCTTTTTGTTCCAAGTCCTCGCTGAGCTGTGGGCTATCCACTTCAATCGCTCACGCATTATTGTATGTTTCCCATCACGCACACCAAAGCACATTTATTTCCTGGCTTCTTTCCGTCCCATAAAAGAGCTTTTGGCTCCCCATGATCAGAAAATTGTAAGTCAGATACCAAAACAGTTCCCAACATCTGCCTTTCAAATCTCTGATGTCCGGACAACTAAATATCCGGATTTTTTTATGCATAGAAATTCAATGAATATCATTTTCAAAGAAAAGGATAAAAAGGCAGCCAAGTTAGTTCATCCATCCGACCCACATCCCACCAAGAGAAAAAAGTGAATGAACGGTTTCCTCCCAAAGGGACCCCCCATTAAATCATTTTTTCTCTTGGTCTACGCAGTTGTATGATCTGTTTGTCTGCTTTCTTTTTTTCCTTTTTTTCTTTTGAAAATAATATCGGGGCCGAGCCTCGGAAGGACTGGAAGAACATAACAAGCAATGTAAAACAATAAAACAAAACGTTATGAACATCACAGCAAAAATCACAAGAACAGCAGAAGTTAGAACAACTTCAAACGGCAAAGAGGTCGTCAATTTTGGCGTAGCGATCAGGCACACCTTCCGAAACAAAGAAGGCGAAAAAATCAGTCAGCCCACATTTTTTGACTGCGCATATTGGAGAACCCCAAACATCGCCCCATACCTCACAAAAGGCACTATTGTAGAACTTTCGGGACGGGTCAGCCCTAGAGCGTGGGTAGACAAAGAAGGCAACCTAAAGGCAGGACTGAATTTTCAGGTATCAGAAATAGTTTTTCACGGTGGCGACACAAAACAGGGCGGAGAATCTGTAAAAAAAGAAACCGTAAAATCTGGCAACTCTTCGCCCGTATTTGCGGGAGATAATGACGATGATCTACCATTTTAAAACAACCCAAATCTAAAATTCATTATGAAAAAATCAGCCCAAAATACAGGGGTACAGATACCGGATAATATAGCACACATTGCCCTATTGGTCACAAAAGACTGGAAAAACGTCTATTTCGGGGCTGTGCCTTATTTGGATGCAATGCGCTCACTCAGTAGCGTAAACGACAACTATTACGAAGATTCGGCAAGCTCCATAATTAATTATTTCCTTGCAAATGCGACAACTTGGCGCGGAGAGGTTGCAAGGGCGGTAAAAGCCAAATTAAAACAGCTTGTGGAAAGTGCAAACTAATCTTTAAACCTTCAAAAATTTAACATCATGTCAACAATTCAAATAGATATAACACAGGCTAGTATTTACGTTGGAACATACGCTAAATATAACGATGGGTCAATTTTCGGAAAATGGCTAAAACTGTCCGATTATGCAGATAGGGGCGAGTTTTACGAAGCCTGCGCCGAGTTGCACAGTGACGAGGAAGACCCAGAGTTTATGTTTCAAGATTACGAACATATACCCAAAGGCTTAATAGGCGAATCATGGTTATGTGAAAACACTTTTGAAGTATTGGAAGCCCTCGGAAATCTTGACGATAACGATCTTGAAGCATTTTTAATCTGGTGTGACAACGATCACAAGGACTTTTCCAAAAGTGACATTGACGAGCTTATCAGTGATTTTAAAGATGATTATGTAGCCCATTACGACAGTGAGGAGGATTTTGCACGGGAACTGGTAGAAGGTCGTTCAGACCTCAGCGATTTTGCGAAAGAGTATTTTGATTATGAAGCCTACGCAAGGGATCTTTTCTGCGGAAGCTATTGGAGCCAGGACGGACACGTATTCTATAACTAAACTTTAACCACAGGCGACTGTGAAAGCAGTCGCCTATAAATCTAAAAAAATGGTACTGGAAACATTCAAAATAACATTGAAACATGATACAGGTTTTTTCAAGGTCAAAGTAACCTCACTCAGCGGAGAGCAGGGAGCAATTCAGCAGATAATGACCTGCGAAAGCTGTCAAATAGGGGCAATAATCAGGGTTAAAAAAATCGGTCAGAAATCAATCATTTAAAATTTACCGCAATGAATATTGGCGTAATAACATACAAAAAGTACGACGAAAATGTGCTACTGAATGCACATTTCAATGTAGATGAATTATTCAGGATCATCCTGCACGACAAAGATTTTGTACGCTTTGAAATCTTCGACAGGGAGAAGAAATTACTGGCATCTACCTATTACCCGAATGTTGACGGAAAAGGGCTGTATATCCATCCTGTCAAGGTGTTCAGGGACGAGGAACTTAAATGGATAGATTATTACGCATTTAGGTCGCCTTCTACAATCAGGCATTATAAAGTGACTTGGAAAGTAGACGGTGCGGTTTTCCGAACAAGGAAAAAAGCTACTGAATACGCAAATCTTGTCAATAAAAGGGTTGCATACAGAATTGAACCTTTCATTGACCGAAGCACTTACCGCAGGTCGCAGAACTGAATTTTACACATCAAAATTTATCAAAATGAAACCATTGGACGAAATGAACAATATAGAAAGGGCTTATGTACTAGCCCGATTATTTCCCAAAGATTTAAAAGACCTTATCAGCTTTGTTCAAAAGGAGATAACCCATTTTCGGGAAAAGCAGGAGGATATTAAAATGGCTTGGCCACCCCACTGCTTGATAACAGCGAATTATTGGTACAGCCTGATCGCAGAAATTGAAAGGCTATTGGAAAGGCTCAATGTTCAGCTTCACAGAAACCCTAAAATATTTTCCGAACATCTTTTTTGGGGACACAATTCAATTTTTATGATACACTGCCTAGTGCGCTTTGTCGGGTGTGAAAATCCCCACCATAGCCTGAAACTGGCAATAGAACTACTGTTCGGAGAACAAGAAATAGTATCCATAGAATTTACAGAAAATACGGAAGATTAAAGTTTAACCACAGGTGACTGTGAAAAGTCACCTGTAAATACAAACAAAATGACACAGGCAGAATTAAAGGAAAATTTCAGCGAAATGATCGCAGGAAATCCGCCCCTTAAAAAGATTGAAGAACTGTTCTTTAAGGCAGTAAATAGTGGTGCTTTGAATTATGAAGATGAAGAACAGAATAGTTACAGGATAGCAATGATTATTTACCATGCTATTCTTTATACAATGGCTAAAGACTGGATGCCATTGGTAAAGGAAAATATAGAGGAAGCAGAAAATCTTAAAAAATTCTTGTAATCATGGCAAATTGGTGTAACAACACGCTTGTCTTCGTGGGAACTCCCGAAGCAATCCAGCAGATAACAGCTCTTTTTAACACAATCGTTCAAATGGAACAGCAGATAGATTTTGAAAAACTGCCCGATTTTCTTGGCGGTACGGAAGATCATTTTTTCTGCGATATCAGCTATAACCATGACGGCATGTTGGAGTATGATACGAGATGGACACCCAACATACAAGCCGTGGTGCGGATAGCAAAGCATTATAAAGTTGATTTTGTACTGGGCTATCAGGAAATAGGCAATTGTCTATATGGGATGGCAACCTATGCTAATGGTGTTCTCAAAACGATCTGTTTAGATCCAATGGATTTTGGCAGATTCTAATCTGGGAGAACTATAATTTATTTGAAATGAAAATAACGGATTTAAACGGTCTTGAGATCACAGTGACCGACTTAGATAAAGCGATTCAGCAGGCGGAACTCTTTAAGGACATGCACCATGTTCCGCCTGTACCATACGATAAAGTAAGACAAAAATACTGGACTGACGTTTACAACAAACTTTTGGAACTAAAATCAAAAATATCATGAGCAATCTAGCAGATAAAACAGAATATCGGGCACTTTCGATCATAGCCCGAATGGTGAAGGATTTTGAACGTTTGCATTGCCTGAACATGACGGCAACGGACGATTGGGATGCCACAGGAGCAAGGAATCTTTTGGAAGGCATCGTGCAGAACAACGGCTACAAGATAAATTATGACCGTGACGGAAAGGGAAATAGACCGCTTCTCAAAGATGATAATATTTCAAATGCTAAACACAATTATACACGGTAAATAACATGGACAAGGATAATCAATTTATGGACTTTCTTTTCAATGAATTTTTGATGATGGAAAGAAAGTTCGGAAAAAGCCGATCATATAAATATTTGACAATTATTTCAAAATATATAGAAGTCGGTTTTAGCTACAATGACCCTGAAAAAGCACAGCAATATGCCTGCATGACTTATTCAAGTATTTTATATGCGATCTATAACTGGAAAACACATTTACTTGACCTCAAAGGAAAAGACGAGGAAGGTGTACGGTTCGCAAGGTATAAAAAGCGATTAAAAAAAATGGGTTATTCCGAGGACGAAATCGCAAATCTTCTCATAGATAGATTTAAACTCAATAACCCGACTGAAATCATTTCCCCATACGGGCAATTATAAATAAATCAATATTCACAAACAACAGTATTATGGAAGCGAATTTTTTTAAACAGATAGCAAAAATGGACTTGCAGAGCAAAGTAACGCTTACGATTGCCAAAGCAACAGAAGATAAAATAGTTGTCTCTATTTTGGTGCAGAATGACGGATGTGGAGATAAAGCAAAAAATATAATCCCCCCACTTAATCTTAAAGGAACGGCAGAAGAATTGGACGCTGAATTTTTCTCACATATCAAAAAACCGATTGAATCCGCTTCGGGGCTTATGTCCAATATGGAAGCTTTTATGAAGCAGATGGAGGAAGCAAAAAAACATTCCGCTATGGAAAAAGAAAAAGCAGACAAGGCGAAAAAGGAAAAGGATGTGAAGATTAAAAAGTACAACGATGCAATGGCGAAAGCCGAAGCACTTGAAAAAGAGGGGAAATTCAAAGAAGCATGGACTGCGTTACCAAAGGCTTCCGAATATCCCGACCATGCCGAAACAATAGGTCAGAAGCAAAATTTGTATCAGTCCCACTTTGCAGGTGATCTTTTTGCCTCACCACAGAACCAAACAGACGAGCCATTGACAGAAGTGAATGTTTAACAATAAAATTGAAAGAATATGTTATTGAGCGTTGAATTAGCGAGAGTGTTTGTACTCGTGGACAAGGGATTGAAAATAATCCTTGACGACCCCGAACCACGTTGGAGCGTGGATGCAGTGATGAATTTTTATGCCAATACCTATCCCATTTTGACGACTTCAAAGGTTTCTGCGCCAGTAATTAAGGATGATTCTGTCGTATACACTTTTGAAAGTGTGATGGGGACGAAGGGTTAATTATTAAAGAATTAAAACAATGAACAATGCGAAAACAGATCATATCGGGAACAATAAAAATTCCCGACAAAGAAAAAGAAACCAACCTGCACCGCAGGATTGCGGAGTTCGCCCGATGGATGGAAAAACCAAAAGACGCACAGGAAATTTTCAGGGACAGAAGGAAGTCCGTACCGATAGCCATGTTGCCAATGGTTTACTAAACTGCACATTTCTGCCCAAGTTCAGGCAAACAGAAATGAATCAGGTAAATGAAACCTCTGCAAAACTTGAAAGTGACTTTTTCCGGTCACTTTCAGGACTGGCAGAACACTACAAAATCGAACCGTTTGCTAAGTCCGATAATTATAAATTTCCCTACAATATCAATCTTGCAATCTCCGACATAAAGGGGAAACTAAAAAAGAACGTGCTGAACTTTCACAGTTTGCGGTTCAAAAAAGAAAATGATAAATTTTATGTGGTTTCCGAAGAACGCTGTGATACAGGAGCGACACTCTTTTACATTCCTGTTATCCCGCTTTTCAGAATGATTAACGACAAAAAACGGAAAAAAACAGCCCATCTTTTATTATCCGTGTTTTCCTATCTCTATCACATTGCTGATATACCCTATTACAGACAGGAGGGAAGCTATTTATATTATGAGTATGAAATGCTGAAAGACTGGATAATGGATGATCCCTACGAAGACGAAGAAGACAACCGTGTAAGCGAAATCGAGATTGCGGAATGGGTGGGAGATAAAATTGAACAGAAAATTTACAACCGTGAGAACCTCACTTTTTTCGATCAGCGGATTGCCCGTTTCGATCCCAAAGATGATTTTGACACCAATTGTTTGATCTTGGCACGTAAAACACTGTCAATTTACCGTGAATATCCCGATGCCAGTATTTTTCGCAATGCCAGTAGTATGTTCGATGAGGATGAAGAATATTTGGAAGATCAGATCATTCCAATGGAAAAATATATTTCTTTCTATGCCGATAATAGGGGTTGGCTCGCAGAAACTGTATTTGAATCCGTCAATAACCAGCTTCAGGAATACAGTGAAACGCAGGAACCTGCCCTGATCAAATGTTTTGACGGACAGAAAAACGAAAGTAAAGACCTTGCATTTGAGGAAAGACTCTTTGACCTATTGCATGACCTTACTGATTTAATTTACGATTATAGACAATTGAGCGATGAAAAACAATAACAGAGATATTACGCAGGATTTTGACAATAAACTTTATTATCCCAAATGTGCATTGGTGCTTTATGAATCACAGGGACTTGACCCTGATGTATATGTAGAACATTTTGATATGGACGATAACGGAAACCCTATAAACGCCCATCCGCTGACAGTGATGGAAGCCGATATTCTGGCGAAAACGCTAATGCTCGAACATGAAAAAGAAAGCGCATTTTTAAAACCTAAATCTGTCCTTCCGAGCAATGTTTTGAGCCTTGACCCGAACACCGAAAAAGGAACAGTGATCTGGCATACGAAAGCACAGCAAAGAGAACTGTTTTTTGTCGAAAATCTAGGGATTCCAAACGGCAAAGCCTATGTTCCGCCTATGTTGTGGAAGGCTAGCAAATCCAGTCTCACGGTATTTGCGCTTAAAAACAATAGAAGACCAACTTTAAAGTCACAGCTTTACCATTGCCCTTTTTTCAATATATACGCTGACGGAAAAGTATGTTTGGGAACAATAAAAATCGACATTAAAAATACTACTTCGGTAGAGGATTTTATGAAAGCATGGGAACACTATTTTTTCCACAGCTATTTTAGCCATGCCCTTGTTACAGGTGGACAGTGCAAAGAAAATTCTGTGACACTATGGAAAAGGCTGATCGAACAGGGAACAGTTTTTCCAACAGAGGTACTTCTGCCCCATAAATTAACCCTTAAAAATATATTGCTATGAATCAGGAGAAAACAAAAATGCATTTTACAGATAACTACCTGTTAGCCCCGACAAACCCGATCACTGTCAATTTGGTGGGAGCAGGCGGAACAGGCTCAAAGGTACTGACTGGATTGATGGAAATCAATGAAAGCCTATTGGCTCTAGGACATACAGGTCTGCAGGTCAGGCTATGGGATGATGATATTGTCACATCCGCAAATTTGGGGAGACAGCGATTTTTTGACTGTGAGGTCGGATTGCCAAAGTCCGTGGCTCTTATTAACCGTATTAACCGTTGTACGGGTTCTAACTGGAAAGCCGAGACAGTCAAATTTGAAAAGGATAAGTTTGGAAAACTACCCAAACAATCAAATGCGACAATTACGATTACCTGTGTCGATACGGTACAGGCAAGATTTGGAGTTGCCGAAATACTCACATCGGTTAACGGGCAGCGTAACCGTGTTCGGGATTCGCCCAAATATTGGTTGGACTATGGCAATAGTAAACATACAGGGCAGGTTATCCTTTCCACAGTGGGTAACATCGTACAACCGGAATCTGAAAAATATATTCCTGTGAACAATCTGCCATTTGTGACCCAAGAATATGGCGAACTGCTGATGCAGTCAGAAAGGGACGACAATACGCCAAGCTGTTCCCTTGCAGAAGCACTTGAACAGCAAGACCTCTTTATTAACGCTTCCTTAGCGCAATTGGGGTGCAAGTTACTGTGGAGTTTATTCAGGTTCGGAATGACCAAGTACAGAGGATTATTCCATAATCTTGAAGATTTCAGGACTAGCCCGATATTGATAGACTGATCTTATCGGGCAAAAAGACATTTCCTGCTAAGGAAATGTCTTTTTGCGTAAAGCGAAATAGCCGCTTTAGGATATGCCCATCAATTTTCGCCCTACTCCGGGCAATTAGCATATCTTCTTTTCTTGTCGTATGGGCGACCAAAGAAAAGATTCTGTGTTATTTTTCAATTTTTTTTTAAAATATTCTTTTATCAGTTTGTAAAAAGTTTAATTAAATTGTTATTAGAACACTTAAAAAAGTGAATATAAATTTTCATATTTTTGCAGAATGAAGTATCTGTCTTACATATCGGCTATAATGATTTTGCTGTTATCTATAGCACCTTGCCTTGTAGAAGATAGTTGTATGGATGAACCTTTTGAAACTTCAAATAGTCAACAAAATGACGATAATTGCAATAAAAATTGTTGTTCACCATTTTTTAATTGTAAAACTTGTGCAGGTTTTGTTGTAAACTCATTTCATTTTTCAATATCGGGTTTCGTGAAGCAACCTGAAAAAAAGATAATGGTAACAACTATTGCTGCTATTTCCGACTTCCGATATTCAGTTTGGCATCCCCCGAAATATGCTTAATGTGTAGTGCTTTCAGCACAAATTAATTAATAACGATGTCTTTGCATCGTTAAGTTTATACAATCACATTAAATATCATTTTATAATGAAGAAAATGCTCATATTGTCGTTTTTTATGACAATAAACCTTTGTGTATATGCACAAAACACATTAAAAGCCGTTGTTAAAAATAACGAAACAAAAGAAGTTCTTGTTGGGGTAACAGCTTCTATAAAAGGCACTTCAAATGGTGCAATATCTGATGAAAAAGGACAGATTACATTGTCAAATATCCCCGATGGATTACAGGAAATACACTTTAGTTACTTAGGCTTCGAAGAGTTTACTGAAATAATAAAATTCCCATTAAAAGAGAACGGCATAATAGAAATTCTTCTTAAAGAAAACTCAGAGGAATTAGAGAGTGTGGTAATTACATCAACAAGAAGTACGAGAAGCATTCAAAATATCCCAACTCGGATTGAATTTATCGGCGGCGAAGAACTGGAAGAAAAAGGCAATATGAAACCCGGAGATATCAGAATGTTGCTTGCTGAAAGTACTGGAATCCAGACGCAGCAGACCTCAGCAACCAGTGGAAACTCTGCCATACGTATCCAAGGACTCGATGGTAAATACACGCAGGTTATCCGTGATGGTTTTCCATTATATTCCGGGTTTTCAGGTGGTCTGGGTCTATTACAGGTAGCACCTTTGGATCTTCAGCAGGTTGAGGTGATAAAAGGATCATCTTCCACACTGTATGGTGGCGGAGCAATTGCAGGCTTGGTAAACCTCGTTTCAAAAAAACCAACCGAGCAAAGACAGCTTAATTTTCTGCTCAATGGAACCTCTGCCCTGGGACTTGACGCCAGTGGCTTTTATGCCCAAAAGTTTAATGGTATAGGAACAACAATATATGCGGCATATAATCATGGGACTGCCTATGATCCTGCTGATATTGGACTTACGGCTATTCCTAAATTTGACCGTTTTACGTTGAATCCCAAAGTATTTTTCTATTTCAATGAGAATACCACATTAATGGCTGGAATCAATGCAACTTCCGAAAAACGAATTGGTGGAGATATGGAATATATCAAAGGCAATGGGAGTACAGATCATTCCTACTTTGAGGAAAATAAAACCGGACGTTACAGTACTCAGTTAGAATTGGATCGTAGAATAAATGACAGGGCTAAATTTGTGATAAAAAACAGTGTCAGTTACTATGACCGTACCATTAGCTTGCCTGCTTATCAATTTTCTGGTGATCAATTGTCTACGTATACGGAAGCAAACTATTCCCTTAATGGCGAAAAGACTGACTGGGTGCTTGGTGCAAATTTTTTGACCGATAAATTTACGGAGAAGCAAGTAGCTGGAACTCCTGTAAGAGATTATAATTACACAACTGTTGGCGGATTTGTTCAGAATACATGGAATACCTCAGATAAAATTACCATCGAATCAGGTATTAGAGGTGATTATCATAACCGCTTCGGGTTCTTTTTTCTTCCTAGAATATCTACTTTATGGAAGATCAATGAACATTTTTCAACACGATTGGGTGGTGGTCTTGGCTATAAAGCACCAACTGTATTTACCGAAGACGCTGAACGTATCCAGTTTAGAGGAGTTTTGCCTTTGAATTTGGATGATACAAAAGCCGAGCGCTCTTATGGTGCGAATTATGATATCAATTACAAAACAGCATTGTTTGATGGTCAGGTACGTTTCAGTATCAATCATATGTTTTTCTATACCCGTATCAACAATCCGGTTCTGCTAACCTCTACAACAGGTAACATGTATCAGTATGTCCAGCCTTCCGGAAATTTTGATACCAAAGGGATGGAAACAAATGTCAAGCTTACATACGGGGATTTTAAACTATTTGTGGGATATACCTATGCCGATGTTAATCAGCATACGGATGGTACTTCAAAAATTTATCCGCTTGTTTCCAAACACAGGCTCAATAATGTGCTGATGTATGAAATCGAAGAAAAGTGGAAAGTGGGTGCTGAGGCTTATTATTTCAGTCCACAACAGTTAAATGATGGAAGTACCGGTAAAGGTTATTGGACAGCGGGATTGATGGCAGAAAGAATTTGGGAACGTTTTTCAATCTTTGCGAATTTTGAGAACTATACAAATACCCGTCAGACCAAATTCGGACCGATTTATTCAGGACCTATTACAAACCCTGTTTTCCAGGATATATATGCGCCTGTTGATGGGTTTGTAATTAATGTTGGCATAAAGCTTAAATTCTAAGCGATGAAGAAGTCGACTTTCGAAATTAAGCGAATGGACTGCTCTGCCGAGGAACAGATGATCCGTATGAAACTTAGTGAGATTACAGGCATATCCAGATTGGATTTTAATCTGGCAGCCAGGAAATTGGAAGTATACCATCTGGATAACATGGAACAGATCAAGGCGGCTATCAGTGAACTGAATCTCAAGGACCGTTATATCGGTTCCGTCGATTCACATGATCATAATCCAGTTCAAAAAGATGAGCGCAAAGAGCGAAAATTATTGTGGCTTGTTCTACTGATCAATGCCTTTTTCTTTGGTCTGGAAATCATTACAGGTTTTATTTCAAATTCAATGGGACTGTTAGCCGATAGCTTAGATATGCTGGCCGATGCACTTGTTTATGGACTTAGCCTATGGGCAGTGGGTGGATCAATTATGCGAAAAAAGAATATTGCAAAGGTAAGCGGATATTTACAGCTTATTTTGGCTGTTTTAGGATTTTTCGAAGTCATACGCAGATTTATGGGATATGGAGAAACACCTGTGTTTTCAACAATGATTACGATATCCCTTTTAGCTTTAATGGGTAATGCTGCTTCATTGATCATTCTCCGTCGTACAAACAGTGATGATGCTCATATTAAAGCCAGCCAGCTTTTTACCTCAAACGATGTTATTATAAATATAGGTGTTATCCTTGCAGGAATTTTGGTATATGTTACTTCTTCCCGAATACCAGACCTGATAGTTGGAACGGTAGTCTTCGCAATTGTAATACGTGGCGCATTTTCTATTATGAAACTAGCAAAATAATATCTTATAAAAAGCCGAATACTAATCTATTCGGCTTTTTTACTTTTATCCATTAGGAAAAAATATCTCTTAAAAAGTTCAAAAAGATCGGAATGTAAAGAAGGTAGGTATCCACTGTATCTTTTTCTGAGCAATAGATTCTGTATTATAATCCGAACAATTCTTAAAACATTTCAATCAATATTTAAGCACTTGCTTAAATAATAAAGTTAGCTATCTTTGCAAGATGGAAAATACTTCGTGTATAAGACAACAGGCGGATATTAAACAGATCAATCGCTGTAAAAATCGAGTTTTAGAACTCCAAGACCCCTTTGATTATTTATCAAGTGGACTTGAATTAGCTGGAAATAATGTACGGCTGAAAATCTTGTTTCTTTTACATGAAGAAAAACGACTTTGTGTATGTGATTTAAGCGATATACTAGATATGACAATTTCAGCAGTTTCCCAGCACTTACGAAAGCTTAAAGACCGAAAGCTAATTATAACGGAAAGAGAGGCACAAACCATTTTTTACTCATTGACAAAAGAGTACGAAAAATTGCTGGATCCATTTTTTAAAATACTAATTGATAATAAAGTTTTAGAAACAATATGAAAACGGATAAAAAACTTATCGGTACTGGACTTCTAACAGCTATTGCAGCTTCTCTGTGTTGTATAACACCTGTTTTGGCGCTTATAGCTGGAACAAGTGGTCTTGCTTCAACTTTTTCCTGGCTGGAACCTTTCCGTCCATATTTTATCGGTTTAACAATTTTAGTGCTTGGATTTGCATGGTATCAAAAATTGAAACCACAAAAGAAAATTGACTGTAATTGTGAAATAACTGAAAAACCAAATTTTATGCAGACAAAATCATTTTTAGGAATTATTACTATCGTGGCAGCTTTACTTTTATCATTTCCAATTTATGCCCACATCTTTTTTCCAAAGACTGAAAGTAAAGCAATTTTTTCCGAAACTTCCAAACTTCAGAAAGTTGAGTTTACAATTAAAGGAATGACTTGCTCAGGCTGTGAAAATCACGTTAAAACAGAGATCAGCAAACTAAAAGGAATCGTCGAAGTTGTAGTATCTTATGAAAAGGGCAACGCTATTGTTAAGTTCGACAGTAAACAAACAAGTATCATAGAAATTGAAAATGCTATCAATTCAACAGGATATAAAGCATTAAATAGTAAAACTGTATCGTAATGGAAATAAAGTTACAAACAATAATAACTTGTCCAGACTGTGGTTACAAGAAAGAGGAAACAATGCCAACAAACGCCTGCCAATATTTTTACGAATGTGAAAAGTGCAAGAGAGTTTTAAAACCTCTCAAGGGTGATTGTTGCGTATATTGTAGTTTCGGCTCTGTAAAGTGTCCGCCAATTCAAGAAAATAAAAAATGCTGTTAAACTCTGGGTATTTATTTAAACCTAGATACAATTACAAATTCTTGGATAAAAACAAGGAGTAAATTATAATGACAAACGCAGCCTCTTTTACGTTAAACTTCAAAGAAACAATTTAAATTATCCCTTTTTTTATATTTAAGGTTTGCGGTAACATATAAAAAAATATCATCATTATCTTTTTATATCAAAAATAATATCGTAATATTGCAATATAATAATTATGACATGGGAGCTACAAAAACAGAGCATTTTACTGAAAGCCAGAACCAGATTGCGGTTATTGCTAAAGCTTTGGGACATCCGGCGAGAATTGCTATTATCGAGTATTTATTGAAAGTCAATACTTGTATCACTGGAGATATTGTGAATGAACTACCATTAGCACAGCCTACTGTATCACAGCATTTAAAAGAATTAAAAAATGCGGGTTTGATACAGGGAAGCATCGAAGGTAACTCAGTTTGTTACTGCATTGATGAAAATACTTTTGATATATTGAAAGAGTATTTTTCAAAAATAATCTTTACAGTAACCAATCAAAAATGTTGTTAAGCATATGGAAATTGCTTTCCTAATATCGTCGATATTGTTGATCAGTTATTCGCTGCTGGCAGTATTTGATGGTGTATTTTTACACTTATATAAATATCGCCTCTATCAACATGAAGAAAGCCGTTTTGAACATCTTACACATACAATCAGAGCCGTATTATTTACGGGTATCTTAATCTCACTATTCATCAATATTGAAAACAACAATTTGTTTTTATTTGGCTGCATTTTGATTGGAGCTGATATTATCACCTTGTTGGTCGATGCCTATGTTGAAAAAGATAGTAGAGCATTTATGGGAGGGCTGCCAAGATGGGAATATATTGTTCACCTTTTGGTAAATGGTTTCCACTTCGCTGCTATCGCTGTTTTTTTAGTGATTAAAATAGATGTAAATGCTGATGGCATCAGTTTAACGGAAAATTTTCAGCAGATAGAAAACTATCAAACTTTTAAGATCATCGCATTGAACCTTTTACCGGGTGCGATAATCATCAGCCTCGTACATATTATGGTCTATGTTCCAAAATTCAAATGTTATTTTGAAAAGATACAGATCAAATGCTGTTAAAAAAATTTGCTAACAAATATCGCAATATTGCATTATAACTATAAAATATTAAAACAATGAAATTATCAGAAATCAAAGAAATTCTTCCAACATTAGAGAATGTTGAATTTCAATTAGAAAACGGAACATTTGTACCTGAACATTTCCATGTTACAGAAGTGGGTCAGATCAATAAAAGATTTATTGATTGCGGTGGTGTAATCCGTGATGAAAAGGCTGTAAACTTTCAGCTTTGGAATGCAGATGATTATGAACATCGTTTAAAACCAGGTAAGTTGTTAAACATTATCAGACTTTCTGAGGAGAAATTAGGAATCGAAGATTCGGAGATCGAAGTTGAATATCAAAGTGATACCATCGGTAAATATGATCTGGAGTTTAACGGAAAAACATTTGTGTTGAAAAGCAAAACAACAGCATGCCTTGCCCAGGACGCTTGTGGTATTCCATCAGAAAAGCAAAAGAAAAACCTTTCTGAGTTAACGGTAAATCAGAGCAATACATGTACACCCGGAGGTGGTTGTTGCTAACTATCCGAAGAATGTAATATATAACTTCTAAACAGTATTAAAATCCGATGGAAGAAATTTTTGATGTTATTGTTATTGGAGGGGGACAGAGTGCCTTAGCTTGTGGATATTATCTGAGACGGGCAAAACTGAAGTATATTATACTTGACAAGCAGGATATTCCAGGTGGTGCATGGCTCCATACCTGGGATAGTCTGACTCTTTTTTCTCCCAGAGAATACAGTTCATTACCGGGTTGGCTAATGCCTAAATCTGAACATCAGTTTCCGCTAAGACAAGAAGTAATTGATTACTTGGGCAAGTATGAAGACCATTATCAACTGAATGTTCAAAGGAGTACTGAAGTTACTGAAATTAAAAAAAATGAAGGTTTATTTTACGTTCATACTCTTCAAGGGATTTTTAAAGCCAAAACAGTTATTTCAGCAACCGGAACTTGGGAGAATCCATTTATTCCAACGATTGATGGAATAGAAGATTATAAAGGTTTACAGATACATTCGGGAAAATATAAGAACCCTGAAAAATTTATCGGACTGAAAACATTAGTAGTAGGCGAAGGTAATTCAGGCGCACAGATTGTTGCAGAGCTTTCAAAAGTTACCACTGTAAAATGGTCAACCAAAAAGGAGCCTGAATTTTTACCTGATGATGTAGATGGTTATTATTTATTCACTGTTGCCTCTGCCCGATACAAGGCGGAAAAAGAAGGAAAACCGTTTGATTCATCGCAATACAATTTAGGTAATATCGTAATGGTTCCAACCGTTAAGGAGGCTAAACAAAGAGGCGTATTTGTATCAAGTGGTACATTCCATCAGCTATACGATAAAGGGGTAATCTGGTATAATGGTGAAAAAGAGGAATTTGATGCTATTATTTGGTGCACAGGTTTCGGTTACAATACCTCTTATCTTAAATCACTTATAGAAACGGATGAAAAGGGCATTGCAAAAACTACAGAAAGCAAGTCCTTAGAAGTGACCGGACTATGGCTTGTAGGATATGGCAACTGGACTGGTTACGCCTCTGCAACATTAATAGGGGTAAACAGAATAGCAAAACAGACCATTGCTGAAATCGAAGAATTTTTAAACCAACAAAACTAAAATGAAAATTGCATTATTCAGTGATATTCACGCAAATTTACCGGCACTGGAAGCTTTCTTTAAAGATGTCGAATTCCGTGATCCGGATAGTATTTACTGTTTAGGAGATCTTGTAGGTTACAATATTTGGCCCAACGAGGTGGTCAATGAGATCCGGAAGAGGAAAATACCAACCATTGCCGGAAATTATGATTTTGGCATTGGGCGTATGAGCAACGAATGTGGTTGTGCCTATAAAACTGACGGTGAAAAAGACAATGGTAACATTTCCATTTCTTTTACAAACTCCATTATGATGGACGATGAACGCTCCTATCTGCGAACACTTCCTGCACACATCAAAGTTGAGTTCCAGCTTAATGAAGACAAATTAAATCTTCTATTAGTACATGGCAGCCCAAGAAAAATCAATGAATATCTGTTTGAAGACCGGGAGGAAAAAAGCATGCTCAGGATCATGGAGCAAGCGGATGCGGATATTATGTGTTTTGGACATACCCATAAGCCATATCATCGCATTTTAAATTCAGGTACTGAGGATCTTCCGCATTATCGCCATGCAGTTAATATCGGTTCTGTTGGAAAACCAAAAGATAATGATGTGCGGGGAGGCTATGTTATGTTAACGATCAATGACAATAGTTCTGTGCTTAATAAAGACAGTATCAAAGTTGAATTTATTCGATTTGATTATGATATTGAAAAAGCGGCACAAGCAGTTGAAAACAGCCCACTACCTAATGAATATGCAGAAAATTTAAGAAGAGGCTATTAATTTTAGAATTTAGAAATGAACCAAACACTTGTAAAAAATATCGAAGCACTCTCAGCTGGTACGATATCAGAAGAACGAAAAATAGTTTTGCAACCTTTAGTTGATTATGTGCAGAGGAAAATAGAAACTGACCAGACGATCCGTTTAAATTTCATCTGTACCCATAACAGTAGAAGAAGTCATTTATCGCAGATCTGGGCGCAGACTATGGCTTATCATTTTGACGTTAAGAACGTATATTGCTATTCAGGTGGCACTGAGGCAACAGCGATGTTTCCTAAAGTAGCAGAAACGTTAAGTAACCAAGGTTTTCAGATCCAAAAACTTAGCGAGAACGAAAACCCTGTCTATGCAGTAAAGTACGCACAAAATGAAGCTGCTGTAATCTGTTTCTCCAAAGAATATAACAATGACTTTAATCCAAAAAATGAATTCGGAGCAATTATGACCTGCAATAATGCGGATGAAGGCTGTCCGATTGTGTTTGGAGCAGAGGATAGATTTCCAATAAAATACGATGATCCCAAAGCTTCTGACAATACCCCGGAACAAACTCAGGTCTACGCAGAAAGAAGTTTACAGATAGCATCAGAAATGCTTTATGTCTTTTCACAATTAAAGAAATAATATGGATATAATTTCATTTGGTAAAGAACAGTTTAGGGAAATTGCTGAAATCTATAGACAGGGCCTTGAAACTGGAAATGCGACTTTTGAAACCTCAGTTCCCAATTGGGAAGATTGGGACAAAAGTAAATTAGAGCATAGCCGTTTTGCTGCTGTCATTGACAATATCATAGTGGGATGGGCAGCGTTATCTGCGGTTAGTGATCGCTGTGTATATGGCGGAGTGGCTGAAGTGAGCATTTACATTTCCAATGACCACAAAGGAAAAGGAATAGGAAAAGCCCTGATGACAAAATTGATAACGGAAAGTGAGATCCATGGAATTTGGACAATACAAAGTGGAATGTTTCCAGAAAATGAAGCTACAATAGCTCTTCATAAGAGTACGGGATTTAGAATAATAGGTCACCGTGAAAAAATCGGAAAGCTTGGAGATACCTGGCGTGACACAGTAATCATGGAAAGAAGAAGTAAAACAATAGGATTAAATTAAAATAGTATGCAACCAAAATTAAAATTTCTTGATAGATACCTGACCTTATGGATATTTCTTGCTATGGCCATCGGCGTGGGCTTAGGTTTCTTATTCCCTGGTATTTCAAAGGTAACAGATTCCTTATCCATGGGTACAACCAATATCCCATTAGCAATTGGATTGATCTTAATGATGTACCCTCCACTAGCTAAAGTGGACTATTCCCTTTTACCGACTGCCTTTAAGGATAAAAAGGTAATTAGTATTTCACTATTGCTAAATTGGGTTATAGGACCAATTTTAATGTTTGTTCTAGCCATTTTATTTTTGAGAAATGAGCCAGACTATATGATAGGATTAATCCTTATCGGATTAGCAAGATGTATCGCTATGGTCATCGTATGGAATGATTTAGCAAAAGGAAATAGAGAATATGCTGCTCTTCTGGTAGCTTTAAACAGTATCTTTCAGGTATTTACCTACAGTTTTTTTGTCTGGTTATTTATCAATGTTCTGCCTGGTAAATTAGGTCTTGCTAATTTCAATGTCAGCGTATCCATGAAAGATGTTACAGAAAGTGTACTTATTTATCTTGGTATTCCTTTTCTAGCCGGATTCTTAAGCAGATACATTCTAGTAAAGTCAAAAGGGATCGAATGGTATAATAGAAAATTTGTTCCAAGAATTTCCCCGATTACATTGTATGCTTTGTTATTCACGATTGTTTTAATGTTCAGCTTGAAAGGTGAAAAAATCGTAGAGCTTCCAATGGACGTAATCAAAGTTGCCATACCATTGATAATCTATTTTATCCTAATGTTCTTCGTTAGTTTCTTTGTAAACAAATCCTTAAAAGTACCTTACGACAAAAATGCATCTATTGCCTTTACAGCGACAGGGAATAATTTTGAGCTGGCCATTGCAGTTGCGATTGCTGTATTTGGTATTAATTCTCCACAAGCTTTTGTTGGTGTCATTGGACCTTTAGTGGAAGTTCCTGTACTCATACTACTGGTCAGAGCAAGTCTGTGGCTGAAGAAAAAATACTATTCTTAAGATAATGCAATAAAATTCAGGGGTAGTAGTATAATCTAAAACCTTTTAAATAAATTATAGGGAGGTCGATTTGGAACTGATAAGTTTTAAATCGACCTCCCTCTTTTTAATTTTATGGAATAATCTACAAATTGCGGATCATAATATGAATTATTTTTCCATAAAATAAAAGTCAACTCTAATAGTTTTCTTTGAATGGCCACAACAGCTTTCATTTTAATTCCATGCTTTGAAACTAATCTTAAAAAAATCTCTCTGAACCTTCCGTCGGTTCTGATTGCAGCTAGAGCAGGAAAATGCATTACCTTCCTTAAATAGCGATTACCCCGCTTGGAGATTCGGGGTTTCGATTTCACTGAAGTTCCAGACGTCTTTTCTTTTACATCCAATCCTGCATAGCTGACTAACTGTCGTTTATTTTTTATCAACTCAAAGCCATTTGTTTCGGCTATAATTGTCACAGCTGTTAGGCTTCCTATTCCCGGAATAGAAGATACTATTGTCATCTTATCCGCTAAAACGTGATCTCCTTTGATAAGTACAGCTATTTCTTCACGTATTTCTTTTTCCTGCAGATCTATTATGGATATTCTCTTTTTTGTTCTCTTCACTGAACTGGCATTTGAAGTTTCAGAAGTATGGTCAGCATGCAGTTGATTTTTTAACATTGTACGCTCCTGTATCAACTGTTCACGCTCTCGACAAAGTTGCTTCAAATCATTGTATATTTTTAAAGGAGGTTCCCAAACTTCCAATTGTCTTTCCAAACCAAATCTCGCAATGGCTTGTGATGCACTCTTGTCCGTTATCGTTTTTATGTCTAGTGTTCTCGAATAATTGCTGATCTTATTCGGTAAAACGATACTGACTTGTTTTTTAACATTGTATAGATAGTATGCCAGGGATTCATGGTAAACACCTGTCGCTTCCATTACATACCGTATCTCTGTTGAGGTCGATGTCTGCTTATTGACCCACGATACAAGAGCTGAATAACCTTTTTTGGTATTTGCAAATACTTTATAAGCATAAACTTCTATACTGAGATGCTCATCCATTCGGCCAAGTGATACCACCAATTCGTTTTGTGCCACATCAATGCCTACCGTTTGTTTTAATAATACCTTCATCTTATTTGTTTTAGATAAGTGAAAACCTTTCGTCATCTTTTCTCCTGAGTGGATATACTGGCTATACGACTCTTGATAATGAGTGCATTCCTTACATTCTGTTCAGATTCTAAAAGGTAAAGAAGAGGAGGTAGTTTCTTTTCCCGAATATACCGTATGGCTATTTAAAGCAAAATCTACTCTCACTCTTCTTCACTTAGATTATAATTATACAAACATAGGAGAAGCAAAAGAACGTCGCCTGATTAAAATATGTAGCTTTTAATTTCTTCCATTATTCTATTTCGAGTTCAAAGTAAGTATCCTCCCAGTGGAATTTAGCCTTTAAAAATTCCCAGGCTTTATCGAGTACTATATCCTCGTCCTGACCTAGGTTCTTTGCTTTATTTATAACAAAAAATCCCGTGTAATTTTCTGTCTTATACACAAAGTCTTTATGTTTTGATGTAAATTTTTGGGGCTCTCGTCCATTCATATACAGGAACTCGATCAATGATTCGCTTTTTAGGTGATAGACCCAGGTTCTTTCATCTTCAATATAATACCCGCCCACTAGCGAATCCGATTTCTGGGACACAAGCTCACCGTCATTTTCGTAATCCTGTATGCTTTTTTCGCACAAAAGAAATTCTGGTTGATGAAACTCGATATTTTTCATTTTTCTAAAAAAGTTATAAAAATTATTAATGTGGTGATATGGCTTACTTTATTAATAAAGTTTTTGAAATTTATGGAATTTGGATCAGTTGATATTAAAATCATTTCCGGATCTGATGGATTTTAAGTGATCTCTTATATTGATTGTTTTGTCTTCCCATATAAAAAAACTTTCTAGATAGTCCCAGGCTAGATCTAATACCACATCTTCACTCTGTTTAGTAATGTTGCAGTTGTTCTTAACAAAAAAAACTATATAGCGATATTGAAAATAAGTGAATTCTTTATGTTTCTCATTGAAATTATAGGTTCCCAGTTCGTTCATAAAAACAAATTCTACGAGTGACTGGCTTTTTAGGTGATATACCCAGATCCTTTCATCGTTGAGAATGTGATCCCCCAGAAGTGTGGAATCCTTTATACCTATTTCGCAAAGAAGAAACTCAGGCTGTTTAAATTCAAAACTATTCATGACAGATATCGTTAATTACTCTCTACTAATCTACGATATTTCTTTGTTGTTTTTTTTGATATTAATCTCTGTTTCCAAATGTTTCCTTAAATTCTTCTGCCCATTTACGCTTTCCGAGTAAAAATGCCCAGGCTGATTCCAAAATCAAATCCTCATCAAATCCGAGACGTCTTGCGTTATTCTTGACAAAGTAACCGGTATATATGTCTTCCTTATAAGAAAACGTTTTATTCCTGGTCGCGAAATATAGCGGGGAACGCTCATTCATATATACCAATTCGATTAAGGATTCGCTCTCCAGATGATATACCCAAATTCGCTCTTCGTCAGTGTCAAAACTGAATGAATTACTTTTTGAATAATGATATTCGTTTTCATAATGATAATCCACGAGTCCCGTTTCAATTACAATAAATCTAGGTTGTTGGAATTCGGCTACTTTCATTTTTCCTTTAAAATTACATTTTTTTTTAATGTGTATCTTAAAGCATTCAAAGGTTTCATCTAAAATCTCTGTTCTAAAATTTCACCTTTTAATTCCTCAAACAGTTTCAGAATTCTTTCTTTATCGGCTTCTATCTTTAATATATCGAATTCTTCAGTCGATATACTGCATCTGAATTCCCATATTTCCAGTATATTCTCCTTTGCAATTTCATAGGAGTTATAGAATTTATTGTCAGCGCCAACTTTAATCTTGCTCGAAGATTGTTCTTCGAGTCTTTTATAGGTGATGCCTTCACGGGTTATGAATATATAAGATTTTCCTAATTTTAAATCACTGAGAGATTCAACATATTGTCCTATAATAAAATTTCCGTCTTTGTACGGTGGCATAGAATCACCCTCAACAGGAAATGCCCGATACTTTCCGTGATTGAGAAATGGAAGGGACATTGTCTGCAGGTTTTCAATATACTCTGGATCAGAATAACCAACCAGATAACCCATCGATGCTTTGAATGGAATAACTTCGATTTTATTTTCACCTTTACTATCCGTTTTGATAGGCAATAATATTCTGTTGTCAGGCAGCTTTAGCAACTCCTCCAATTTATATTTTCGTAAATCTATTGAAATTAATAGATCCACACTTACCTTATAATAGCGGGATATCTTAAGTAGAATGTCAATGGGTGGATCACTGGCACCCTCCTCATATTTGCTATATCTACCTCTTGTAATATGAAGCGCATCCGCAACAATTTGTTGTGAAGCATTAAGTTCGTTTCTCAGAAAACGCAGATTATCAGCGAGTAATAACATTGCTATAATTTATAGCAACAAAGTTAGTGTATTTTGCTAAAAATCATAGCAATTTTGTAAAATAAAACTTGACAGTATGCAAAGGGCGATAGTACATATGGATCTGGACACTTTTTTTGTGTCCTGTGAGCGGTTGGTCAACTCAGAATTGAATGGCATACCCCTCATTATTGGCGGTGGTGACAGGGGTGTCGTGTCATCTTGTTCTTATGAAGCGAGATCTTTCGGCGTTCGTTCGGCTATGCCAATGCGAATGGCGTTGCGCTTATGCCCCCAGGCCAAGGTCGTCAAAGGTGACATGGAACTTTATTCAAAAATGTCCCACACAGTGACTGAGGTGATCGAGGAAACTGCACCACTTATGGAAAAAGCATCAATAGACGAGTTTTATCTTGATTTGACCGGAATGGACAAGTTTTTCGGGGCATACAAATGGACAAAAGAGCTGGGAGCAAAGATCGAAAGAGAGACGGGACTTCCGATCAGTTATGCATTGTCAGTTAATAAAACGGTAAGTAAAATAGGCACGGGCGAATCTAAACCACATGGACATCGTGAAATTCCCTCTTTGGGCGTTCATTCCTTTTTAAGCCCATTGTCAATAAGAAAGATGCCGATGGTGGGAAATGCAACATTTCAGCTTTTTTCAAGAGTTGGAATTAGAACCATTGGGACGCTGGCCGAAATGCCTGTGGAGGTATTGCAACAAATGATCGGAAAGAATGGTATTGACTTGTGGAAGAAAGCAAACGGTATTGATGAAACTCCTGTTGTCCCATATTCAGAAAGGAAATCTATATCAAAAGAACGCACCTTTAGCAGTGATACGATGGATGTCAAGGAAGTAAAGGGGCTCATTGCTGGTATGGCGGAGCAATTAGCACATCAATTGAGACAGGAAAAATGGCTGACCTCCACTGTGGTAATCAAGATTAGGTATTCAAACTTTGATACAGAAACCAAACAATGTCGGGTGACATATACCTCGGCAGATCATACCCTTGCCAGGGTTGCTGTGGAACTTTTCGATAAAATTTATTCCAGGCGAATGCGGCTTCGATTGGTAGGCTTACGTTTTACAGATCTGGTACACGGTAGCTACCAAATGAACCTGTTTGAAGATTCATCTGAATTGATCAGCTTATATCAGGCGATGGATAATATCAAGAATCGGTTTGGAAGCTCTGCTGTCGGCCGGGCAATAGGCTTTGACTTTTTACATTAAAACGCACAAGTATGTTTTTAAACTGTCATTCTTACTATAGTCTTCGATATGGCACATTATCCATAGATGACCTTGTATCCCAAGCTTCGGCGCTGGGAGTAAGGGAACTTGTATTGACCGATATCAACACCGTTACGGGTATATATGAATTTAAGAAGAAATGTGAACAACATGGTATAAAACCAATAGCAGGAGTAGAGGTTCGAAAGAATAATATCCTCCAATATATTTGCATTGCGAAAGAATTTGATGGCTTATCGGAAGTGAATAGAATATTGTCATCTTATAACTGCGATGAGGTTGATCTTCCAGTAAGACCGAATCTTCAGAAGAACTTTATAATTTATCCGCTCAATAATATTCCTGCAGATCTTAAGGATAACGAATTTGTTGGGGTAAGGCTAGAAAACTTAAACCTTTTGATTCGCGCGGAATACAAAAAGCTAATTCCGAAGATGGTCATCCTACATCCGGTAACATTCAGTACTAAAAAAGAATATAATCTACATCGGATTTTAAGAGCTATAGATAATAACGTATTGCTTTCGAGGCTTCAGGAAGATGATGTATGCGCAAAATCTGAATATTTTAAGCCCTCGGATATTATTTTAAAAATTTATGAAAATTATCCTCAGATTATCCAGAATACCGCGTCATTACTAGCAGATTGTGAGTACCGATTTGAATTTGGCACACCAAGGAATAAAAAGCACTATACCGGAACAAAGGCTGATGACTTGATGTTATTGACACGATTGGCCCATGCGGGGTTAGAAAGACGATACGGAAAACACCACCAGCTAGCTAAAAAACGGATTGAGAAGGAATTGAAAGTAATTGATGAATTGAATTTTAGCGGTTACTTTCTGATAACCTGGGATATCATCAGGTACAGCAACAGTATGGGATTTATGCACATCGGCCGTGGGAGCGGGGCGAACAGTATTGTTGCATACTGTTTGGGAATCACTGACATATGTCCGCTGGAGCTTGATCTCTACTTTGAACGTTTTCTGAACGAAAACAGAAAAAGTCCCCCCGATTTTGATATTGACTGGTCTTGGCAGGAACGTGATATTATCCTTGATTACATTTTCAATCGTTATGGGAAAGAGTTCGTGGCGTTCTGCGGAACAAATGTTGAATTTAAATACAGATCAATTATCCGTGAGGTCGGTAAAGCATTTGGTTTACCAAAGGAAGAATTAGATGAACTCAGCAAAAATCCTGAAAAGGTTTTTCGGGATGAGATTGTCCAACAGGTACAGAAATACGGAAAGCTTTTAGAAAAATTTCCAAATCAGAGAAGTATGCATTCCTGTGGGATACTGATTTCAGAAGAGCCACTGACGAATTTTACAGCACTCGAAATGCCTCCTAAAGGGTTTCCCATCGTGCAATGGGATATGCATACCGCTGAGGAAATAGGTTTTGAAAAATTTGATATTCTATCTCAGCGTGGGCTGGGAACTATTAATGACACTGTAAAACTTCTCGAAGAAAAACGGGGAATAAAAGTCAACATTAAAGACACTTCAATTTCTAAGAATGAAAAGCAATGCAATGAGTTCTTAAGTCAGGGCAAAACTATCGGCTGCTTTTACATAGAGTCACCAGCAATGCGTGGCTTGCTTCGGAGATTGAAATGTGATAATTATAAAACCTTAGTAGCAGCCTCATCGATCATACGTCCAGGAGTCGCACAGTCCGGTATGATGCGGGAATACATTTTCCGCCATAACAATCCAGACCAGTTTGAATATTTCCACCCCGTATTTGAACAGCAGCTGGGAGAGACATATGGGATAATGGTGTATCAGGAGGATGTCATTAAGATCGCCTTGCATTATGGTGGCGTATCTGCTGCCGATGGGGATATACTGAGACGGGCAATGAGCGGAAAAGGCCGTTCGCTTGCTGCGTTACAGAAGGTTAAGGATGATTTTTTTGATGCCTGTAAGAAACAGGGACATCCAGAAGAATTAAGTAAAGAGATCTATCGACAGATAGAATCTTTCGCTGGTTATTCGTTCTGCAAAGCTCATTCAGCATCCTATGCTGTAGAAAGTTACCAGAGCTTATTCCTTAAGGTCAATTATCCCATTGAATTTATGGTAGCTGTAATCAACAATATGGGGGGATTCTACAGAACCGAAGTGTACGTCCATGAGGCAAGAATGTCGGGAGCAACAATATTAAATCCATGTGTTAATCATAGTGAGTATCAAACTACGGTATTTGGTGATAAGATATATTTAGGTTTGATGCATCTTGAAAAAGTAGAAAAAAAGGTAGCTGAACTGATTCCCGAAGAAAGGCGCAGAAATGGGGATTATAAATCAATGGAAGATTTTATTAAAAGAATCCCGATAGGTATTGAAACAATTCAGATCTTTATTTTCATTGGCGCTTTTCGTTTCAGTGGTGTTCCAAAAAACGAGTTGCTTCTAAAAGCGAGGGTTCTGCTCGGTGAATTTAAGCCGGAACGTCGTTTTGAAACTTTATTTGAGCAGCCGGTAAAAGAATTTAAATTTCCTGAATTGAGACGTGATATCTTTGAAGACGCTTTTGATGAAATCGAGATCCTGAGCTTTCCTGTTTCATGTACTCCGTTTGACCTACTAAAAACTAAATATAGGGGAACCGTAATGGCAAAAGATTTGACCACCTACCACAAGAAAGAAGTGAAGATGCTCGCATATCTGATTTCAAGAAAGCATGTTCCAACGAAAAGGGGAACGATGTATTTTGGTACCTGGGTCGATGTTAATGGTGACTACTTTGACACAGCACATTTTCCAGACTGTCTTGGGAAGTATCCATTTCAGGGCGGCGGATGTTATTTGTTGCTGGGAATTGTTGAGGTTGATTTTCATTTTCCAACGATTACAATTACTAAAATGGCAAAAATGCCTTTCATTCCTGATCCGAGATATGCCCATGATGAAGCAAAAAAGTTTGAAGCACAAGAACGTATAAAAGAGGATGTCAGCATGACCTTTAGGGCTCCTTATCCACAGGAGAATGAAATTGGCTTACCCCGATATAAAGCCAAATGATTGGCAATCTATGATTTTTTTAATCATTTAAATTATCGCGATATTTTACCATCTCCAGTGTCTATCATCAATGTATTGTAGCGAATGATCGGAACAAAATCCTTGGATGTAATCCAAAAACTCAGGCAAATCTTTTATCTGGTCTTTTGGGAACACTAGATAGTTTCCAACAATAAGTTTAATAAATATATTATCAATGGTTTCAGAAACATAGCTAAAGTTGTCATAGTTATGTTTTGAACTTGCCATAGATCCCACAATTTCAAGATAGTTACCTTCAAAAGTTACAGTAAATTGTTCCCCAAAGAGATTTTTATGCTCATCTGCTTTTATTAATTTTTTAAAGGACCGCCAATAAAACCACCGCTGAAACCTTGGGAAAATAATAACAGCAATGGCGCCGACAATAGTAATAAGTAGTGAAAGTTGCTTGTTGAAAAAGAATAATATTATGGCAAACCCAATCAAAATAAATACTAAAAGCTTTTTATTCGTGCGTAGCAGTTTCTGAAACTGCGGAGATTTTGAATTGGTATACAATAAACCTTCAAGTTCTAATTTCTCTGTTCGCGTAAAAACTAATTTCATCATTATTCGTTAGCATATTAAAATCCAATTCTATTTTTGTTCAATAAAGATTTACAGGCATAAAAGCACTTAAACAAAAATAAAACTATCCATGTAACCATATTTACTACACCAGAAGTCAGCCCATAAATGAAATGCTTTCTCAGTAGAAACTTGTTTTAGCCGCTGTAATCTTTCTCCAACTTCGTTAGGATTAAAGCCAGGTCCATTTATTGTAAGCCAAGCTTTGTCATATTCTTTTTTTACCATGTAATATTCAAATAATTCCTTCTTTTCAATATCTGGTTTAAGCCAATCAGGAATATTATCTAGGGGCTGATATTTAGGTTTCCTATTAAAAATTGAAAATCCTCTATTTTTAATATCGTATCCAAGCCATTCCTTTTGAAAAATTTCAAAGAAAGAAGCCTGTAAAATATTTCTTTCAATAATTACTGATTCATTGCTAGGATGACTACCGTCATAGTTATTTTTATTGTAGATGCAGTTTAATGGTTGATTCTCAATGAAAATTGGAAGAAAACATTCAGTGTTATTAGTTTCTCTTTCACTAATTTCATAAAATTTAGATAAATCTTCCTTTGAAATCTGCAATTTTTTAGCAAGACTAAGAAATTCATCAGTCATTACATAATTAAATTGATCAATAAATTGTTCAAATAACATTCCTTCGATAAACTGCTCATAGCTTCTGGCAGACTCACCTATTAGAAAACCGTTTCCAAAGTCAATATATCCAAATGTATATTCTCGCTCACAAAACCAATGCTTAATAATTCCCTCAGCTACTGGAGTAGAATTATAATCAATTATGATCGGAATAAATAACGGAGGAAAGGGAAAGTCTGCTTTATCATTTTTAGATGTAGCCCCATAGTATTCCCAACCACTATATTCACTAAAGGGTCTTATTGTTCCCATTGAAATCTCAGTTATTCTGGGATCTGAACAAATTTCATTTAAAATTTCTTTCATTCTTTAATTTCGCCTCACACTTATATGAAAATAAAACTATCCATATCCCCATACTTTTCACACCAAAAGTCCGCCCATAAATGATAGGCTTTCTCATTGGTGAATTCTTTCAGACGGTATAGTCTTTCACCTACTTCTTTGGGGGTAAAGCCAATACCATTAATTGTGAACCAGGCTTTGTCGTACTCTCTAGAAATAATATACTTTTCAAATAGCTCTTTTTTATTTGTATTGGCTAAAAGCCATTCGGGAATATCGTCGATTGGTTTATATTTTGGATGTTTTTTAAAAAAAGGAAAACCTGACTTATCCTTATTGTATCCAATCCATTCTTTTTGAAAGATTTCAAAGTAACAAGACTTTGGAACATTGCTCAAAATTATCAGTTTATCGTTAGAGGGAAATTCACCATCATAAATTTCATTTTCTTTTAGACAGGAAAGCGGTCTATTTGTATCAATTATCGATAAATTACATTCTGGATTTTGTTGATGGCTCTGATTTGCTTGTTGAAATTCTAAAAAATTTTGATTTCTCAACCCCATGAGTGCCGCACATTTTTCTAGTCTTTCAGTAACAATACAATCCTCGCTGTTCACGAATTCGTTAAACAACAATCGCGAAAACAGTTGCTTCTCGTTTCTGGCAATTTCATTTGTTTGAAACCCAGATCCATCTATCATATCTCCAAAACTAATTTTCCTGTCTGAAAACCAGTGTTTAATAATTCCCACATGATAATGGTCTGCGTCATAACTATACATAAAAGGTATGAAAAACGGTGGATGAGCAAATGAGCCTGTTTTTGGCTCTTCAATATAAAACCTAAACATGCTATACTCATCAATAATCGGAATTTCACCTTTATACAATGATTTAAGTTCCTTTCCTAAATTTAATTCATTTAATATATTTTCCAACATAGAATAACAGCACTTAAACAAATCTAAAGAGTAACATACGAAAAGAGGGGATCTATTTACTACCAACTCATAAAACCAAAGTCATTTGGTATTTGCCAATTTGGATTATCAAAAGCAGATTTAATTATATCTACACATTGATCATAATCGCATTCTTTCTGAAAGGAGCCCCGTTTCTGCGGATCGGGAATATCCGCCATCCATAGATTATCATCGTTCCAATCAAATTGAATTATTTTATCATTGGTCTTAAAGCCAATAAAGCTTCCTTTTTCTTCCGATAGATTATAGAAAGTTTCTAATGCATTTTCTAAAGTCATTTCACGGGCTTCACTAGATTCAATTCCTTCGTCTGAGGATGAGTCATAATAGAATGTCCTAATCATAATAAATTAAATTTTTTAATAATTTTATCTTTCGAACCAATTATGTTTCCTGAAATCTCTCCTGAAATTGGGTCTTCTTTTAGACCATATTTTATCTTTGTCAGATCCTGAATTACAACAACGATTATAGCAATCAGCTGTTCATTTGATTCTGACTTTAACTTTTCATAAAGGAAAGGTAATATCATGTCTTTAGCAGCTGGAATCCTAAAATATATCTGACGCATTGCAGTGATCAGAAAACATTTAAGATCCAGTTCTTTTTCCGTTAAAAAATGATTTTGTAAAATACTTATCATGTCTGTATCTCCTAACCATCCAATTGCGATAATAGCCTTATACCTTAGATCATAAATAGTGCTGTCCAAATATGGAGTTATATCGCTGAGATATTTCTTAACGCCGGATAATCCTAATAGATGAATTACATTTGATTTTTTTGTTGTATCGTTTTCATTTTTAAGTTTTTCACTTAAAAAAATCAAACCAGCTTCGCCTCTTTTTAAGAAACCTTTTCCTAGAATTCTTTTTAGATCTTTATTTTGACTGTCTTGGAATAACTGATAATGTTTTTCCATCCCTTCATGGGAGGTATCTAACAATAGTTTGTTTAAAAAGTCATTATGTACTTTGAAACTATCGGTTTCATTAGCCTTTTGATAGTTCAAATCTATATTATCATTCATTTTGTTAAATTACTAATTTATTTAAGAATTTTGGGTTTATTGGCAGGTCCGAATTCGTGATATTGATCTCCACAAATTTTATGCCTAGCCCTATGGGTGTCTTTAGGCTGAGTTTTCATATTATCCGCCACGTCTATTTCAGATTTACCCTCATTCGTACTTCTTGTATACAAAGGCTCTTCATGAGAAACTTCATAACCTTCAGGAACTTTATTTCCGTTATTATCTTTAATAAATTGACGGGCTTCCGGTGTTAAATCCGCATTTGGATCATCCGCATCTCTCAACAGGGTTTTCCTACGCTCAGACATACTTCTATTGTATTCATCCCCTGTACGGGACTTGCCACCAGTTGCATTTGGATCTTTAGCGTATGTTCCGTCTGGATTCCTTAGCTTTCCGTTACTATCTCTAAATGTACCAGGCGGATCGGCTGGCGGGTTTGATTCAAATGCATCCCCTTTAAGATTAGCTGAATTTTCAGTAGGAGTTTCAGTGTTACTGTTGGGGCTTTTAGCTACAGGCTCTTGCTTATTCACAATACCATCATCTGTAGCCGGTTTCGCACTAGCAGGGTCGGTATTAGATTTACCTTGCGCAGCGGCCCTTGCTTCCGCAGCTGCAAGTGAAGGAGCTGTTTTAATATTAATAAATGGGCCAATGAGATCTGAACCGAAGAGAAGAACATCATTTAATGTAATAGATTGATATCCATTTTCTTGAATTCTCTTTATAGCTTCTTTTTCAGGTATTGCCATGTCCCATTTCTGTTCTTCACTTAAATCCCAAGCTTCGCCTCTTTGGTATTGATTGTATCCCGATGTACCTTTTACAGCACCCATAATACCTAAATTTATACCAATGCTTGACCATGTTGGCCAAGTAAATGCAACAGACTGCGAAAGCGTCGCTACTCCGCTCATACCCGTAAAGGCACTGGCTCCAAGTCCTCCCAAAAGACCAATTCCCGCACCACCTAATGCACATTCCAAAAAGGTAGTAAAATATGAAAGACCAGCTTGCATGTAGGCATCATTCCAGGTTTTAATGTTGGGCGCGTATTTAACTACTCCACCAACATCACAGGTCATAACACAATCACTTGTAATCGCAGGTGTATTGGTTAACAAAAGATCTCCTTTACTGTCTGACCAATGTCTCACCTGAGCATTCTTTTGACCACATTTCATATTTCCCTCGACCATTCCTATGATACCTCCGACAATACCGCCCCCAGCACCAATGGCAACTAACGCTAGAAGACCAAGCCCTGCACCGCCAGTTGCAATCACAAAAGCTGAAATAACAACAGCCGCAACAACAACTACTATTGCTGTCAATATAGCGGTCATTAGCATGGATTTAGTGCATCCAAAATCAATGGTACTCAAAGTGGCCGTATCCGCTACCGTAATATACGTCTCTCCACCACCTTCCTTTGTATTGCTCTTTCGGGTTCCTTGTACAGGCGCGGGCATTGCGCCGGAAGAACACATCCAAAAATCTTTTTCAGTTATGATCTTTCCCATCCTCCTTTCTCAAAATCCGTTTTCTTTTATAATAATATAGCCTAACTCGTTTCTCGAACATTCTCATTTCAAAAAGATATGAGCGTAAAGTGATAATTTCTCCACTCCGATGAGACAGTTCAATAAGAAACGCTTTTCCATTAAATTTTTCTTCAATAGCCAAATTGCTGGTAAAATTTAAAGACAGTCGGAATTTCCCAAAACTGAAAGTTTTCGGGAGTTTTTTATCTTGATTTTTTATTGCTGTAATATTGGTCATAACGTCTTACTCAATGGTCAATTCAATTTGTTTAGTATCCAGTTCCTGTTCTTTCAATAATTTCTCTTTTAGGATCTCCTCACACACAAGAGTATAGGTCATTTTCATATACAGATCTTTATCAGCAATCTCATTCCTGTATATCTTGGCCTGAATCAGACGACCTGTTTCTTCTTCAATTTCGTATTTTCCGGTTTCATCAAGTTCCGTGGTAAGTTTTCCTATGTCTTTCATTTGACTAAATTGCAGGTAGGCACGTTGATAGAATCCAGCCCCAAGAACTACTGACGGAATACCTTTTACTTGTAAAATTATATTCCTGTCCGAATTACTGTAATCTCTAATAATTTCGTACATATAGCGCCAGGTTACATTTGCAGTCTTGAACCAGTTCGTTCCTGTCAGTATTTCGGATTTTGGTAGATTCTTTTCAAAAAATTTATTAAAATAAATCATAAAGAATTCACCATACTGAATCCCTTGTATCAATCGTGATTCATCATTGAAAATACTGTCATGTAGCTGAATCGCGTTTTTAATATCAGGAGTACGCTCGGCAATTGCTACCATTTCTTTTTTTACATCTTTCCATTTATCAAGGACAACATGAAGGTTTAGTATTTTTTTAATTACTCCGGCTTGATCAATAATCAGATGAAGTTCATTGTACATACGGGAAAATACCTGTGTCATAGTTGCCGTTTCTTTCACAATTGGATTATCTGTATGTAATAAGATATGGTCAAGTAATAGCAACTTTACCTCAATTTCTCCTTCGTTGACAGAAACAACGGTGAAATCCCATCGAAGTTTTGTCTTACTCTCCATTTTAACATTGACACCATAGAGATCCGTATCAATATACATCGTGTACTGTTCTGAAAATGGCCGACGGATCTTTATTATTTTGCTTTTCATCGGTTAGTATTTATCAGTTAATGAAAGCATCACCACCATCGATTTTTGTCTGACCACCTCCGATATGATTTGATGGTGAAGTCAGATTGATTCCTTCCTTAGCTGCAAGACCGATGCCCTCAGCTCCAATTCCAATTATTTTACCACTGAGGACAATCTTACCATCTGACATAAGTGTCATCGAACTGGCTCCTGTTTTAATGGTAATGTTGGTATCACATTCCAATTTTATATTCCCCGCATTATCCATTTTAAACATCGAATTTGCACCTCCGCCTTTTTTCCCACCAACATTTATGGAACTTGTACTTCCTGCATTAATTTTATGACTTGCATTCACATTTGTATCGGCATTCCCAGCACCGTCAAATTTCATGTTTGCTCCACCTTGGTCAGTAAGAAAAACAGAACCCTCTCCGTCGTTGAGCTCCAGTTTATTTCCGCTTCTGCTACTAAGACTTTTAATATTATTTCCTTCGCCTCCTCCGGCTCCGATTCCACCGTGATACATTCCGCCCATAACAAAAGGACGATCAGGATGAAGATGCACATAATTAACAATTACCTGATCTCCAACTTCGGGTATAGACATAAATCCCCTGTTTTTTCCAACCTTATCACTACTTCCTGCATCGGGTGACATAACACGAATAAATTCAGTAGTATCCTGACCTTTTTGCCAGTCCAGCTGTACCTGTACCCTTCCCTGATTTAAGGGGTCTGTATTAGATATTACTTTTGCAAATTGTGGCTCCGCTAATGGATTGGTATATTCTGGTCTTGGCAGAAAGCCCGTATCGGAGGCAATTGCTTTAAATGATCCTTCATAATAGCCTCTGGCATCTACCTGATGAAGAGCTTCAATAACCATTAATTTCGTAAAGAAAGTAGTCTCATTGGAGTCCCGCTTTCGCATTTCTATATCAGCGACGCAGCCAGGATAAAGAAATGGCAAACTTGTTTTTCCAGAAGTAACCAATACCTCTGCAGCTTTGCTTCCAGCAGTACCTTTTTGGGAAGCATCAATATCCATAAAAGATGTTGCTTTGATCGGTGCAACCCGTAAGGACGGTGTTTGAAATGTCCTTTCAGAAATCTCGTAGGCACGTTTGGCAATATCCGAGGTATGGGTGATTTTGGAACCGCTGCCTTGAAACTTTTCATCTTTACTACTATTATAACCGTAAAATGTCGGTTTTACATGCTGAGCTTTCATTTTGATCTTAACATCACTTAAATTACTTCCGTAAACCAGTTTAACAGATTGTTCCTGTGGTGGCATTTTCCCAAAATGGAGAATTTCGCCGTCATAAAAGAACTGCTCACCATAGGCTTCTGCAATTCTTGCCAAGTAATTAAAATGTGTTTCTTCATATTGACAGCTGTATGGAATATTACCGTGCTGAGCATCAACACGAAAATCATATTTTCCCTGATCCAGTGCTTCTTTAATTACTTCAGTTGCAATGCTGTTCAGGCTGATTGGCTGCATACCTCCGAAACTCTGGATATGGGGTGCTGCATCTAATAAAATTGTTGGACTATATCCTGAAAATACAATATTTCCCAAACTGCCTTTTTCCTGACTAAAGCCAACCTCTGTTATAACACCGACAAAGTTACGCTCAGGACTTTGCTCAACTTCTTTATATTTAAAAACAACTGTAATTCTCTTACCTAAAAATTTCTGTGCATTTTCCAGGTTATGATTCTCATGATCTCCCAATGTATCATGGGCCAGGATAAGTTCAAATTTATGATGTTTTGAAGCTCTCTGTTTTAATTTGAAATGTTTGAAATATTTTATCGGCTTGCCTTCAACATGAATGTCAAGATTCACCACTCGATTTATGCCTGCAATGACATTTTCGGGAATTGCTTTGGCATTATAGATCTGTGAAGTAGGTTGTTTGCCCCAGATTTTTTCTTTTGAGATCTCTGGCTCATTGGGTAATATCGACTTATTGAACATCTGTTTCCCTGTGCTGATGGCATTTTTAACTTTAACGGCATCTTGGTCTAGATCTTCAACATTTACATTTTTTTTGAATTCGTTCTCATAATTCATCTTATCTGAATACTTTCCGGTATGGGAAAGATCCCTTTCTTCTTGAAACATGATAATAATTTTTTCGGTTGTGTTTAATTAAAATATAATCCTTTGGGTAGGATTCTTTGAGGACAACTGCAAACAAAAAGGTAGGCCCTGTTCCATTTACATTAATTTCACTTGCTTGTAATTGTAGCGAAAACTAGCGGGAATACCTCAACAAGAGGTGATTTGAAAATTAAATAAATGATTCATTAGCGGTTTTTAATAGGTTAATAATTAATGACTTGGTAAGCCAATATATAACTATAAAAATTTCTGACAAAATTTTATACCACATTTTTGAGAAATTGTCGTATTTCTACGACTGGAGATATAAGGATAGGATTATATGGAATTTTAGCTTTTAAATGGCTTACTTCTGATAGGCTTCAATACTCTTTTGGCGTCTTTCCTGATCTTTTTTGAAAGTTCTTGCTGTCCATAAAAAACCAATACCTAAAATGATCAGAGCATACGCTATCCATTTGCCAAATCTTTCCACTAAGGTTATAATGACAGATCGCTCATAACTGGAAAAGCCTTCAGCGCCTGCGGGACCACGACGGTAGAATTTACGTCTGTTGATCCAATAACGTAAAGCCAGTCCGAGAATTAAAAAGCCAATGCCCATAACTAATAAAGGTGTCATATTCAGTGTTTTGGTTGCTATAAAAATACGAATTTTTTTTTTCTTCATTGGATATGACTAGGAAAAAATGGGGTTGTTTCACTGTGAAACAACCCCCACTTCTATTTCCTCAACCGTATAATCCTGCAATCCTGATTTAATCTATAATCTGAATCTTCTTCTTTTCCGTTCCGGTTTCCGGTTCTTTTTCTGATCTGAAAGACTTTTGTTTTGTTTATCTTTTTGCTGAGAGACTGGGTTTTCTTTTTCAAAATGTCCGACATGCTCCAAAGTTTTTTCTTTTGGGTTATTTTTTTCATTACTGATCTCCTTTTTTTCAATTTTTGTTAGTTCGTTCTCTACTTTGTCAGCATAATAAAAAGCTGTCATTTCCACATTGATTAAGTTTCCCTTTCTTACAAGTATGGTAGGATCTTTTATGCCTTCCAGCATCGCTTTATAAATCCATTCTACCGATAACTGAACCACAAAATCACGATCCGTGGTGTTTTCAAAGCAATATTCTGTCGCATCATAATTAGTTCGGAAAGTAGGAAGTGATTTCAGGTCTTCAAGGGTGCATAATGTTATCCAATCACCATAGGCTAAATATCTTTTACCTTTATCAAGTGTTCTTTTTAGATAGTCGATTGTAAGCAAATAATCGTATTCTGAAATCGTCATCGTTAAGTTTTAATGAGAGAAAAATAAATGAGACAGCTTTGATCATAAAGCTGTCCCATTACATTAATTAATCAATACTGTTAAATTGAAAGCTCAATTGTCTTTCATTTCCAAAATTATCGAGTATCCATTATGTTGTGTAAGCATTTATGTTAGTGTTCCAGATATTTTATTGTTTAACACTTAATAATAAAAGATAAAGTAATCTGGAACACAACATAATATTTGCATGATTATTCTAAAATAAAAATGGAAACAAATTATCAGCAGATATTTTTACTTGATTTTTAATGGGATCAAAATACTATTGATTTTAAGCTCAACCAATAGTGAAAAAGACAAGTTCGTAAGAGAATTCATATATACCTATTTAGCTTTTGTTATATTTAAAGCTAAATCTATAGTGTTGGAACTTTTGAATATTCAGTATAATTGAGATATTTTTATCTTTAAAAAGATTGCTTGAAAACAGATTATTAGCATTGAAATAATGGTATCATATTTTTTAGATCATTTTTAATATATATCCCAAAAATGATCCCCCAAAAACTACAAACGCACTATTGATTTTTTTGAATTTTAAAACTATGATCGAACTTACAACCGCAATCAAAATAGTTCGCCAATCGGTAATCGTTTCTTTACCCATTTCAAAACACACGGCTACAATTATGGCAACGGATGCTACATTGACAGCATCTAAAAAGGCAGATAACCCTTTAGAACTTCGCAATTTTTTCATTAACGGATTGAGCAGTGCTACAAAAACAAATGATGGGAGGAAAATAGCTATAGTTGAAACAATAGCTCCTGAAAGCCCATTGATTTGAAAGCCGATAAATGTTACCGACGAAAAAACAGGACCGGGCGTGAACTGACCCACGGCAATGGCATCCATTAATTGTTGTTTGGTGAGCAGACCTGTATCTACCAATTCCGTATCTAAAAAAGCGAACAAGACATAACCGCTTCCATAAAGTATGGACCCGATTTTAAGGAATGTCCAGAATAATTGGGCATTAGTGGTAGTCCAGAAAGTTGTCTGTGTGATTTGCAGAAAAGTAAGCGGTACAATATTTTGAAATTTATCGGGCTTTTTGTTCTGAATATAAAACAGTGAAAGAGCCAGTAAACCTGCCCCAAACATTAAATAAATTTCTTCAATTCCAATCACGGCTGCTAACAATACTACAATACCAATGAAACCTAAAAATGGGGATTTGACAGACTTTCTTGCCAAAGGGTAAACCGCCCCAATTATAATAGCAATGATAGCAGGCTTAATACCGTAAATGAATGGTTGAACCTCAGGTAATTGCCCATATTGGCGATATAGTAATGCAAAAATTCCGGTGATGAATACGGCAGGTAGAATAAAACATAAACCTGCTATTATCAATCCTTTCCAACCTCCTTTATCATGACCGATATGGATCGCCATTTCAGTACTGTTTGGTCCTGGAATGAGATTGGTTGCACCCAGTAAATCTAAAAAGTGCTGCTCGTTCATCCACTTTCGTTTGATCACTACTTCATCCCGCATCATAGCAATATGTGCCGCTGGACCTCCAAAACCTATAATACCCAACTTCCCGAAAACTTTTGCGATTTCTTTTAAGTTTACGTTCTCTTCCATTTTAACTATCTTAATTCGACTTCATCTATTTGATTAAAAGTTCAGGATTAAATACCTTCATTGTGATTTTTAGATTGATCTACCAGATTATCAATCGACCATCGGCCTCCACCTTTTATCAATAGAAAAATACTTCCCAACAGCATTGCCCAGTCGGTGCGGCTTCCGTGCATCATTTCCCAAAAACCTTTAACGGCTAAAACTTCCGATTTGGTGGTTGCAAAGGCTACTAACATAATCATGATTAACGGAATGCTTGCCAGTCTCGTTAGAAGCCCTATAAGAATAAGTATTCCACAGAGGATTTCAAAAGTACCCACAAAGTTTCCTAAAAATTCGGGCAAGGGCAATCCTATTTTTTCAAACCGTCCTGCACCACGTATAGCAGGGAATAAAAATTTCTGAATCCCTTCAGAAAGAAATACTGCACCCACCATCAGACGGATTAGTATAGTTCCTTTCGAGTTGTCTGTCTGTAAAAATCGTTTTATCATTTTCCTATGGGTGATTGTCTTTGGGTTGGAGTTTTTACAGTAAAGAAAGGTACTTTTTCCATTGCATGACAGCTAACACAACTATTGGTCAGCATCTGGAAATTTTCATTAAATATAACCGTATCTCTTTTTTCAAGTGCCTCTTTCATTTGAGGAAGGATAACGGTTAAAAAATGCTGTGCGGATTGTGCCCGTTTAGGCCTTCTTTCCAGGCCATTTTCAATTGCCTTTTGGATTTTCTCCAATTGATAATCGGCATATCCCCAGTTTTCGTCTTGTCCAGCCCAATATAATTCCTGATAACGATATCCGGTTTCAACCATTGCCATATCGAAACCACGAAATTGATTTTCTATCGTTTCAAGCTTTTTTTGCTCGTTTCCTTTTATCCACTGCCCCTGGACTGTTTCTTGTTTTTGGTTACAAGCCGAAATAAAAAGAATTATTAACAAACATGTTGAATATTTCATTGCTTACAATTTACTCTACACAAATTTCGTACAATACAAGTCACCTTATACGGTATATTTGAAAATATTCCGACAGTTTTTAGGTATTGCGGAATACCTGTGGTGTAATGCCTGCAAAGCGTTTGAAATACTTTACAAAGTGGGAAGTATCATTAAAATTCAAACTATAGGCAATTTCAGAAACACTGTTTTCCGTATAAATCAATTGTCTTTTTGCCTCGCTGATGATATGCTCAGCAATTACTTCTGCCGCTGATTGGCTTAGTGTTTTACGACAAATAGCATTTAGATTTTGTGGTGTCGTATGGAGCTTTTCTGCGTAGTAGGCAACATTGTTCTGCAGGTCATTTGTCTGGTTCAGTAACTCCCTGAGCAATGCAATGATATCATCCGTTTTGTTGGTCTTAATTACCAGAGGTTTTGCGGCAATCAATATTTTAGCAAATAGTGCTTTCAATAATCCTTCTGTAACTGTAAAGTCTTTTTCTTTGGTGAGTAAATTGAACAACGTACCGATACTTTCAGTTTCTCTCAAATGAATGCAAGTTAATCCGCTTAGTTTGGATAAAAGACTTTTTAGTTCGCCGTCCATCGAGTTATCTACAAAACCTTTCTTTAAAAGTAGTACATAACCATCTGGTGTATCTGTAATATCCCAATGATGTACCTGTTCTTTTCGAACAAAAAATAGTGTCGGTGGATCTATCGGAAAAGGAGTATGGTCGATGGTGTGGCAACCGCTTCCTTTCCGCAGGTAAATAATTTCAAAATAACTGTTGTGCTTATGAGGTTCGGTTTTACGAATTTCCTTTTTGAACGGCAAAACCTTTATTAGTTCTGCTGCTTCAATTTTACTTTTTATGCTGATGCTCTTTTTCAACTAATTTCTTCTCATATTTTTATGTTATAAAATTAATTATAAAAACAGAGCAAAAATAGCCATATCTCAATCTTCGTTACTAAAACTTTTAATAACGAAGATGTTCAATAGCAAAAAAACACAACTGATGTTTTTTTTGCTATTAATTATGGCTTAAACTATTGGTCTTCATCTTATTTTTCCGGCATTACCTTATAGGTAGGATCTTCATGAAGGTTCACTTCAATAAAGCCACTGGCATTATCCAGAAGTTGTATACAATCTGGGCTGAGGTGCTTTAGAACAACTTCTTTATTATTAGCTGTATATTTTTCGGTCACTTTTTTCAGTGCTTCAATGGCAGACATATCAACGATACGGGATTCTTTGAAATCAATAATTATTTTTTCCGGATCACCCTGCGCATCAAATTTCTCTGCAAAAGCTGTCGTGCTCCCAAAGAAAAGGGGACCGTAAATTTCATACACTTTATTACCCATTTCATCAATTGATTTTTTAGCTCTGATTCTTTTTGCATTATCCCAGGCAAAAACCAAAGCGGATATAATAACACCAATCAGTACTGCTAAGGCAAGGTTATGAAGTAAAACAGTAATTATTGCTACAAGCATACCCACAAAAATATCTGATTTGGGCATTTTGGTTATGATACGGAATGAAACCCATTCAAAAGTGCCTATTGCCACCATCATCATAACACCAACTAAAGCAGCCATCGGGATCTGTTCAATAATCGGCCCACCTGCCAGAATGATAATCAAAATAGTAACCGCTCCGATAATTGCAGAGATTCTGGTTCTTGCTCCGGCATCGATATTTACCAAGGTTTGGGCTACCATAGCACAGCCTCCCATACCTCCAAAAAAGCCATTGGTAATGTTGGCTATACCTTGTGCGCAGGCTTCTTTATTGGAACGTCCTTTTGTATTGGTAATCTCATCTACCATATTTAAAGTCAATAAAGATTCAATAAGTCCCACTCCGGCCATAATTGCGGCGTATGGAAAGATGATTTTTAAAGTTTCTATGGTAAACGGAATATTTGGAATGTGAAAAGACGGCAGGGAACCACTCACTGATGCAATATCTATCACTTTCTTGGTATCTATGTTTAAGAAATACACCAGACCAAAAACAACAATGATGGCAACTAGTGATGCGGGGATGGCTTTCGTAATTTTTGGGAAAATTAAAACGATAGCAATTGTTAACATAGTCAATCCGGCCATTATAGCAAGTGCTGAACCTTCCATCCAAGAGCTTACTCCATTTTCTAACACTTTAAATTGGGCAACCTGAGCCATAAAAATAATCACCGCAAGACCATTTAAGAAACCATACATCACGGGTTGTGGTATCAATCTTACAAACTTACCTAGTTTCAGCACCCCGACTAATAATTGAATAATTCCTGCTAAAGCAACTGCTGCAAAAAGATATTCAACACCATGAGCGGAAGCCAGAGCAATTAGAACAACCACAGTAGCACCCGCGCCACCGGAAACCATTCCCGGTCTGCCACCCAAAAAGGCAGTAACAATTCCCATTAAAAAAGCTGCATAAAGTCCTGTTAATGGAGATAAACCTGCTAAAATCGCAAATGACAATGACTCAGGTATCATGGTCATCGCAACGGTTAATCCAGCTAAAATTTCATTTTTGATATTTACGTTTCGTAATGATTGAAAACTTAAGAAAGTGTTTTCCATAGATATAAATTGTATGTTGATCCCATAGTAAATTATGGAATAATGATTTAAAATTGATTTTTGAAAGTATAAGAAAAATTATCCAAAAAAGGCTTTTGGATATAGAATGAATTATTGGCCTGCTAAATTAAGGCGGTGTAACTTGAGAAGATGTAATTCTAAATAAATTCATAAGAGATTGCAAATATAAAGAAAATAGACTTATTAATTAAGTCTATTCACTATAAATTTGCTTTTTTTGAAACGGTCTAACTGTAATATCTTTTTTTCAACCACAAACTGGCCCTTACCAAAAGTATGAGTACCGGAACTTCTACTAACGGGCCAATTACGCCTACAAAAGCCTGCGGAGAGTTGATGCCGAACACTGCGATAGCTACCGCAATTGCCAGTTCAAAATTGTTTCCAGTGGCCGTAAATGCAATGGATGCGTTTTTATCGTATGGTACCTTCATTGATTTATTGATAAAAAAGCTTACAAAAAACATAAGGACAAAATAGATGACCAGTGGAATAGCTACTTTTACCACATCCATGGGAAGCTCCACGATTTTTTCACCTTTTAAGCTGAACATTAAGACGATCGTAAATAATAAAGCGTACAATGTTATAGGTGATATTGTAGGTACAAATTTTCTATTGTACCATTCTATACCTTTTGATTTAACTAAGATATATCGGCTTAGGAAGCCGGCCAGAAAAGGAATACCCAAATAGATAAGAACACTTTCTGTGACGTCCGTCATTGAAACACTGACATTGAAGTTGGCTAGTCCTAATTTACCGGGCAGTACATTGATAAATAGCCATACAAAGAAGCTATAGGTAAATACCTGAAAGATACTGTTTAAGGCTACTAATAAGGCTGCGTATTCTCGGTTTCCTTTAGCGAGATCATTCCATACAATCACCATTGCAATACATCTGGCCAAACCAATAAGAATTAATCCGATCATATAGTCCGGCTCATCTCTTAAAAACAAAATGGCAAGAACAAACATTAAAATAGGTCCTATCACCCAATTTAATAATAATGATATACTGATTACTTTTTTATCCCTAAAAGCAGTAGGTAGAAGGGAATAATCAACTTTAGCGAGTGGAGGGTACATCATTAAGATCAGTCCAATAGCTAATGGGACGTTAGTTGTACCTACGGATAGGGAATCCATAACTTTTGAAGTCCCGGGAAATAAGAATCCCAAGCCCACACCAACTGCCATGGCAAGAAATATCCATAAGGTCAGGTATCTGTCAAGAAATTTTAATTTTGGCTGCATACTATTTTAATTTATTCCTATCGTTTTACTTCTTCTTTCCATAATAATCGTGTCGCGCCAGGTGTCTCCCAGTTTTCCTATTTTCTCACGGAAACCGACTATTCTAAAACCAAAGCGTTGATGAAGCGCTACTGTTGCTTCATTTTCAGGAAACATTCCGCTTTGAAGCGTCCAAATTCCATAAGCTTCGCTTTCTTCAATTAGCCTGGCCATCAAGGTCTTTCCGACGCCTTTTCCTTTATGAGAATTAGAAACATAAATACTTACTTCTGCTACACCTCCGTAAACACATCGGTCACTCACTGCCGAAAGGGCTGCCCAGCCGACTATGATACCATCAACTACTGCTGCAAACCTGCTGTGTTTTAGTTTACTTTTATCCCAATCTTCCCACTCTGGGGTTGCTGTTTCAAAAGTGGCATGGCCTGTTTCAATGCCTTCTTTGTATATTCTGGAGATATTTGAATAATGCTCCTTACCGATTGCTGTTATTTCCATTCTATTTGTTTACCAGTGAAAAAACATAAAACATTTCTGCTGCAATCTGCAAGCTTCTTTCCGCATACACCTCTGTTTGCTGTGGGCTATTGTCCGAGGCTTTGGGATCATCGTATTTTATCGGGAATCTTGCCTCAGCTCCAAAAACCAAAGGACAGCCTTCATCTGCATTGTTACAGGTCATGATGGCACCGAATTCATTTTTAGGATTAAATTCGCTATTATATTCTTTGGAGAAGCAGATAACCGCTGCCTCATTTTCGGCATATTTAATTGCATAGACAGGATTTTCTGTTTCGCTGAGCTTTTGAATCTGAAACCCCTGATCGCTCAATGTTTCTGCAACTTTGGGGAATATTGCAGTTGCCTCAGTACCACCTGAATAGCAAAACACATTAGTAATCCCAAAATGATAGGCCATTGTCTGAGCCCAGATCTGTGATAAATGGCTACGGCGGCTGTTATGCGTACAGATGAAATTTAACCGGATTGTCTGGTTTTCTCTTACCTTCCTTTGTATGTAGTCTGCCAATGGCTGTAAAACTGTTTTTCTTTCTTCTGAAATACTATTTGTTGAAATGGATTCAATGGTCGTTATAATTTTATGGTTCATTTTTATGATTTAAGATTAATAGCCTCTTCTTAGATTTTCTGCATATTCATTAGGCAGGGGGCTTTCTTCTACCGCCTTTGCTGCTTTTTCAATGTCATAATCAAATCGTATAAATTCGACACCGATGCTTTCTTTATTCAGGATAGAACTGTTTTCATTAATAGTCAGCATGACGTAAGCACCGCGGACATTATTATCCTTGGGCTTACCAACGGAACCGATATTGACCGCATGACGATAATGAGCCGGGTCTTCGGATCCAGAATTTAAAATGCGATGGTAAGGTTTGTGCGTATGCCCGAAACACATGATATCTGCATCAGCCTGCTCCATAATCCTGAGCATACTTTTTTCCTCACGGTCTTCAAAAAGATATTCATTGATCTTCCTTGGACTGCCGTGCACCAAAAGCAAATTGAGCTTATCTTCATTCAATTGAAACTCAACTTTGATATGTGCAGGGAGCGTGCGCAAATAGGCACGTTCATTGTCCTTCATGATAGAATTGGTAAAAGAGATAGAGATATTGCCATTGTCTTTTTCACTATCGGTTTTATAGGCACAGCCACATTCATTGCTCATACGTCCGATACCGAAGTCGTAATTTCCTGCAATGGTTGGAATTTTCCGCTTACGGATTTCGTTAATCACTTCGTTTGGCCATATATTGTAACCTACCAGGTCACCCAAACAATAGATACTATCTGGATTTCTTTTATCGACATCTTCAAAGAAAGCTTCCAAAGCGGGTAAATTGGCGTGTATATCGCTGAATAATGCAATTTTCATATTTTATTAGTTACTATTTTTTAAAAATTCTTCAATCTCAAGTATGGTCTGTTTTGCTGTTCTATTTACACCTATGATTGTGGCGGAGGCATAACCGGTCCAGTTGCCGTATCCAACGAGCCACAATCCGGGCATTTCTAATGATTTACTTTCACTGGTCTTTGCAACGCCCTTTTCGTCTATGTGTATCAATGATTTCAGATAAGAAGTATCATAACCGAATCCTGTACACCAAATAATAGCATCAAATTCCTCTTTGTCCCCATTATGCCAAATCACCCCCTTATCATATAACTTATCGAATGTACCACTTGACACCAATACGCCTCTGAGTTGGGCCTCTTTAACAGATGGAACCATTACTATATTTCCTAAATTATATTGCGATGCATCAAAGGGTTTTCCTTCTTTTTCGGCCTTGTATCGTGCCGAGGCTACGTTAAACAGATAATATCCGTCTACTTCGTCTGGCAAAAATTCTGGTTCCTTTTTGGTTGACCACTTTACAGCCGTAACTTTTGAGACCTCTGCGACAATTTGGGCACCGGAATTACCTTCTCCTACCACCAGCGTTTTCAGTCCCGTAAAGTCTTTTGGGCTTTTATACTTTCCTGAATGAATTTGAAGCCCCTTAAAATCTTCTATTCCTGCTAGCTTTGGAATAGCCGGATTGCCCCAGGTCCCGGTTGCCGAAATAACTGTTTTAGCTTTTAAAGCCCCCTGAAGGGTATGGACCTGAAAAACATTCCCCTCTTTTTTAATTTCAACAACTTCAATACCCCTCTTCACATTCAATTGATAATGCTCTTCGTACTTACCCAAGTAGTCAATTGCTTCTTGTCTGAGCGGAAACCGATGCTCAGATTTTGGCATCAACCATCCGGGTAAAGAGCTGTAATCTGCCGGAGAAAACAGCGTCAGGCTATCCCAGCTGTGGAGCCAGGCACCACCTGGAATATCCTGTTTATCCAGTATAAGATATTTCAGTTTTGCCCGCCTCAGATAATATCCGCATGCTAGCGCACTCTGGCCTCCGCCAATAACAATAACATCAAAGATTTCATCCATCGATTTAATTTTACTGCATTTTATTTAAAAGATTTAATCGACATTCTACAGCGAATTAGCAGCATCCTCCACCCGGTGTACACGAATTATTTTGAGTACTTGCAAGTACAGAAAGGTTTATCTTTTGTTTTTCGGAAGGTATCCCGCATGCATCCTGTGCAAGACAGGCAGTAGTCTTACTTTTCAATATAAAAGTTTTGCCATTGAATTCAAGATCATATTTTCCAATTGTGTCACTTTGATATTCCACTTCGATCTCAGCATCTTCGATACCTAATTTTTCCTCCGAAAGGCTGATAATATGTAATAGCTTTCCGGGTTTTAATCGGTGTTCATAATCATCGGCGTTCCATAGCTGAAAGTTTACCGCCTTTTCATCACGTATTACACCGCCACAGTCAATGAATCTTTTATTGATCTGGCCGACTTCGGTCACATGGAAATGCTCGGGCACAAATGTTCCGTTTTCTAATTGAAATTCAACATTCTCCAATGTTGGAAGGATTTCTTTGATTTCTGATAATTTCATTGTTTTATATTTATAGTTATAATGCAATATTGCGATGATTTCAAACAAATTTTTTTAACAGCACTTTAGCTGTAATTTATTAAAATACTTACTGAATTTGGGAATGTAAAGCAGCACATGTAAGAGGCTTATGGTAATCGCCCCCGGCAGTAGATTTATTGCTATAAATCTAAATGTGTCATAGCTTTCTATATGTTGAAAGTTCTGCGCTAATGTAAAACCCGTAGAATCAAAATTGAGTTTGATCACTAAAAATACAGCGATAGCCGCAAAGTGGAAGCCGTTAACCATAAGATGGATAATATATTCCCAACGGGGAAGTCCACCCATAAATTGTCTGCTGTCTTTTTCCACATAAGCATCCAACAGCAATGTAATGATGTCCGCAACGAGCAAAACGCACCCTATTACAAAAAGGTTGTTGTTTTCAATATTTATAAATAAAGTTGCAAGAATACCTGTAAATAAAAAGGATCTTATCGTATGGGTAAGATGTTCAAACCGGCTTTCTTTATGCTCATAGAGGTGATATTTGTACAGATGCAGAAATACACCATCAAATACTGCCAATAATGAATAGCTGATCAGTAATACCGAAGATATAATGAAAGCAGTTTCCATCATTAACAACATTTTTGATTGGTTACTGTAGAAATTATTTTTGAAAAATACTCTTTCAATATATTGAATGTATTTTCGTCAATACAGTAGCATACAGATGTTCCCTCAATACTCCCTTGTATCAATCCCGCATTTTTTAATTCTTTCAAATGCTGTGATACGGTTGGCTGTGCGAGTGGCAGCTCATTGACAATATCGCCGGTTATACAGGTATTGACTTTTAGCAGATATTCTATAATAGCAACCCTTGCAGGATGACCCAATGCTTTAGCAATAACCGCAATCTGGTTTTGGCGGTCCGTAAAATGATCTGTCTTTGTTGCTCCCATAATCAATTATTATATTGCAATATTACGATATTATTTTTAAATACAAAATAAAAAAGATGCAGATTTAAATTTTATGTGGACTTTTTGCTTTGTTTTCGGTTAGAACTAATGTTGATTATTACACGTAACTATTTAAAATTCAAATTTTTAATTGTATTTCAACGTTAGAATAAATAGGTATAAAACAGAAACATATGTTAGAACAATTATTCAAAAGAAATTTAAATCATCATCAAAACGCTCCACTACTGAAAGAGCGAGTTGAGTATCTGAATTATCTGTCGATTAATAATGCTACAGAATTCAGATTGAAATTAATTGAAGGATATCTATTAAGAGCAACCGAATTGCTCCGTCTGCAGGATCATAGGATTGTAACTGTGGAAGAAATTGAGGCGGCCGCTGTGAAATGGGGGAAAATGAAAACTACTCACCATTTAAAAAAGAATTTTTCGGAATCTGGAAAAAAAAATTTTTCTATGTACACTAAATCATGGTTAAGGTACCTAAACTGGCTGGATGTACCTGTCATAGAAGAGGGAAATGAAATACTGCAGGAGTTATATAAAACATCCAGCACGCTAAAACGGCATCTAGGCCATCCATTACTTCCAGAGCGAATCTCATATTTGAAATATTTACAAAGCCAGGAGAAGCGAACTCTGGAATTAAAGCTTACAGCATCTTATCTTCTGCGAATAATAGAATTTTTGCATCTGGAAAATGGCAGGATAATTACTATTAAAGAGTTAATTGAGGCTGCCCAAAAATGGGGTTTAAGTAAAAAATACAATACAAAAACAAGTTCTAATCAATTTGGAAAGAAGCTGTTTATTAAAATTGGACTAGACTGGTTGGGCTTTCTGAACCGTGTGGAAGCAACTTCAGAAGAAAATGATATATTACTGAAAAAGTTATTTAAATTACGTCATGTTTTATTTCATCAAATAGAAAGCCCTTTACTGGCAGAACGGCTGCTGTTTTTACACCATCGGAAGAACCAAGGGATAAAAGATTCTACCCTTTATAACGAAGCAATGAGTCTGTTGGTTATCATGACTCATCTTAAGTTCTATTCGGTACGGACAGTAAAAGTTTCTGAATTAACAGTTATGGCTGGTAATTGGTCAAGATTAGACAAGATACATCCCAGAACAAAAAATTATACTTATAAGAATAAGCTAAGCTTAATTCATACTGCTAAAATATGGTTGTCCTTATTAGATTGTTTGGAAGATGATACAGTGCCCTCAATTCCCTTTACAAAAGAATTGAGCAAATACTTATATTTTCAATCAAGAATCAAAGGTCTATCAGAAAGAACTATAATATCCAGACGCGGAATATTAAAGGGTTATCTGAAACTCATCAGTGAGCATTGTGTCCACTTTAATCAAGTTACACCAGATATCATTGGAAAAATTATTAGCAACCGTAAGAAGACCGGTCTTTCCAGAAGAACAATTAAAAACGAATTAAGTGTATTGAGATCTTTCCTTTGCTTTGCATCTGAGAAAAGATGGTGTATGAACGGTTTATCTGAATCTATCCGAGCTCCCAGAATCTATGAACATGAGCTGTTGCCATTAGCACCAACAAGAGAAAATATCCAGAAGATGGTCTCAGAATTCGCAACTGAAAGACCTATTAATATAAGAGATTTTGCCATTTTACAGCTACTTACGGTTTATGGACTTCGAAGCAGTGAAGTAGCATATCTTCAGCTTGATGATTTAGACTGGCAAAAGGAGATTATCTACGTAAGAAGATCAAAAGGATGTAAGCCGCAATTATTCCCCTTAACCCCAACTGTTGGTGATGCCATAATACATTATCTTAAAGAAGCACGGCCCAATGAATCAAGTTTGAGGGAAGTTTTCCTAACACAGATTGGACCTTACAAGAAGTTAAATAACAGCTCTATTTACGCAATCATAAATAAGATATTAAAACCGATGGATTGGAATATAAAATCCTGTGGTCCTCATTGTTTGAGACATGCAAGTGCCACCTACTTGATCAATACAGGTTTTTCATTAAAGGAAATCAGTGATTATTTAGGTCATCAAAAAATTGATACAACCAGAATATATTCAAAGGTAGATTTAACCAATCTGTACAAGGTAGCAGATACTAACTGGGAAATACTATGAAAATGCAAGATTTAGTAAATAGCTATGTTGAATATAGGGATTCATTAGGAGAGTCTTGTACTATTCAGCTTAAATATCTGTTAAAACAATTCTCAAGAGAAATGGGCGCCAATATCAATGTTAAAGACGTTACTACAGAGATGGTGCTGGTCTTTCTAGTTGGAAAAAAAGGAATGATAACAAACAGCTGGTTTTCGAAACGGACTGTAATCAGAGGATTGTTTAATTACGCCAAATTAAAGAGATACATTTTTGAAATCCCATTGCCTGATTTCTCTCCACAAAAACCTGCGAAATACATTCCTTATATCTACAGTAATAAAGAATTGAAAAGTCTTTTTGATTCGGCTTTGACTTATCAAAAGAGGCCTTCTCAAGTAGATCCTGTCATGATACGAACGATATTGATTTTAACATACACCATGGCATTGAGAAGAAGAGAAGTGCTCTTAATTAAACTTAAAGATATTGATTTAGGTAAAAGAACAATACTAATTGAACAATCAAAATTTTATAAAACCCGTTATGTAACTTTTAACCAGCAGATTAAAGATATCATTATCCATTATCTTCTGCATCGAAAAGAAAAAGGTATCACACAAGATTCTGGTTCTTATTTGTTTGTATGGAAGGGTAATAAACCATTTGGAGGGTCATTGCTGGATGCTATTTTCTCCAAAATACGGTTAAATGCTGGTATTAAGAGGACTGATGGAGCAGTTTATCAACCAAGGATTTATGATCTTCGGCATACATTTGCGACAAACAGGTTAATTAGCTGGTATGAAGAGGGGAAAGACGTACAGATACTTTTACCTGTATTATCAACATTCCTGGGGCACCATCGTTTGGATTATACATCCGTATACCTTTCTATGACCAACAAATTGCTTGAAGAGGCGAATAAAAAATTTAATCATTATGCAAATGAAAATCGATTATGAAAAATATAAAATACCTAAGCACGTGGGTCAGGAGATTTTTGACCGAATATGTTATCAACAATAGAAATCTTTCGCCTAACACGCTTGCAAGTTATAGGGATACCTTGCGGCTGATAATACCATATGCCTCGAAATTGAGAAATAAATCTATTGACAAATTGATGATTGAAGATCTAAATGCAGATTTGATCAAAAACTTCCTCTCAAATATTGAAACAGAAAGAAAATGTTCCATATCTACCCGCAACCAGCGCCTAGCGGCTATTAATTCCTTTGCGAAATTCGTCGGTCAAAATTGCATAGATTATATAGAATGGGTTAGAATGATAAAACTTATACCGATTAAAAAGGGGCCTCAAAAGACAATAACCTATCTCGACCGGTCAGAAATGGATGCCCTGCTGGATGAACCTGAAAAGCAAACTAAACAAGGACAGCGAGATTATGCGCTTATTCTTTTACTTTATAATACCGGGGCAAGGGCTAACGAAGTTGCTCAGATGACTATCTCTAATCTTAGTCTTGCTCAGAGAAAAAACGAGATATCAACTGTCTTAATTAAAGGAAAAGGGAATAAACAAAGACGATGTCCTCTTTGGCAGGAGACAGTGGACCAATTAACAATACTTTCAAACGCCAGAGACCCTTCTGAGAATCTTTTTATTAATAGACAAAAGCAATCAATGACCCGTTTCGGCATTTATAACGTAATTGAAAAATATACGGAAAGAGCTTCTCTAAAAGTCTCCTCCATATCTAAAAAAAACGTCAGTCCGCATACTATAAGGCATACTACAGCAACGCATCTATTACAATCTGGTGTAGATATTAATACTATTCGGGCATGGCTTGGACACGTTTCTATAAATACAACGAATATTTATGCTGAAATAGATATTGAAATGAAAGCGAAGGCTTTAAGTGCCTGCGAAGTATCTGTGGACAATAAAAGGACACATTGGAAAAATAATGATGACCTAATGACTTTTTTAAATAATCTTTAATTTGGTAAATTATTATGTTGTGTTCCAGATTACTTTATCTTTTATTATTAAGTGTTAAACGATAAAATAACTGGAACACGAACATAAGTGACTACACAACATAATGGATCTTATGTGGTATACCACATAATAGCCAAATGTCAAATGATTGCTGGACATTGGATAGCGATGTGTAGTAAAAGGTGATCTCCGAACTCTTGGCATCGGAAAGAAAGTATACTTTATTGGGTAGAAAGGCTTTTTTCCCTGTCTTCCCAATTTCATAGATCAGATTTCCATTTCCGTCATACTGAAAATACCGGAAGAAATATTGAACACCAGAAAAACTTCCTGTATTTTTGATTTTCATGGAAATTGCCTCAGTCTGACCGACTGCAATTGCTTTGTTAACAGGAAGGACAACAACCTCAAATGGGAAGTTCTGCTGAATATCAAGATCATCATTTTTACAGGAAAATAATAAGCCAATACTCATTAGTAAAATGAACCAGCTATACTGGAATTTTGTATCTAAGAATGTTTTCATATAGATAAAATTTAAAGGTTAAAACGAAGGCCAATACCCGCGGAAGGACGGAATTGATTAAAATTTGTTCCCCAAACGTATTTTGCTCTGGCCTGTAAGGATAGGATAATAAAATTGGTCAGATATGTCTCTAGGGTCAGCCTACCTCCGGCACCGTACACAAAACTACTTTCATTGTTGATCTGGGAACCATCCGCTAGCAATAGTTTGTTGTGATTGACCAACTGATAACCACCACTGGCCTCGACTGCTGAATTTAAATTCACAATTTTATTTGGTAAGCCTAAAACATGGAAACTATATCCGCCCGATAATAAATAAGTTTCTATCGGAATGGGGGTTTCAGTATAGAATGTTGTCCTGCGCTGATATTCTGCTGAAAAGAAATGATAGTTTCCTTTTTTGTGATTTTGTGTCAGCTCCAGATTCACAAAATAATTGTCCTTTGGCTGATCATTGGAAAACATGCCAGCAGTGACCTGTAAACCTTTTTGATAAGGTAGTAATCGTTGCGCCAAAATTGAGGTAAATGGCAATAGAACCATTAAGAATATGCTTAATATCTTTTTCATATCATTTTAAATAAGATTGTTATTTAATTTTTAGTGGTAGATCCTTCAATAGTACTGCGCGGAGCAAGTCCTCATTTTCAACTTCAAGTCGTTGATGCCTTCCACCATTCTTTTCAAAAAGCTCAATTACAAGTATTTTATCATGATCAAGTGTGAACTGATCCAGCAGATAAACTTCACGGCTCGTTTTGTTGTCCGGAACTTCGGCAATATCGCTGTAAGTCCGTACGATATTTAGTGGTTTCTCTTGAAATACAGTACGTTTTGCTACTTTTTTATCGACTATTTTAAAATTTATAAAGTCTATCTGATAGGAAACATTGGTTTTATTCTGAATCTGCGTATTAAAGTAATATTTCCCCTGGTATATGTAAATCCCTTTCAGGCTAAAGAGAATTCCAAAACTTCTGGAAGCAATGTGCCTGATATTGTTCCGGTTTTTTTTATAGATAGCTTCCATGAGCTGATCGGGAACAGAAGGAGAAAAACCCAGGTCTTCCAGATGTATATTGGCTCTGGAGTTTGATACGGATTTATCCATTGGATCAAGGTTATAGGTTAGGATCTCCGGATAAGAACTGTAAAAAACACTGAAGCTATAAAATTTTCCGTCATCCGTAATCACTGAGAAATTGGATTCATCTTCAAAATCTTTCACTGCTGCTTTGATCCGTAATACATTCTCCGCATCATCAGCTTTTCCCGCAGTAAGAAATTCACTTCCCAGATCAACATAACGGATCGCAGATGGAAAGATAAGGTGCGTTGTTTTATTATACGTTACAGTGATGTGATAAGGCTCAACGTGTTCTGAATCTAACTTATGATTTAATGAGTCTGTAATTGTTTGTGCATGCGAATAAACAAACCCAAGTATTGCGCAAATCGTTATTAATATTTTTTTAATGATCGATTTCATTTCTATTTGATTTAAGAATTAGTATTATTTTTTTGAAACTAAAAGAACCTGATGACCGGCCTTTAACATTACTTTGGGTGTTCTTACTTTCTTTGAAAAATAGCCCGCAACTCCCTGAACCAGGCCACGGGAGAGGTCGCCCGCTATTTGCTGGCCTGCGGATCTGCTCATCATGATAGAAGTACCGGAAGACTGGCTCATGTTAGCAGCAATTTCATTGACGGCACTCATTTCAGCGGAATAAGGCACATTCAGCCCCAATTGACCGTCCAGATCATAAATGTTGATCTCTACCGGGAAAATATTGCCGTCGGATTCTATTGAAGAAACCTTTAGGCTTAAACGTCCATTGTTGAATTTTGCTCCGGCAGTAACAATAGAACCGGAGGGAATAGTGAAATCAGGAGTCTTTGAATCTTCAAGCAGCCGCAATTTCACGGTTCCTTCACCAACAATGGTTGTGTTTTCATGAATACATGCCCGAATACTATTCTTAACTTTGGTAGCCTGTTCGGTTACACCCACAGTGTAGAATCCACGGTTTCTTTCTCCGTTAATATTTTCCAAAAACTCCCGATCTGTAGGTTCACGATAAAGTGCGGAAACCACATTGGCACGCATCGGCGAAAAAGCAACAAAGGATGTTTTCTGACCTCCGGTATTTCTAATGGCTGTACTGTCTGACTTTTTTTGCTCACCACCATTATTTGGAAGATACTTGGACGCCATCTGGTAAGATTTTTCCATGAGCTGCAATTGATCATTAACTGTCAAGGGAGCGGGGTTCGCATCCCTTTCATCAAGTTGCCTTTTTAATCCTGCAATCTCTTTGCGAAGTTCATTTGATTCATAATTTTCATTACTGTTATAAAATGATCCTAAAGTCGCCTGTGCGTTGCGATAGGAGTTTAATGCCGGACTTTCGGCCTGATTGCTCTTTCCTGATGGATTATTTGTTGGACTCTCATTTAATCCTGAATTCGGATCGGCGGCCTGCATCGTACTGTCACTATTCCAATAATCGGAAAGTGATGTGAGCATATTCTTTTTTTGCTGGTTTTTCTCGTCCATCATTGCCTGCTCATAGGCTTTTTGTTTATCGGACTGCATACCTATTTCTGTTGCCTGCGGAACAGCACCATTGAGGCCCGAATCTTTGTTCTCATCCTTATCGGCCGATGGTTTGAAAATCAGATATAGACAGACAAGGAAAACAATTCCCATTAGAAGATAGATCAATGGCTTTTTTAACTTTTCCAGCTTGGATTTGTCATTCCCACTTATTAAATCTTCAGATTTCTGGTCAGATTCTTCGACTAGAATACTGATCCTTTTATTCTCGTTATTTTCCATTATTCTCATTTTTTAAGTTAATTGATAAACTGTCCTTGGCTATAAGACCGGACTTCCCTGTTTTTTCGACAGGATTCTCAATATGCCGGATGGCAACTTCCTGATCTGCTTCTCCCGTTTCGACACATACGTTCACCACAACAATAAGCGTTAAAATGGTGTACAACAGGAAAAAATAAATAGTATATTTTCGCTGCTTTTTAATGGGCAATTCGCGCCAACAGTCATCAAGATCATTGATACGATTTTCGATTTTTGTTCTTAGATTCATAATGATACATTTAGCGTTCTACAACTTCTAGATCCCTGTTCTCCAACACGGCGAATTTCTCGATGTTGAAGCCCTGTGGGTTATTATCAGACCGAACGGAGTTTAGCAGATTACAGGAAGTGACCAGATTACGCTTGGTCACGTTGCTTGAACGGATGATAAATTGTGTGGAATAAGTTTTTACTGAATAGGGGTAAGAATCGAAGTTGCAGATCACACTGTCAACTTCGACCCTTTGCTGTACATTTCCACTGATGATACGATTATAATATCCCTTTTCAGCAAGGTCATTGTAATAATCAAATACGCTCTTGTCGGCAAGATTAAAAGCACGCTTCATATTGCTCTCAATAGCATTTTTGTCCGGGGCCAGGGTAAAAAACAGTTCGTGAAAACGTCTTACATGCTCTCTTGCCTCAACAGGGCGGTTGATGCTGGCATCCTGTGCAAGTGCCAGCATCAATGATTTGCCCTGATCCAAGACATAGATTTTTTCCCGTTGCTTTTCCGCGAAACTGTATGACTTCCAGATTGCGTATCCAACGATACCAGTGCATAACAAGGCAAAAATTATCGCATATAGCCTGATTTGACGGAAGCTATTTTCTATATTCCGGAGGGTTTTAAATTCCATGTTTTTAATTTTTTAGGTATGTTATTTTTTAAGTAATCGCCCACCAATATTTCCGGCAACAGCCCCCGCACCACCACTAGCAACACTTGCAGCCTGCTGAATATTTCGGGTGAAATTTGTAGCACCAGAAGCTTGAATGATCCAGCCTGTTACCGTAGGAACCGTAAAATACCCTACTATCCCGATGATCATAAAAATGATGTATACGGTGTTGGTTGTATCTGGAATAAAGGAAGGATCGGATAAATTCTCGATATCCCGCTCCAAAATCAGAGACTGTATTCTGGCAAGGATGGAGCTGAACAGGTCAGCAACAGGTAGCCATAAATACACACTGATATATCTCGTAAACCACTGATTTAATGTGGACTGAAAGCCATCCCAGACACTTATGGCAAATGCGATTGGCCCTAGTATTGAAAGGACTATCAGAAAAAATGTTCTTATGGTATCGATCACCAAAGCCGCTGCATTGAATAATATTTCCAGAAACTCCCTAAAAGAATCTTTAATACTCTGTCCAAATTGGAACATTCCCCGCTCAAAATACATTGCGCTCATGGTGGCAAGGTCCCCAGGCGACCAGCCAAGTTCTTCCAGTTTTTTGTCAAATGCTTCGTCAGAAACCAAATATGCTTTTTCAGGATTTCGGATCATTGCCTCATATTCCAGTTTATCTTTCTTTTCCTGTAAAGCATTTAGGTCAAGAACCTGATTTTCGAGCATGGCATGCGTTCCTTTAACAACCGGGCTTAAAACAGCATTGATAGATCCCAGCACAATTGTCGGAAAGAACATGATACAAATGCCCAAAGCGAACGGTCTGAGTAAAGGAAAAACGTCGATAGGTTCCGCACGACTTAATGCTTGCCATACTTTTATAGCCACATAGAAAAGCGCTCCTAAACCAGCTACACCTTTAGCCACTCCCGCCATATCAGCCGAAAGTGGGATCATCTCGTCGTATAACGACCTTAAGATTTCATGTAAGTTTTCGTATTCCATGATTTACCAATATTTTTGATCTGGATTTCCATAGAGTTCAAGAACTCGTTGGGTATTGTTTTTCTTCTTGGCACGTATAATACTCACCGAAATATTTTTGTTGGTAAAGTATTTTACAAGGGCATGGTATTCCCTTACTTCCTTGTATACTTTATCAATAACTTCCATTCTTTCCTTGTCATTCAGGGAAAGGCCGTTGGCAGTGATAATCTGCTTTAATTCTTTTAAAAGCTCAGTACTCTCATTAAGCAAGGCAGAATAGCCGTTTGCAATGGCCGCCAGTTCATTCGGTTTGAAATTGGGATCATTCATCATTTTACCAAAATTGGTAACGTACATTTCAGATACATCACCAACGAGTAAAACTGTTTGCTGAACTTTGCGCGCGTCTTTTACAAGATTATTTACAGCCTTGAGCTTATCGTAATATTCTTTTCCTTGCTCATAGACTCGCTTGACTTCGTTGAAATTCTTGATTACATTTGAAACTGTCGAGGATGTCTGGACAATCTCGTTTGCGCTGTTGACAATACCCGATGCAAGATTTGTCGGATCGGTGACAACCCACTGCGCCTTTGCTAATGGTGTGAAGGCGAATGTAAATGCCATCATCACCATGAAAATGATCTTTTTCATTATTTTAAAATTTTAGAGATTAATTATTATTTTGATTTGCGGTGTTTTTGAGAACAATGCGTTTTATGGCATGCTCAACATTCCCGCCGAGTTCCTCAGCCAGTTGCATGACCTCCAGTTTTTCGGTTTCTTCTGTGGTATAGGCATAATATTCGGCCATTGAAACCTCCGTTGCGTAGACTGCAGAGTGAGTGCCCCCAAGCCCGATCCATACTTCCTTATATTTTCGGGAAGGATCATTGTTCATATTGATCGAAAGTATCTGGGATTTCTCTTTTTCGGTAAGACCTAGCATCGCTTGGATGTCATCGAACTTATTCATATATTTACGCTGATCAAGGAGAATTTTGCAATCAGAGTTGTTGATGATAGTCTCTTTGACCACGGGTGAATGAATGATGTCATCTACCTCTTGGGTCACAACGATTGCTTCTCCGAAGAATTTTCTGACCGTTTTAAAGAGGTATTTTATGTATTCCGCGAAACCTTCTTTTGCTATCGCTTTCCAAGCCTCTTCAATCAGAATTAGCTTCCGGATACCCTTTAACCGCCTCATCTTATTGATAAAAGTTTCCATTATAATAATGGTCACAATGGGGAAAAGAATTTTATGATCCTTGATAGCGTCGATTTCGAAAACAATAAACCGTTTATTCAGTAGATCCAGCTCCTTTTCGGAATTTAGTAAATAGTCATATTCTCCACCTTTATAGTAAGGCTCTAGCACGTTTAGAAAATTGGCAAGGTCAAAGTCTTTTTCCCGGACTTCCTTAGCTTGGAGAACTTGCTTGTATTCGTTTTTGACATACTCGTAAAATCCATTGAAGGACGGTTTAACATCACTATTTTTAATATGTTCGATGTACCCGCTTACCGCATTCGACAAAGCAACTTCTTCTGAACGTTTTGGAGGTTCATCATCTCGCTTCCATAGTGTTAGGATAAGCGTCTTAATACTTTCCCTTTTTTCAATATCAAAAACGTTATCGTCTGTATAGAAGGGGTTAAAGGATATTGGATTATCTTCAGTGTAAGTGAAATATACCCCGTCTTGCCCTTTGGTCTTACCCTTTATCATTTCACATAACCCCTGATATGAATTCCCGGTATCGATCAATAAAACATGCGACCCCTGTTCCCAGTACTGGCGAACCATGTGGTTAGTAAAAAAAGACTTGCCCGAACCGGAAGGACCAAGAATGAATTTATTTCTGTTTGTGATGATACCTTTTTTCATCGGGAAATCAGATATATCCAGATGAACTGGTTTTCCTGTAAGTCGATCAGCCATTTTTATCCCGAAATGAGAGGGGGAATCATGGTAATTCGTTTCCTCCGTAAAAAAACAGAGCGCTGGTTCAATAAACGTATAGAAGCTTTCCTCACTTGGAAAGTCGCCTGCATTGCCTGGCATTGCTGCCCAAAACAGCGTAGCGACATCAACCGTGTTATGTCTGGGCTTGCATTCCATTAGAGCCAGTGCACTGCCGGTATCATTTTTTATTCTTTTCAACTCAGCAGGATCATCTGACCAGGCTATCACATTGAAATGTGCCCTTATCGAAGAAAGACCAAAAGAATGCGCTTCATTGAGATACTTCTCAATCCACTCCCTATTAATCTGATTGCTACGGCTATACTTTGCCAACGAATGCATGTTGCGCGCGGATTTCTCAAATTTTCTGAGGTTATCGTCAGAATTATCCAAAAAAATGTACTGGTTGTAGATATGATTACAGTTAAGCAACAAACCAACAGGTGAAGCAAATGACAGTAAACAGTCACTACGGTCCGTTGATAGTTTCTCGTACCTGCTATCTATCGAAACAGTACCAGGAAGATCATCGGTGTCCGATAAGGTGTGCACACAGAGCCTTTTATTACCAATGCGCACTTCTTCGTTTCCAAGAGATATGTCCTGTAAAGGTTCGTCTTTGGCTCTGGAAAGGGTTAAGTATTGGTCAAGGAGGCCCGGATCACTGTCAGTTCCGGTAATTTCCTCACTCGTAAGTCTTTCAAGAGATATAAATCCACTGTCATTTAAAATCCGTTCAAACTGCGCCACTGCCTCCATGAACCTATGGATATTTTCTTTGTCACGTATTTCCTTGGGTATCAGGACACCTTTGCAAAGCGAGGAGAAATTAGATTGCATCCGCATTCGTTCCTTACTGGTCTTGGTCAGATATAGATAACAGTAATGGTTCAAGAAGGGGCGTTCATTAAAATGCTGTTGATAGGATTTCCCTAAAAAGCTTATATCTTCTTTGGAAAGATCCGGCTCGTAACTTTCTTTAATGAACCAATCCTGTTTTAGCACGATTGAATGATCGGGCAAGGTTTTAATTGCTTTATGCCAGGCAGAGTGCATAGCATCATACTCGGCAGATGATACCGTAAATACTTCCGGAAGGATAACTTTGAAACATACAGTGATGTCCGCTTCTTTCGATATAATACAGTTCTCTTCAACTGCAAGTAGCGGAAACTTTGATTCCAAAGTCCTTGTCTTTGCCATATTTCTCATTATTTGAGTGATTTGAAATTCAACTTGGATTTTAGTAAGCGATAGATCCGCTTTTGGCTGATAATGAACCTTGGATGTCGCTTTTTTGAAGCTATTTTCATAAGTCCATGTTCACCATACTTCCCATTAAGTGAGAAAGTCTGCCAGATGAGAACCGATGATCCCATAGTTCCCAGTACAAGGCATACATAGGAGTTTAGACCAATCATGTACATGATCATGACCAGGATCAATACACCCAGAAGACCTGCCGCAAAAATGAAAAGGTATTGGGCTTTAAGTCCTTTAAATTCAACCGAACGGCCCACACCTTTATTGATATTAAATGTTTTCATCGGTATGGTCTAAAAGTTTATAGTTCCCTGAATTGCGTTCAGGTCGTAATTCGCCGTCAAGACTTCAATCTTCTTTTTATGCGGTTTTCCATGCGCATTATCCACCATTACACTGGACTGCATCTGTAAAGTGTACCAGCCCTGATTTTTTATGTATTGCTTTAACTCAGGGCTCGGATAACTGCTCAGCAGAAATTTCCCGCTGATCTGGGATAGGCAACGTAGGAGTGAGGAATAATCTTCTCTCGAATAGCCGTCATAATGGCCACAGTCAGAATTGTAATATGGTGGATCACAGTAATGAAATGCAGAAATGTGATCACGTGAATTAATGATGCGAAGCGCATCGGTATTCTCGATCTGAACATTCTGTAACCTGATCGCATATTCCTCTGAAAATGAGTTGCGCTTATTGCTGATCTTTCGAGCGCTCGTAGAACTGGTTTTGTCGTAGCCCCAGGCGTCCCCGATAATTGAACTAAAGGATTGGTTACAGAGAACCCATACTGCCCAGGCACGCTTTAACCTGTCAAATAAGTGAGGGTTGTTGTAAATCACTAGGGCGTCGTTATGTAAGGATCTACTGTGGAGACTTATTCTGATCAGCTTTTCTAATTCTACGAACTGGTTTTGGACCATTTCGTAGAAATTGATCAATTCCCTATTGTAGTCGTTGATAACTTCAACCTTTGTGATAGGTTTTGACCAAAATATAGCCCCGCCACCGACAAAAGGCTCAACGTATGTCTTGTGTGGCGGGATAAGAGGAATTATCACCTTTGCGAGTTTTTGCTTACCTCCATAATATGTTAATGGAGTAACTATTTTTTTTGCTGTCGTCATAGCTGTTGATTTGAAGGTTTGAATTGAAGGCTACAGGAAGAATGATCGTAAGATCGTAGCCGCGACAATTAAAAAAATACATGCTCCAAACCAACTGGCAGCAGTCTTACTGGTATCGGGGTCACCGGAGCTAAATTTGTTGTAAACCTTGACACCTCCAATCAGCCCGACTACTGCGCCGATAGCATAAACCAATTTCGTTGCAGGATCAAAATAAGAAGTAACCATTTGAGTTGCTTCCTGAATACCGCCCTGACCGTTTCCCTGGGCAAATGCGCCATAAGTTGACATCATTAACAATGCTGTCAGCAAAATTCTTTTTCTTTGTTTTTCCATGTTTTAATCGAATTTTTTGTTATTCTTTTCCTGCACCCTGCAGGCTTACATGGCAAATGTGAGACAGAATTGAAAGCACTCTTATAAATTGGAAATCCGTGGAATTATTTGGCGTTCTAAGGTTGTCAGTGGGTACTTTTTTGACCTAATAATGAGTATTTATAACCATACGATTCTGGTCAAAGGATGGGAGGATTTTTATCTTTTTAGTGAAACAAAAAAAAAGTGCTGAATCCTAAGAACTAGCACTTTTAATCTTATATAATTGAAATGTTTACAATTTCCGGCCTTTACTTTTCTTTGACTGATTATTGGTCTTTTGATTATCCTGACCTTTTTGTTGTTTTTCCTTGTTTTCTTTGATGACGTCAACAATAAAAGTTTTTTCCCAGGGAATTTTCTTGGCTTCAAAATGGCTCTGTATGCCAAGCCATTTTAAATCACTTTTCAGATCCCACCCACCTTCACGGTTCCATCCAATCGGATCAAGTTTTGTTTGAAATGGAAATTCAATGGCGATCAGATCTTTTGGGATGCTGGAAATATTTGCATAGTCCAATTCACGAAATTCATGTTTTTTGGGATCGTACGGAATGAGATAAGCATCTTTCTCTTCCGAATAATAATGGTCAATATCATCAAAATTTATCCCTTTAGACGCGAAATCAGTGGCGGAACGTAGCATATTCATCCTGATGTCAACAGTAAAGGTATGACCTTCAATTTCAATAGTTGGAAGCTTGCCCTGCATCCGGCTGTGAAAAGCCTGTTGATCAACCATAAAATGAAAGTCATCATGCGCTTCCACTTCCTTGATGGAAACGTTATATTTTTTTGCCATGCCCGAAGGGTCAAGTACAACAAATTCAGGTAAGTGAATATCCTTGTCATTATATTCGATCAGATAGCCATCACCGCAGTCCTGCATTTCTTTTAATGGAATTACATTACTTGGATTGGACTTGTCACGGAACTCAAATCTGTTGATATCAACAATAAATGTAGTCCCCTCGATCAGTAATTCCAGTTGGCCCTGATCATTCCTATGAGCTGGAATAACCTGGCTAATTTCATCGTGACTATAGGCAAGTTCGTATTCGAGCTTTAGGTCATGATATATAAGGCCAAATTTTAGCGGTAATTTTGCCGCATGGTTTTTACCTATGGGGTCTATGGTTCTTATGTCTGGAATCTCCACAAGCCTTACCGATTCAGTGTCCATGACACTTTCCTTTTTGAGATCAATAACCCGTCCGGTTGCCGGTTCATATAATATATTATAGGCTCTGTTTTTGTCACTATAATAATCTCTCAAACCTTCAAGTTCAATATCCGGTTTTCCCTGAATTGACCATAAGATATCATTGTCAGGATCAACTACATATTCATTGTCGCAAATGTTTACTTTTACGGGATGACCATCAATTCTCTTATTGTAAACCTCCTGGTTAACCATCAATTCAAAGTCAGTCTTCTCAACCATATCTTTGCTGGTGCAATTGTACTTCTGACTAACCCCCAATGGATCAATCTCTGTAATCCTTGGAATCATCACATTAACACTGGTCTCAAAATAAGGATCAAGGATTATTTTTCCAGTGTCGTCAAATTCGGGATTGATAACGATAAAATCGTGATTTTTAGAGATTGGGCTGTAATTAAAGGAATAGTGTGTCCCGTGATCTTTCATGTAGGCAAAGCTGATCGAATTGCTTGGATTATCCTTTTCAATGAGCGCCAGTCTATCAATGTCAAATTGAAAAATTGTTTTCTCAATTTCAATCTCCGGTAATTTTCTGTTTTCTTTATCCATAATTTTCTTTTTTATTTTATGGTAAAAATGATCCGAAAATTGATGACATTGGATAAAGATGAATTCCTGGGAATTATTTGGCTTTGAGTGGCATATTTGTGTGGATTATTGCAATAAAAAGGCGCCAACAAATCACGTTGACGCCAAAAGTTAATATTATAAATATTTATTTGGCAGATTTTCAATTTTGGTCCTCTCTTAAGCCTAGTATTAAAACTATTATTCTATAGTTTTTTCATATTGTAATTTTATGTCAACCAGATGAATAACAATACTTCCTGAATCACTACAGTAAATAACAAAGGAATAGTTTTTTTGGTCTGGCACTGTAATCGAATTTGTAATGTGTTCCATAGTCAGTCATGCAGTTGAAGTAGATTCTATTGTAGGGATTAGCTTTTTCAATCAGTTCAATTCTATCAATATCGAATTGGAAAATTGTCCCCAGAATTTCAATCTCCGGTATCGAAAGGTTTTCGGTATTCATAATTATTGGTTTAATAATTACTGCGATAACTATCGCTACAACTTTGGCCCTTTTAACTTTTTAGGTATTACTGCCAGGGCCTTTTTCCTTATTTCTTTAAGCTCCCTATCAATATGAAATTTTGCATCTTCAAGATTGCTTGGGTACATTACTCTTCCTCCGGATGATTTACTATCATCAAGACCTAGCACATATCCATAATGAGGGAAATCAAATTCTTTATAAATTAAGATGAAATTATCAACATGCCTTTCAGCCACATTCCGTTTGTGGCTAGCAATGATATATCCCTTATATTCCTCAAATATATAGTCCGGGTTATCTTTTGATCCTACCATAGTTGTAATATTTTAAATTTAGGTTATTATGGAAAGACAAAGGGGATCTTAAATAAAATCCCCAATGTTAAAATCATCACTGTTTTCAGAAATTTTAGGTTCTTCTTCGCTTGGCAAATTCTTATTCAAAAGATCTGCGATCTTACGGGATGAACCCTCCATAGCATTTTCCAAAAGATAAAACAGGTCGGTACCTTCAATTTTACGAACTACAGCGACCGCCTTTTTAACTGAAACAGGTTCCGGATCATTGTTCCTCAATACCTGCCCGGCATCATTGAGCTCTTGAAAGGAAACCCCTTTGGCATACCCTCTGACCTCTTTCGGAAGTCCCATGTTTTTAAATTCTTCCTCTTCTTCCTCGTAGTCAATTTGCTCTTTGGAAGTCTCATCAGAATTTCCATCTGAAACAGGATGTTCTAAACCCTTTCCCTCGGTTTTCATTTCAAAATTATCCTCTTTATCTTTTCGCTCATTTATTTGGCTTTCAGAGGATACACTTGGCGTGGTAAGTCTTCCATCATAGGTGGATTTGCCCATGATATCCTTCTGATCTTTCTTAGGAGCGACGACCTGAGTTCTTGCAATTTTGTTTATAACCAATTTATCTTTCAACAAAAGAATAATTATTGTTAAAAGAAAGATTAAAATCAATACTTCCATCGTTATAATATTGGTTTTTGGTTCAGGGCATGGATCGTGTTTATCTCGTCAGCGAAATTTTCAAAATGCTGCTTCAGGACATTATGGATATAGTCAGTGAGCGTAATTTCACCATCCCCAAGAATATATACGATCCGGGTAAGTTTTTTGTGAAAATCTGAACATATATAAACCGATTTTCCACATCTGGCTACCGTGCTTGTCGGCTTTAAAAAAGCACATTCATACTCATCTATATGAAGTGTTTTTTTCAATTGGCTATTTTGTTGTTTTTTCATTTTGATATTCATTGTTATAAATTGAAATAATTAGAAGATTGGTTTAAACTTATCATTGAAGTCATCTGTAATTGCCTTTTCAAATAGTTCAAAGTGGTGATTCAGAATATTGTCTAGATAGGCATACAGCGGGATTTTATCTTCGCCAATAACCTGTACTATTCTTGATAAACGTTCATGATATTCCGGCCTGATATAGATACTCTTTTCACCTCTTCGTTTCATGGAATGATTCTTAAGAAAAAGTTCCCCGTAGCTTCCTTCTGGCTGTCTTTTTCCTCTCGGTTTATCTTTCACCGCAGGCTTATTTTCAACGGGAGGTTCTTGCTGAACTGGCAGGTTTGGATCCCGTGTACCCTCAGCCATAACTTGCATAAGATATTCTTCATCAACTTTTGGGAGGTTCGCTTTTTTCTCATTTTTATCCATTATCCTGCATTTTTATTGTTTTTAGAAATTCCTCAATGAACAAATCCATTTTACAGGACTTTATGAGCCTTCTATCCGGTGGGAGCAGAGTTGACCTAAAAACCGTTTTTGCCTCTGATTCACTTTCTTTTCTGAATCGTTTGCTGTCAGTAACTCTAGTTTCCATCAATGTCAATCCCAGTTCATGAATTATTTTATCATAATGGTTATATAGAACAGATCTTTCCCTACCGTCTACCTGATTCCAGAAGAGTCTAATTGTTTTAATCGAGGTTTCTCCATTTTTAATCAAAACATTGGTCATGACATCGGTAAAAGAAAGTGTACTTTCAAGCACAACACGATCCGCTGTTATCGGAGAAAAAATGTGGTTCATTCCCGCAAGAGTGCTTAGAAGGCCGGGAGTGTTAACTGTTCCCGGTAGATCAAAAAATATGATATCAACAGGAATGGACGACAATGTTAAAAATTGCTCTGCCTCTTTTAATGCAAGTTCAGGCTTACATTGAAATATGGGATAAGCTTTCTTATTTATTGTCTTAAATTGTTGGAAAGCCAATTTTTTAAAGGTCTCATTTTTCATAATTGCGGATTGGTCTCTCTGCCTCATCTGGGCAAGACTGTGTTGGGGATAGTCGCAATCAAAAACAGCTACATTAAGTCCTCGACTATAATGTAATGTACTCGCTAAAATCGCAGTGAAAGTGCTTTTACCGACACCTCCCTTTTGGCTGGAGAATGCCACAAATAATGTTTTTTTCTTTTTTTCCATTTTTCTTGATTTTTAAAAATTATTATAAAGTAGTATTTGGTCTATACTGCAAGCCGGATCTTCCGCGTGATCGCTTGCCCTATTTATTCTTCTCTTTCCGGAAAGCATGACTGACTGATTTCCCAAAAGGAACCCGTCAAGCCTGCATGCTTGCCGATTCTCATCCTATCCTTCAGACTTTCTATCCATCCTGCCGATCTTATTTATTTCCGGAAAGCCATCTGTCCTTCATTTCTTCCCTCATCCCTGAATCCCAGATATTTTTCGGGCGGGACAGAACTTTAACCGGACTGTCATCTTGAAACCTTGTTTTCTGGCAGGCTTGAAAACAGGTTCGCTGTATAACTGGCCTGATGATTTGCCCTCATGAATTTTTGCCTGCCTGATATCCGGAAAACAATCAGCTTATCTTGCTTGATAGCACAAAGAAGAAGTATTATTTAATGCACTATAATTACCTGGAATTGATTGACCAGAAGCGGCGGTTTTTGGCTCTTATTGATATGGTGAGCCTTTGAAAAACTAGCCTTTACTTTGTATTGAATTTGTGGAAGGAAGGTAATACGCTATTTACTTTTGATGGATTTAAGAAATCAATCCATTAATCTTTGTTACTCAATCCGCCATTGTTGGCGGAATCCTTTCATCGGAAAGGAGCAAGTTATCTTTTGAGCAGCTCGAAATAAATTCCACCGCTCAAAACAACTTGCCCTAGCGGGACTTTAAAAACACTCTCCGAAGTCGAGGTTTTCATTAAAACATTAATTTTTGACAATGGACAATCAAAAAAAAGAGCAAATCAAAAAGTCTGGGCGTAAGCCCAAGGTTGATCCGGCAAGACACCGGTATTCCGTAAGTTTGAACGATAAGGAGAATGATCGTTTCTTATCGTTATTTGAGAAGTCAGGTATGAAAGTAATGGCACATTTTATCACAGCTTGCATGTTTGATAGAACAATAAAGACAGTAAAAATTGACATGAATGCAGTGGATTATCATACCAGGTTAACCAATTTATATAGCCAATTTCGATCAATAGGCGTAAATTATAACCAGATAGTAAAAATTTTGTACCGCAATTTTTCAGAGAAAAAGGCCGCGGCATATCTTTTCAAATTGGAAAATCAAACTGCTGAACTTGCAGAACTTTGTCGAAAAATCATTGACTTAACACTCGAATTTGAAAAAAAACACCTTGAAAAATGATCGCTAAAATTGGAAAAGGGGCAAACCTTTATGGAGTAATTACTTACAATTTTCAAAAAGTAGCAAGTGAAAATGGGCAGATTCTTGGTCTTAATAACATGCCGGAAAGTTTCGATGGAACTTATTCGGTCAGTTATCTGATGAAATGTTTTGATCCATATCTTACAGCTAACAATAAAACAGAGAAACCAATCCGTCATATTTCTTTAAATCCTGATCCGAATGATAAAGTAGTGGACGATGATCTTATTGCTATTGCAAATGAATATATGGAAAAAATGGGATTCGAAAATCAGCCTTATATTATATTTAAACATACAGATATTGAAAGAACACATATGCATATAGTCACCACTTGCGTAAAATCTGACGGAAAGAAAATTCCCGATTACAACGATCACGGTAAATCGATGGCCATCTGCAGAAATATTGAAAAGGATTATGGGTTATTGCCCGCAACTGAAAAATTAACTAAAGATGAGCTTAATTTCAGACCTGTTAACCATAAAAAAGGAAATATCAAGAGCCAGATTTCGGCGGTGGTCCGATATCTACCCCAACACTACCAATTTCAGACTCTTGGGGGGTATAACGCGCTTTTATCATTATTTAATATCACAGCCGAAGAGGTTAAAGGAGAAATTCAGGGACAGCCTAAAAGTGGTCTTGTTTATTTTGCGTTGGATGAAAAAGGTAATAAAGCGAGCAATCCTTTTAAAGCTTCATTATTCGGAAAAAAGGCGGGAATGGAATTTCTAAACAGTCATTTTGAAGAATGCAAAGCCTCCATGAAATCCAGACCTGCAAAATCAATTTTAAAAAATACCTGTGAATCTGTTCTAGCAATTACAAATAGCGAGACAGAATTTAAAAAACAGTTGGCAAAACAGGGAATCAATATTGTAGTACGCAGAAATGATGAAGGTAGAATTTATGGTGTAACTTTTATCGACCATGAAAGTCATTCTGTCTGGAACGGTTCACAGTTAGGGAAGAACCTCTCTGCAAATTTCTTTAACGAGTATTGGTCGATAGGGGCAAGGCCATTCAGTGATGATTACGGTATTGATCAAAAAAATGACCTGCCGATCCATAAATTATTTGATTTCATAGATGAAGGAATTTTAACCAATCTTACCGAGAATTTTATTGAGGGAACGGGCTCAATGATACCAGGGTCACAGGGAGAAGATTTTGAGGAAATTGATTTTGAAAACCGGATGAAAAGAAAGAGTAAACGTAAACGTAGAAAACTTTGATAGCTACATATGAATTCAAAGATTTACTCGCTGATCACTATATTTCTTTCTTTCCTTTTTTAATGAGGTTAACCATTCTAAATACATTCCTTGTGGCATATTTCTATAACCGATTTTATGTATATAACTGTATTCAGTATTTATTACTGACAGTAGCTTAACAGCAGATGAAGAAGTTTTTTCAAGCTTTAAATATTGGTTTTTATGCGTTTCCGCTTTTAGAATCAAGGCCGTTATCAGATTCGGAAATATATGTACCGCACGATCAGCACATTTTAAAGCGAAGCTACCATCATTATCCGGAAAAGACCTATTAAATGCAATTGCAAGATCTACCAGGCACAACGCTAAGCTTTCTTTATCATCAAGCGCTTTCATATAAACACCATTTTCAATGGCATCCAAATGGATAAACCCCGATGCCATTAGCCAGGAATCCTGCGGGAATATACCACTGGTAAGTTCGGTGTTATACCATCCTATTGACTTAATGTTATGCTTTATATAAATATGATTGGGAGCCAGGGCTAAATTAGCATTTACACCGATTTCTTCGGCGAGGATCTTATATAGATAGGGCAACGAGTTGCAGTTTCCTTTCTGTGTATTTATCAGTTTGGAAACAAACAGATTTGCGAGCTCTTTGTGTCCAAAGACATCCTCAAAATCATAAGAAAATGGTTTGTATCGAATTGTGTCCTGGTTTAATAAAATTGGCGTTTCCTCGCAGATCACCGAAAAAATCGCAGCATATTTGCTCACCGTCTCCTTATCTTTTTCATTGTAGGTAAGATCTCGGCCCTTAATAATTGTTCTACAAAAGTTAGCCATAAAGCGAATTTTCCTGTCAAGCTCAACCGTATCCAGTTTGCCCTGATAATATGCATTTTCCACACTCAACACAGCAGTTTTAAAACTGTATTTCTGCTTATCGCCCAGCATATTATCAATAGTCTGGTAGGCGTCGTTATAAAACTGGTTCTCCTGGGCTTTGATTAAACCTGCGATAAAGATAAATAAAGAGAGATATAAGTATTTCATAAGTTTGGTTCCCAACATGGGGTACATTTAAAAATCTGGATTTTGAATATGGTCGATAATGTCAATTGCTAGTATGTCATCTGTCTTTCGATCATACTTTGAAAGATAAAAATCAATTAGAAAGCGAAGTTCTTTTAGTGAACAAAGACGTTCATATGTCATTCCATTTTCATTGAGTATTTCCTTCATTCCCCTTTTAAATTTGAATAAATGATAGGTCGTGTCAATTCCCACTGAGTATTCTGCATAAAGAATTATTTTCTCATGATCCATTTCGCTCAGGTCTTCAATAAGTAAATCATTGATTGTATGTCTTCTAATTGCTTTTATAATTTCATCTAATTTCATGGCTACATACATTTATTTTTATTCGACAAGATTCAACACTTTCCACCCATCAGCTTTTGTTAAACCTACCCAAAATTTATTGACCGATATAAATCCGTCCGGATAGTAAAGTGTTTCTTCAATGAGCTCCTGGTCTTTTCTTCTTTCTAAAAGGTTGAATACGCGCTCAATGGTCTCAAAATTTGGAAAACCGTTAATCTCCAACTCTTCTAACAGAGAAACTCTCAGCACACTGGCTACTTTAGAATGGATTTTTGAATCCCATTGCATATTGTGTTCTTGCATCACATTTTCCGCTTCCAGATGAAAGTCCTTACAGGATAAAATACCTTCCATATTATTTTCACTGTAAAAATTTTCCAACGTTATTATCGCACCTTCAGGGGTTGAACGGTCTGATCTGAAAAAGTCATTCCCATTATCAATACGATATCCACAGTGTATTTCGAAATTTATTCTTTCATCGTCTGATAACATATTGTAATAATGGCGTATGGTGTAACCTCCAATCATTCGTTGATTATCTATCAACATCCAGTCAACAGCTTCACTTCGGAGTATGGTTTCCGTCTGACCTGTTTCAACTAGGGTTCCTACATAATATACTTCTTCGATTCTTATATTTTCTAACCAAACAAAAACATCATTTTTATTTTTGAACTTTATAGAATTATACCCAGTAAATCCACTTTCGATCAAATTATCGAAATGCCATAGGGTACTGTCGGCCTTGTATAAATTATATATGAATTTATCATCAACCTGAATTGTTATGTGATTCTCCATTTGGTATCTTAATGCTTTGGGAACATTACCTGGTTACTATTTAAGCTGATCGTAACTTAATGCTGAATTTTCACCGCAAAAAGTCTTTAATCCATTGCGCCGATTTCAAAAATCGTTTTGCCGTATCGTCGCCCCATATCGCTCCATAATTAAACTCGTAGTTTTTACAACTTTCATTTTCCAAAACGATATGTGCAACCTGTAAAAATATTGTATTATCAATATTCCCTGAAAGTTCTTGAAATTTTTTGCTCCAACTTGCGGTCGGATTTGCGCCCCGAGCTGTATCCAAAAAATGAATAAGCTGAACTTTAATTTCAAAATCGTCCCAGGTATTTTCTGAAATCTCTAGATTCAAAACATTGTTAATAATGGTATAGCAGCCTTGTTGATTTTCAACTCTAATGTTTTTAAGATAATCAATCATTCCAATGTCTTTCACAGTTACCAATTTTAGAATCTTTTTAAAACAGATAATATCATGATGAAACTCTTTATGTTGTACGATGCACAAAATATTTTTAAAAGTCGCTAACTTAACTTCGACAGTGCCCTGTTTAAAAATAGATCGGACTTGCTCGATCTTTATAATATCTTCTAAAAAGTTGCTATTAGGCGAAACAAAATAGTTCTGTTTAAGATAAGCCGTTGTATAATAAAAGTCTTCTGGTGTGTAGCTAATAGCCTTATCATTTACAAATCTCACTATAAGATTTTCTCGGAGCAATGCACCTAATCTTGCCACATATAATGATCTTAAAAAGGCTCCATTAAATTCATTGTTAAAATGCAATAACTTTGGTAAGATGTATTTATAACTTTTCTTTTCAATTTCGGATGAAACAAGTTCATTGAATCTATTCTCTAATTCTTTTTCTGCTTGTAATTGCTCTTCCTTATCATTGCTTAATTCTTGATGCTTTAAAAGCAATAAGTCAAACCAATCTTGTACTTTGGTATAATCGTTATCCGAAATATCTAGCCGTTTAGCTAGAATTCTAGATTTCTCAAGATCGTCATTTTTAAAAATTAGATACTGTTCCTCCATTCTTAAGTAAATATTAGATTATGATCTTTGAGTATCATACACCAAAAGGCCCTGATCGAACCAAATATCTTCATAACCTTTATTGTCTGCCAAAAAACGACATCCAGGAGGAAGTCCTAGATATTTTACTATTTCTGGGAAAGTCTCAAACAAATGAGAAATATGAATTGGTTTAAAAAAATCAGCTGCTTCTGAATATTCGCCTGCCCAAATATACCATCCCGAAGTGTCTCCTTCTGGGAAATGTCTTAAGCCATTCAATGGCATTTCACCACTACCAAAATTTTCAGATATACCAATTTTCAAATTAAGATCAGTTTCGAAAAATTCCTGATTATATTTTATACAAATCTCCTGTTGTTCTTCTTTATAATTATTGTCCATTTGTTCTCTGATTTATGATTTTTTTCATCTCCTTTGAATATTTACTCATTGCAGCTCCTTGTTGAGCAGAACAAGTTTGGCATTGCGAATTTACAGCATTTAAAGATCGCATTCTTTTAGTATCAATAGTTCCTGTTTGATAATGTTCTTTGACAAGTTCATACTTATGATTTGCCACCATTTTTGTGTCGGTTGCCCCACAAGTGACACAAGGCTCACCTTGCACAGCTGCTCTTTGGGCTGCCGTTGTTGCATTATTAGGTCGCTTATATATAGTATTCGTGACTGGCTCTGAAAGAGCATTTTTTGTGCCACTTGCTTCAGCTCCCAACAATGGCGAAACACTTCCTGCCATTTCCAGAGCTTTTCCTGCAGGTGTAGTTGCGCTTGGAGGATTAAGGTTCATATTTGGATCTGGACTAAACGTCGCAATCATCCAAACATCGTAAAGACCATTAATAGCGGAACCTATTCCTGATAGTGTAGAAGCAATCGCATCTCTTGTAAAATTCGATAATTGCAACAGCCCTGTCGTTCCCCCAGCTGGTAATGATTGAGCCTGCCCATTAAATCCTAAGTAAACAGCGCCAGCATCCCCTCCCTGGCCTTGAATTGTAGCGTTACTTATTACAGTACCATCATCTTTGTAGTTAGTAAAGCCTCTTGACTGATAATTGTCCGAAGTCAGGTCACTTTGCCACTGCCAAACATTATCTTTACCTAGTCCCCATCCAAGCCCTTCTCTTCCATCAGGGTCAATATTACTGATAGGATTATTAAAAACATAGTTGTAAGGCGTCCAACTTGAAAACTCTTCACTCAAGGGGTCAGGACTCATCCAGCGTCCATGAGTATCACCGGTCGGTTGTGCGTCAGGATCTTCAAGATCTATTTCAATGAAATCAACAACCTCACCTTTTTTGACGTTGAATTTTACTGATCCTATCGTAACAATACTATCCTGATCATGAAATTCAAGGTATTTTCCCTTACTTAATGTGGCTACCTTGGGGTAGTAACCATATTTTTTAAATGGGTTTCCTGCTTCTATATTTTTTCTTCTTCTTTCAGCTTCTGCAGGACTTAAGCTATCTCTGGTTTTGAGAACTTCCGACATATACGGGCGGGAACGCTCTTCTTTAGATAGATTAACCGGATTTACCCATTCTTCCTGTTTAATGGTTTTTTTCTTTTGTTTTAACTGTCCTTGCGAATAACTCACGAGAAGCAGGAAAACAAAAAATAAAATCTTTCTCATAATTTATTTGTTTTTTGATTATCTGTTATAAAAATTCCTTTGGAATTTTGTAGATCTTAGAGGATTCTTTTTTAGGTGTGATCGGTTTAGGTTTATTTTTGGCTTCTTTCTGCTTTTGGGCATTAATAATTTTGATCCTTTCGGCAATTTCATCACTTTTTTGTTTGTTCTCCGTACTCCTTAATGAGCCGAGCCATTTTTCATATTGATCTAGTGGCATCTGGGTAAAACCCGATTGATCAATATAGTCAAAGCTCAAATTTATTTGACGAAATTGGTCTTCCAATGGTGGGTAATTACGGATATTTTGCAGCTGCTCCTTAATCTGAGGATCAATTCCAAATCTCGCGCAAGACTGCATAAAACGCACTTGATCAGTATTGCTTTTCCATAAAGTCGCATTGATATTCTGCGGATTTAAAAGCAAAGCCTTATCAAGAACTTTCGAAACAAATTCATCATAGCCAAATTTATGAATATAGCCACTTGCCAAATCCACGTATGTCTGCGATAAAACTTCCCGTTTATTTAAGTTTTGCATGTATATCTTATTCTTTAATGCCTCTGCTTTAATATATCCTGAATTGAGTACAAAGGAATTGGCAGAAAACATTCCATTGGTCAATTCAATACTCAGTACTTCTCCATCATCATTTTTAAATCTGATATAGGAGTGATTCGGCGACATTACCAAATATGCATCCGCTCCAATTTGCTCTGCCAATATTAGATATAGTAACGGCATTGAGTGACACTGACCAGAATTAGTTTTCATCAGTTTGGATACAAACATTTTTGAATAATCTTTGGCGCCCATATAATCATCAAAATCGTATTTCATTGCCTTATGAACTACTTTGCCACCCTGTTTACTGTCCTCAGCGAAATACCTAAAAATTGATAGATTCTTGGAAACGTTGTCAGAATCTACCACACGGTTTTTCTTTAGATCATTTCTTATAATGTTCGTTGCTTTTTGGATTTGATTTTGGTAAGATTCATGGAAGTTTTTATTGTTATCGTAATAGGCGTTTTCAACTATAAAGACAGCATCAGCTATGGAATAGCTTTCGGGATCAAGTTGTGACAGATTTTCATACGCTGCATAATATGCGGAGGTACCTTTTTGATTTGCTAATGAAGCAAGTTTAAAGTTTTTAGCGAAGGATTCGGCCCTTAGCTCAGCAATCTGACGTTCAACCTCCTTATTAATCTGCTCTTGATCTGCTTGTTGATTTATCCGAGGATCGGCATGGGAATTAATTCGAGAATGATTATAGCGACCAGGATTGGTCGTTGGGGTCTCCTGCACCCTAAATAGATTATTCTGCTGGGGCATTTCAGGAAACTTGGGTATTTGTGCGAGACAAATGGAACTGACATTAAAAAATAGTAAAATAATATATCTCATCGGTATAACTGTGCTTTTTGTCGGAGGGATTTGCAATTTAATTCTATTTATGTTTTTCGGCTCTAGGTATTTTCACGGAATTTTACTTTTAAATTCTCATTCAAAAAATATATGGAGCGAAATTATAACTAGAAAACGTCAGAACCTGTCGCATTTTAAACTTTGGGAAGTTTAATTATCTTTCTTACGTATTTATTGGGGATAAACAAAGAAAGGCATGGTACTGAAGCCAATCGTCTAAGAGGTACCGCTAAGAACCCAGATGCCGAAAAGACTTAGCCCATGCCAATAGTAGGCACAGGCGTAAGTCTATCGAATTGCATCTGTTTTTGAAAATTAGCGGTTTTCTTAGATTAAATTTTCGATAGCTTACGCTCGTTTATATCTTAATATTCTATTAAATATTCCGACTGCTAATATATTAATTTTTTAGAAATAAATATTCTAATTGGTGATGGTGTTTTATTGTTGAAAATATAATTATGAATAATACTGATGTTGTGGCATATTTTTCCAGTATAATTAAAAAATATTTCGATAAATTTAATTATCTATTAAAAAATTACTAATTTTGCTATTAGCACAATGTGGTCTCTTAACCGACATATCAGAATTGAAGAACAACAATATCATAAGCTTCTTCATAAATTTAATCCGCTAATATTTTCTCTCATTTATAAAAAGATCAGTAATAGGGACGATGTTTTGGATGTCTTTCAGAATGTCATTATCCATATATGGGAATATCGGTCTAAACTGGACTCTACCAATATTGAAAGCATCGTCATAAAAACCTGCCAACAAGAAATAGCACATTTTTATAGGAACGCAAAAATCGATAAAACTAGCGATCTACCCATACATTTATCTGATCCTTCGCATGAAGATTTAGTCATTGCACAAAATAAAGAGGAAAATCTCTCAGAAATCGAAACAGCGATTGAAGAGCTTTTTCCTCCGCTTCGCAGAAAAATTTTCAAAATGAATAAAATAGATGGAGTTACGCAAGAGAAAATTGCCGCTAATTTTAAGATCTCCAAAAGAACGGTTGAAGAGCATATCTCACAATCTATGATCTACCTGAAAAGCAAAGTGAAAATTACTAAATGATGTTAAAGTATCATAAAATAAGTTAATTTTCCATAAAAACCATGTGGTTTTTTCCTCTTTTCTCCTATACATAAAAAAGGCTCTTTTTATGAAAGACAATGTTCCCTATCTCACAGAGGAAGAAGATAATAAAGTATGGACAAATGCTTTAATCGCTATTCGTCGTAAAGAAAAGCAAAAGAGGAAGCGTAAAACTATAATGTACGGCGGCATTGCTGCAGTAGTGATCTTTAGCGGTTGCGTTTTTGGCTATAATTTTTTGATTAAGCCAGATGTCTATATGGCTGTTTCTGATTCCCGTAAGGTCTTACTGCCCGACAAATCAGAAGTAGTATTACAAAAAGGAGCGAAGCTGACCGTTGAAAAGTCATTTTCTTCCGATACACGTGAAGTTACACTGGATGGAGACGCAATCTTTAAAATTTCTAAATCAAAAGAACATCCTTTTATAGTTCATGGTAGAAATTATGAGACTAAAGTATTGGGAACAGTTTTTAAGATTTACCAAAATGAAAAAACTTTCAGCGTGGATCTGTATGAAGGTAAGGTATTGGTCTATAGATCTGAAAAGCCTAATGAATCATTTGAACTAAAGCCAAAAGAAACGTTTTCAAATTTGGGAACTGCACAAGTCGCAAGAATATCTGCCACATCAAGATCAACTGAATCTCATCTTAAATCTAGTTTGTCCTTTAACGATTGCTCCCTAATTAAAGTAGCCCAAATCATAGAGGAAACTTATAATGTAAAAATAATAGTTCCTGATAAAGATAAGGAGGTTAAGATTACGATTTCTTCCACTAATTCTACCGCTAAATCCCTTCTTGAAATAATTGCTTTCCAGCTGGATTTCAACATAAAACAAATTAATGATAAAACATTTCAATTGGAGTGAAAAACTATGGGTTTTAATTATGCCCTCGCTCAATGACGACACATGACCCAGTAAAATTTAAAATGTTGGATAAGGAAATGACCGACGGTTGGCCCCGTCGGTCCTGTATTCAACTAAAATCTCGGTTAGATATTAATTTAAAATACTTTACAAAAATATGAAAATTTTGTACAAAGCCGCCGTGTTCTTTTTGATCGGATGGCAGGGCCTCTATGCCCAAGAAAACCTCTCTACCATGAGGGTAAATTATGAAGCGGAATCACTACCTGCAGTAGATGCTATTGAGCTTTTTTTGAAGGAAAATAAAGTACGTCGCTTTTCTTACAAGAAGAAGTCATTTATAAATTACAAAGTACCAGGTACAAAATGCAATAACGAACTTTTAATGGATTGCCTTGCGAAGTTATTCAAGGAATTACCCTTTGAAACAACCATTTTTAATAACACGGTTGTCATTCGCGAAAAGAAAATCAAAGCAATTAGTCAAATAGCTCCACAAGATCAAAGTTTACCTGTTGACACATTAAAATCAGGGTCTTTTTCGGGTAAAGAAACCAAAATTGAAGAAATCACTTTAAATGCCGGATACTATAAAGTCACCGAAAAGAACAGAACAGGAAGTATTGCAAAGGTTACTGCAAAAGATATCGAAAATCAACCTGTAATTAATGTATTATCCTCTTTACAGGGGCGCATGTCAGGAGTTAATATCACGCAAAATTCTGGGATTCCCGGTGGAGGATTTACAATACAGATCCGGGGACAGAATAGTTTGAGAACAAGTATGAATTCCTCCATAGACGGTAATCTACCACTCTATGTCGTTGATGGTGTACCTTTAAGTGAAATAACAGCTGAAAACACGCAAATAGGTGCTACAGTGATGCCTTCCGGCAAAATTAATCCATTAAATAGTATAAATCCCAATGATATCGAGAGCATCGAAGTATTAAAAGATGCTGATGCGACTGCAATCTACGGTTCCAGAGGAGCAAATGGAGTTATTTTAATAACCACTAAAAAAGGTAAATCAGGTCGGTTAAACGTACGTCTTACAACCAATTACGGTATAAGTGAGGCTGTTTCGAACCTCAAATTATTGAACAGGGATCAATACCTGAACATGCGCCGTACAGCTTACCATAATGACGGAGTTGTAAACTATCCTGCAACAGCCTATGATCTTAATGGAGCTTGGGGAAACAATGAAATAGATTGGCAAAAAACATTGATCGGAAACAAAGCGACCTATAGTAACACCCAACTTTCATTGAGCGGAGGTAGTGAAACAACCAGTTTTTTAGTCAGCCTCGGACACAACGAGCAGACAACTCCTTTTGGACAGGGTTATAAATATCTCAGTAATACTTTTAATTCTAATCTGTCCCATCGTTCAAAGGATAACCGCTTTCAGCTCAGTTTATCCAATATGTTTACCAATCAGAAAAACAATGTTGTTAGAACTGATATTACTGGCAGTAGTTATACGCTACCACCTGTATCACCTCTGCTCTATAATGAAGATGGAAGTTTAAATTGGGCCGGAAATACTTTTAACAATCCTTTAGCGGCCTTTAATGCCACTTATAGTAACGATACCAAGCTCTTTCAAACTAATATAAACGCTGATTACAAACTTTATTCGGATATGAAATTTAAGATTAATGCAGGTTTAAATTACACTGCAATAAATGAATTATCTCTACTTCCCAATACGGTCAATAATCCATCCCTTGCAAGCGGTGCTTCCAGCGCTACTTCCCAATCAAGAAAAAAAGATCAGGATATTTTTTCTTTCATTATTGAACCTCAATTAAACTGGACAAAAAATTGGGGGAACCATAAAATTGATTTTTTGATAGGGGGAAGTTTTCAGAGAAATGTAAGGAATACTGATGAAATTACAGGAATAGGATTTGAAAGCAATCAGTTTATTACAAATGTTTCCGCGGCAAAAACGATAAGAATGGGTGACCAATCATCTACTGAATACAGATATGCCGCATTATTTGGTAGGTTAAATTATCAATATAAAAATCGTTATATACTGAATGTTACTGGACGACGTGATGGTAGTAGTCGTTTTGGACCAAATAACAGATTTGCAAATTTTGGAGCTCTTGGAATTGCATGGTTATTCTCAAAAGAGGAATTTCTAAAAGATTCCAGATGGCTATCTTTTGGAAAGATTCGCGGTAGCTATGGTTCGACAGGAAGTGATAATATCGGGGATTTTCAATTTTTGGACAATTATACTGTTTCCTCAACATTAATATACAATGGAATTACTGGACTTTTACCTGCCAGACTATTTAATCCCAACTACAGTTGGGAAAAAACAAGAAAGTTTGAAACTGCTATTGAACTAGGCTTTTTTGAGAACCGTATTACTACTAATTTAGCATATTATCGTAATAGATCTTCAAATCAATTGGTTGGCTACCAACTTTCTGCCGTCACTGGATTTCCAAGTGTGACAGCAAATCTGGACGCCACAGTGCAGAATACCGGACTGGAATTTGAAATAAATGCAAGGCCAATTTCAACTAAGAACTTTAATTGGGAATCTAATCTTAATATAACATTCCCGAAAAATAAACTGTTATCATTTCCAGGTCTTGCCGGTTCACCTTATGCAAGTCAATATTCCATTGGCTCTTCAACGCAGATTGTTAAGCTATATCAATTGGAAGGTATTAATCCGCAGACAGGACTTTATCAGTTCACTGATTTTAATGGAGACGGTAAAATATCGTCGCCAGATGACCGTCAGGTTATTGAAGATCTTCAAATTAAATTTTTTGGTGGTATAAATAACAGTATTCGATATAAAAATTGGGATTTATCTTTTTTATTCCAATTCGTCAAAAAGAAAAACTATAACCAAAATTCAATTATGCCTCTTCCGGGTACAATGGTTAACCAACCTGTGGAAGTACTGGATGTCTGGTCTGCCGAGAATCCTAACGGAACATATATGCCCTATAGTGCATCAAAAAATTTGCTAAGTCATAACCTATTTAAAGGAAGTACAGCTGCTGTTTCAGATGCATCCTTTGTAAGATTAAAAAACCTAGAATTTGGTTATAATATACCGATGTCTTCAAGTCCTTTTAAAAGTGCTAAAATTTACTTTCAGGGCCAGAATTTAATAACATGGACTAAATTCTTTGGTGTCGATCCAGAGGCAATAATCTCAGGTTTTCTTCCTCCCTTAAGAACATACTCTTTCGGACTACAGTTAAATTTTTAATTTCTAATCTCATGAAAAATTTTAAATATTTATATACATGCATTTTCACATCTTTCTCATTGTATTTTTCGATTTCGTGCGAAAAATTGATTGACGTTGATCTACCGAATAATCAGATTGCCAGCAACGAAGTATTTCAGGATCTTCAAACAGCCAACGCTGCGTTATCTGCTTTATATGCCGATGTAATGTCAAATTCCCCGGTTTCAGGTGTGAATCTTGATGCCGCCCTAGGCGTTTATACGGATGAACTGGATGAATTCAGTACAACGATTACTCCAACTAGGGAACTTTATCTAAACCAACAAACTGACACGAATCAAACTGTATACAATATCTGGGTTTCATCGTTTAAACATATTTATACAGCTAATGCTATTATTGAAGGTGTTGATAAATCTACCGGGATTTCACTGTCTGACAAAAGGTATTTGAAGGGAGAAGCTTTATTTATTAGAACGTTAATGTTTTTTTATTTGAACCAACTTTGGGGGGATATTCCATATCCTCAAACAACAGATTACACAATAAATCAGATCCTAAATAAAACACCTTCAAATGATGCATTGAAAAAAATGATAGATGATCTTCAACAGGTCATGACACTATTGCAGGATGACTATCGAAATGCTGAACGGATATATGCCAATAAAATGACGGCAAGGCTTCTACTGGCAAAGATCTATATGGCACAGAAAAATTGGAATCAAGCAGAGCAATTGTTAAAAGAAATTACCCAATCTTCGCTTTATCAAATAGAAACCGATATAACAAAAGTATTTCAAAAGTCAGGTAAACACATTCTTTGGCAATTAAAACCTATTAATAATGCTTCACTGAAACAGGCTACCTTATACTATTTCTCAAATGCAAAGCCTAGTTCTTATGCTTTGAGTATGAATCTTGTAAACTCCTTCAACTCTAATGACCTAAGAAAACAGCAGTGGGTGGCGTCAGTATCCTATAATGGATCAATATGGTATAGAGCTGAAAAATACAAAAATCGCGATAATACAAATGCTAATGAGTATTCTATCATATTCAGGGTGGAAGAAGCTTATCTTTTATTGTCAGAATCTTTGGCTCAGCAGAGTAAACTCACAGAAGGGCTTATTTATTTAAATGCGATAAGACAAAGGGCAGGTTTAGCGGCATTAAGCAACTTAAGCCAAGCAGATCTCCTTAATGAAATCCTTTTGGAAGATAGACGTGAATTCTTTACTGAAACAGGACATAGGTTTCTTGATCTGAAGAGAATGGATAAACTCAATTTATTGTCAACTGCAAAGCCTAACTGGAAGGATTTTCATAAACTTTGGCCAATCCCCCAAAATGAAATTCTACTCAATCTAAATCTCAAACCTCAGAATAATGGCTATTAAGATCAAATATTTACTGTTATCCATAATTTTTAACGGTTTCATTTTTATACCTGCTCAACAGCAGGGGGATACCTTAACCCAATGGAAGGCAAAATTTGCAACATTGGGTGGGGTTCCCAAGATTTCACCTGAAGGAACATGGATAGGAATCAATAAGCAATATAAACTCGGTGGTGATTCGGCTTATGTTGTAAGCACAAAGGACAAGACAGTACATAAGATTATATCGACGGGAATTTTGGAGTTTCTTAAGGAAGAAGGAGTTTTTGGAAGAAAAGCCGATCAAGTACAGTTTGTGAACCTTAAGACTGGTAAATTATACCAGTATAATAATATCAACAATTTTTATCGGCTGGTCAACTTAGATAAATATGCTATTTACTCAAAAGATAAGCGACTTCGTTTTTATGATCTTACAGGAAATCAGCTGCTGGAAATAGCAGACATTGATGGTCTTCTGGTAACAGACTCAAAAAGTAAACTATATATTGTAAAGCAGCATGAAGGAAAAACCAAGATCCTTGAAACAGCAGGTACAAAACAGAAGGTTGTGTACTCGACAGAAAATCGAATTACAAAGATCGAACTTACGCAATCTGGCAAACAGCTTATCATTACAGAAGTTCAGGTTCAGAAAGGACATAATCAATTGACTATACTCGATTCAGAACATGACTATAAAAAGGTAATTCAATTAGAGGTTCCAACCAAATCAGAAGTAAGTTTGACGGAAATTCAGGATGGAAAGTACTTTCTCATCAATTCTAGAGTAAGATGCTCCGAAGAGCAGTCTTCCTTGGTTGACATTTGGTATGGCAATGATCCATTTGTCAACCTACATAAAAGAATGTACGTAAATAACGAATACTGGATATGGGATACGATAACGAATAAACTGCAGTCATTAAAAATTCAGGAGAACCATGTACTTGAATCTTTAAATAATGATCGATATTTTCTGACCTATCTACCTAGAAAAGATTACAATTTTATTACGTTTACGCCAGATATCAATGATGCCTACATATTTGATAAAGCAGCAGAAAGTTTAACTGCAATCGGTAGCTTAAAACAAATACATACTTTAACAAAAGGTTGGAGACCCGACTTTGTGGGAAATAGTTTTTTTTGTTCCAAGGATGGCAGGTTGTTCCTAGCGAGCAATGATGGTAAAAATTGGTCTTTGTTCAGTGCTTCGGGCAAGAAAGAAGCCCTAATAAAACAAATTGGTCTTGAAAAACCTGTTTTTACGGCAAACAGCAAGCAAATTTATTTTGAAAGCAGTGACGACCTCTGGAAATATGACATCAATAGAAAGAAGTTGATCGCTTTGGGCATTGCAAAAGGAAATAAAGTCAAAATTAAAAATCAAACTAACGAATTTGGTGAAAGTACATTAAATTCATTTTTACCGGAAGATTCCATATTGCTGGAAGTATATGATAATTATTCAAATAAAACTTCTTACAATATGTACCGCAAGGGAAAATGGAAAGAGGTTGTACCGGAAACGGAAAACAGGATTGACTCTGATCATCTACTTTTCAACAGAAATATGACAACCTTTTATACGTTGGAAAGAAATTTCAACCATCCACCTACATTGTATTCCTATGTCAATGGACATAAAAATAAATTGTTCAATGCCGGAATTAAGGATGTTGAAGCACAAAGGATCAAACAAGAAATCTATAATTTCAATGCCGTAGGTAAGAATCTAAAGGGCATTTTATATTATCCAGTAGAATATGATGCAAAGAAAAAATACCCGATGGTAGTCCATATCTATCAGGTACAACGCACTTTAAGCAATGATTATCTTTCTCCAAATAATGTATCACCTGTAGGATTCCAGATCAGGACTTTATTGGAACGAGGTTATTTTGTTTATCTGCCTGATATCGAACAAGGCAAGGATGGACCCGGCATATCTGCGCTGGAATGCGTGAACAATGCGCTGGATACTGTAATGAAAAACCCTCTAATTGATCAGGACAGAATTGCGCTTATAGGACATTCCTATGGTGGTTATGAAACCAATTTCATCGCTACCCACTCGCATCGCTTTAAGACATATGTTTCAGGAGCAGGTTTAAGTGATTTGATCAGCAGTTATTATTCTTATAGCTATCAGTATGTTAAACCGTATTATTTTTATTATGAAACTGAGCAGTTCAAAATGGCAAACTCAGTAGCAGAAGATAAACAACGCTATTTATTGAATAGTCCCGTTCTAAACGTTGAAAATGTCAATGCCCCTATTTTATTATGGGCAGGAAAGAAAGATGAAAATGTACCATTGGGGCAAATAATGGAATTTTATATTGGTTTAAGGCGTTATCAGAAACAGGTTATTGCCCTCTTTTATCCAAAAGGAGATCACGATTTTCTTCATCACACATCAGAAGAAATAGACAGGGATAGGAGAATTTTGGAATGGTTCGACTACTTTCTAAAAGATCAAAAAGAAGTTCCATGGATCAATAGGCAAATAAAAAAGAAGGCGCTTTTTTAAACGCCCTCTCTCCGAAGTTACGGTGTAGTTCTGAATAGTTCGACTGAACATTGTGTTTCACTATCCATAAACTGATGTAATTGCGAAATACCGTCTCCATCCCAAGTACAAACAAATCCAGTTGTGGCATTACAATCCTGTTGTACCTGAACACATTTGTCGTTCTCGTCAATACGATAGGTCGGAATTACTTTAGAGGCTTTACTTGCCATATTGGTAGCGAAAGCAGCTCCTGCACCCATTGCTACAATAAGTGCTGGCAATAATATCTTTTTCATATTAAGTGTTTATTGGTTTATGCCTAATCTTTTCAAGGTTTTCGGCAATCCCTTTTTTGGGTTCCTTATCAACAGGCTGCTCCCTGAGTGGCCTGTTTCGTTTTGAATTCATGTCAAAAGCACCATCCCTGATTTTATAACGAACCAGTTCATTTCCAATGAGGACGAAAAGGTTGTTGTCCTGAACGATCATTGCAGACATTGGTATATTGTTTTTGTGTCGAATGTAAAAACTACCAATATATTGCTGTTGATCAGTGCTGTATACATCAATTATGGAAGATGTTTTCCAGGATTTTGCGGGCTCATGTTTGCCTTTCAGGTTGGATTGATTAAATAATAAATTACCCGAAACCAGTGAACCTTTATTTACGCTAAAAGGCGGAGCACTCATTTTATTATTGCCATTGGATAAACGTACTACAGAAATTTTTGCACGGCTTGTTGTATCAATGGTATTTAAACGATTCAATATCTTCAAATTGTTATCCATCACAATGTATTGGTTGCGATAGACATAGGTGTAGACCAGTTTTCCGCTCTGACTATCAGAACTCAAAATTCCATCGACATCAAAAATTCCGTCAATCTGTTTTTCTAAAATATCCGGTTGCAAATCCAGTTTTTTATTTTTATCTAAATCTAGTGAAGCTAGAATATACCGTTTATCAGACCTCCGCTGAGTTCTAATGGCAAATCGCATTGAATCAAGTATGGCAAGCTGATTAAAATATGCATCACCAAAGCTTATTGTTTTTGCTAATGAGTCCTCCAGCTTCCCTTGATAAATTACTGGTACAGAACCATCATACATATAAAAATATGGTTTGCGGATTGTTAACTTTAAGTTTCGGAATGCATGATTTTTATTGTCCAATTTTACCTTTATATCTGACATTCCTCTTAGTGCAGTGTCAATTTTTGTTATGAAAAGCGGTGCAGTTGTATTTCCCAAATAGATATTTCCATCCTCCAACCCAGCAAAGTAGTAAGAATTTACTCCCAGGTCATAAATCTGTTCTTTAACAAGTGGATGCGGTACAAATCGCCTTGTAAAATTATTCTCCTGCTTAATAATGTGTTCGGAACTTAAAAATAAGCATACAACAATTCCACAACTGACAATACTTATGGCAATAGATTTGGATAGGGGTAAGATCAGTCGATTTTGTGGATTCTGTTTTCTTTCCCTGTAAAGAATTGCTGTAAAAATTAGTAGCACGACCACGATATTAAAAATCAGGTGTTCAGTCCACCCTAATTTTTCTAATATTCCGCCGCATGAACACGGAACAAAATCACTATAATTTATTATCAGATATATATAGATAGTAAAAGCTGTCATTAAACCCAAAGAGCCATATAATGCAAGTAATTGATAATCTGGAACACAGACATAAACTGCCAACGCAAATTCAACTATAATTACGGCATAGGAAATAAATCCTGCATAGGCACTTAACAGTGGGGATTGCGCGAGTTGAACCTGGAAATTTTCAAAATCCAATAGTTTACTCATAGCTGCATATACAAAAAGCAGTGCTATAAAATAAGCTACAATACTTGCATAGTCTTTTCCAAGATACTTTTTCATCACAATCGGTTTAATGATTATTTATAATCAAATTTCCAAAACCTTTTGTGAAAAAAAATATCTAGAATGAGCTAATGTATTTCAAAAAAATGCTTTTTTATTATAATAAATTCCCACTAATAGGAATATTATTATCGATAATATAATATTTGTTTGAATCTAGGTATTTCATCCAGAGATATTTTATAATGTTGATTAAATAATCTATATAGGTTTAAATAGTCTCCGAATTGATTATTATAGGCAACCTCTTTCATTGTCATATCTGAAAAAAGGATATCGAGATTAGCCCCAATCATCTTCAATTTTATATAAAATTGGTAAAAGGTATCTTCAAGATAAATCTTACAGTCTTTTTGGAACTTCTTATAATTCCGATTAAATGAGGTTACAAAGTCCTTTAAAGAACGTGCTAGCTTTGCATCGTACAAGTCAAGAAGCCTTTCAATATAATCAAGATCCTGGGCAATTATAGCAATTAGAATCCTCGGTATTTCAAATTCATGAAGCAAAAATGTAATAGTTTTGCCATAAGAATCAGTCGCTGCAATTCCTGTCAATAATGCTAAATTTTCGGGCTTACGATATTGGGTATGAATGGGAACAATACGGTTTTTAACATTATCTTCGATTTCTTCGATGACAAACGATAAACCCAATAAAGTTTCATCATCTTTTACCTTCTTGAAGTCTTTTATTCTTTTTTCAATAACGCAAGATTTTTTTGCTATATCCAATTCTTTAGGCAGAAACCCTGTTTTTTGAAAGAATTCAATATAAAAATCCATGAGCTTATTCAACTGTAGTTGAATCACATCAATTTGATTAGTGTGAAATGCAGGAGAGACCCAGGGAAGTTTTGCAAACTCTCCAATAGCGTCCTTAAACGTACTTTCGACCAGTGATACTAAATAAGTGTTCATAATTATTGGCCAGTTAGTATAACAAATTTCTTATAGAAAAGAAAATCCAATATTTTACTAAGTAATGAAATAATTTTGATTTTCTAAGAAAAAAATAAAATTAATCTTTGTTATATCAACTCTTTAATATCTTAAGAATCCTTTTTTATCAAATGAGATAATGATGGATCATTGCTTATGCGATCTAATTCCTGTTCAATAATTCCGTTAATATCGACTTTGATCTTTTTGTAATTCCCCTGTATTATTTCCTGCATATTATCTATACCATTTTCATCTTCAAAAGACAGAATTTGCGGAATTTTTTTAAAGGCTTTTAGTTCATTAGCAACTTTTTCGTTATCAACTACTATTTCAGCGTGAAATATTTTTTGTTCAATGCGTTCATCAAAATTATCTGCTACGGCTCCAACAAATAGCCCTTGGGTTAAAGTTGATATTTTTGACGCTGGGATCAGGCTATCCAACTGGGTAGAAATAGACGTTGATTTATCATTTCGGTTGATGGTCATACTTTGTCTTTTTTGGAGCACTTTACCAAAACGCTCTGATAAGTTTTTAGCGGTTTCCCCTACAACTTGTCCGCTAAATATATTACCCACTGTATTTTGGATGACTTTAGCTTCTTTATCTCCATAATCCCTGATTAGCTGTGAATAGTCCTGAAAACCCAGACAAACGGACACTCTATTACTTCTTGCTGTAGCAATGAGATTATCAAGTCCCCTAAAATAAATGGTAGGCAGTTCATCAATAATTACCGAACTTTTCAGCTGTCCTTTCTTATTGATAAGCTTTACAATCCTCGAATTATAGAGACCCAGCGCAGCTGAATAGATGTTTTGCCTGTCCGGATTATTACCTACACATAAAATCTTCGGGTCCATCGGATTATTTATGTCCAACGAAAAGTCATCACCAGTCATAACCCAGTATAGTTGCGGGCTGATCATTCTTGATAAAGGAATCTTCGCGGAAGCAATTTGTCCTTGCAGTTGGTCCTGGGCTCCGCCTTCCCAAGCATCCATAAAGGGAGATAAGTAGTTTTCTAATGCTGGATACGAGGTCAATATTGTAAAAACATCTGCATATTTTTTGTTAAGAAGTTCTATAGCATGAGGAAAAGTACAATATCTACCATTATCATAAATTTTAAGATACCATATAATTGCGGCCAATAAAATAATTGGTGACTCCACAAAAAAGTCGCCTTGTTTTTGGATCCAGCTACGATTGAGATTGAGCATAATCGTGTAAGCTGCCTCATAAGCATCCGAAATATCGGACATAAAACTTGGATTAAGGGGATTGCATCGGTGACTACGGCGAGGATCATCAAAATTAATTACATAAAATTTAGGTTTAACTTTATAATTCCCTGAATGTTTTAACAAATGGTTATAAGCAATTGTAGAAAGATCATCGAACTTAAAGTCGTAAATATACATGCTGAAACCCTTTTCAATATGTTGCTTTATGTAGTTATTAACCACAGCGTATGATTTTCCAGATCCGGGTGTTCCTAAAACGATTGTTGCGCGAAAAGGATTTACTATATTTATCCAGCCGTCATTCCATTTCCCTTTGTAATAAAATTTAGTTGGAAGATTAATGGAGTATTCATTCTTCATTAATTTTGTTTCTTGCTGAAAACTTTCATTTTCATTATTAAAAACATCATCCATGAGATTATTTTTCAATAATCGACTTAACCAAATCCCGCCAACCATCAATGAAATGTATCCAATACTTGTCGTAAGAATGTATAGAAAGAAGCCTATTTCGGGAGAAAGTAATAGTAATGATGTGTTAAGAAAATAAAATACAAATCCTACTAATAAAACGGTATTAATTTTTGTCCAGGTAATTTTTTCATTTTTTACTCCTTTCGTTCCCAAACAGCTTAAAGCAAGAAGTAGGAATGCAAAAGCCTTTGTATAAAGAGTATGTGAAAATAATCCTGCTGTCCTTTGGAAGTTGCTTAATATTCGGTTGACCACCTCTATGTTCCAGCCCTTATCTGCAAATGCACTGTAACAAAACCAATAAAAATGCATAAGTACCAGAACGATACTTACTGCCCTCATAAAAGCAATAATTTTTGCTAATCCTCTTAAATCATCATCTCCTTGCATATCTGAAAATTAAATTTGCAAGTGAAATTATTGGGATTCTGTGCCCGTTTAATAAATTGGCCTTTGAAGGAATTTTAAGGAATAATTTGGCATTATCAGTTATGTTTCTGACAAAAAAAATAAAAAAAACTGCTATCAAGTAGTATGTAGCAGTTCTTTGGATTTTCAATAAGCTGATGTAGGATGTTTTTTATTAGAGATTATAAATTAAAGTTTATTTTAATCCATTCACTAATAAAAACTTTGATATCGTTATAAAGATAATCATAGTCAGTACTATATGCAAAATCGTCCGTTAGATCATATTTCTCAAATAAGTCCCCGCAGACAGTCAGCATTTTAAGGGAAAATGGTCTTATCTCTTCATCCATAAAAAAGGTGTCAAATTCGTAAGTGATAACTTGAAAGATCGTATTGAACTTGGAAAAATAAAGATCTTCAAAAAGAATAGAATTTGCTATTCTTTCAGCTTCTTCCTCGGAATTCTCCCCCTGGATTGCACCTTCATAAGCTTTGAAAGCCCAGTTGGAACGTTGAGAAATAAATTTGGAATCGTAAGCTTTTTCAGGAAAGTTGGTATGTAATAATTCTTGAAGGTTTGATCTAAAATACGAGAGGTTTTTAAGTAAAATATCCATACAATAAAATTTTTATTATTCATAATGGATAAACTTAAAAAAGTAATGTAAACGCCATTAAAATATGGCATAGACTGGCTTTCTAAGGATAAATTTGTCTCTGTACCAATCTATTTCTGAGCTTTTTTATATGACTATTTAATTTCTCAAAAGATCTGTTCGTTATATATGCATTGCGCACTGCATATACACAAACAGTCGGATTATTTATTAATTTTCCACTGACCACCATTTTTAGGAGGTGGATCTTTGTATTCAAATTCGCCTACACCAAATTCATCTGTATTCGATGCTTGCTGCAGACTATCCGCATTTCTGTTGCTTAGTTTACTTCCAGATTTTTCAATCTTAAAGTCCTGGTCTAAAGCTTGGTCATCATCCTGCTGTCTACATGAATGCATAAAAACAATTCCCGCTAAAATTGTAATTATTGTAGAAATAATTGAGATAATCTTTTTCATAGTCATAATATTTAGAAGATTTATCCCCGGGGGTTTAATAGAATTCTGACATCGAAATTATAGGACTTTTCTCGGCCTGAAAACCGTTGTATGATACGCTTCTAAAAGATTTGTGTACTTATTCTAGAAAATGTACAATCGTAAATATTTATGTTTCTGGGTGTTGACTTAATTTATCGCTAATTTTAATGTTTAATCATTAAAAGGTCATATATGGGTGAATTTTTATAATTTTATATGAAAGTCACCTACCATGAGAGCCTCCCTTAAACTATATTTAGTATTTTTTTCAATTTTTTTTGCGTTGACCGTGAAAGCACAAGATGCTAATGAGTTCAGTGAATATTATTTTCTGCGGAAAAATTATGAAGGTCTCTCCGAAAACGACCCACATGCTTTGAAGTTTATACATCAGTACATTGCTAAGGCTAAAAAAGAAAGAAACTATCAACAGTTGGTACAGGGGTATTTAGATGGAATTTTATATTCGCCTTCACCATATCAAAAACTAAAGTTTGCTGACAGCACAATTTATGCGTCTAAACGAACAGGAGACAATGAAAAAATAAGCGCAGCCTATCTTGAAAAAGGCGTTGTTTATTATTTCCAGTTTAAAAAATACGATCTAGCATTAGATGAATATCTGAAAGCCTTTAAGTTTTCTAAAGATATCAAAGATGAATTTTATAAAAACAGATTGGTTTACCTAATGGGCGTTGTTAATAGCTATACCGGCAATTATGACCAGGCATTAGAACAATTTAAAACCACATGTAAATTTTTTAAAACAGAAACCCAAAAGTCACTGCATCCAAACTTATTATATAATAATTTTAGAGGATACTTTAACTCAATGCATCAGATGGCGGTTTGCTATCGGAATCTTGGGCAATTCAAAAAGGCAGATTCCATAGTTTCCGAAGGGCTTTATCAAAGCGCATCCAGCAAAGAATATATGCAGGAATATGGGTATTTTTTAAAAGAAAAAGGAATTCAGCAGTTCAGAGACAAGCAATATGATCAAGCTATTTCATCAATAAATTCATCCATAAAATCCATTTCAGCTGTAAATGATTTTGCCTGGGTAACAGTTTGTTATTCTTATATAGGTAAAGCATATCTTGCAAAAGGGAAAGATGATTTTGCGATCACATATTTTAAAATGGTTGATTCCGTATTCCAAAAACATCATTTTATATTGCCTGAAGTGAGAAACAATTATGAATCATTAATAAACTACTATAAAAGTGAAAATAATCTTCAAAAACAATATTTCTACACAACGCAACTAATAAAAGCAGACAAGGTGTTAAATAAAGATTTTAGATATTTAACATCTAAGATCCACAAAGAATATGATACTCCGATGCTGCTGGAAACTAAACTTTGTTTAGAAAAGAAGATATCCGAAGGAAAGACCTACACGGTATTAATTATTGCCGGTTGTCTTTTTATCTTATTGCTTATGATAATAAGGCATAAACGACAGCAGGATCTTTTAATAAAAAATTATAATGCCCTTGAACAAAAAATTTTGAATAAAAATGCAGAATCAACAAATGATAATCCACCAAAGGTTAATAAGTCTGCTAATCCCTATGTTGCACCACATACTATTGATGACATTCTTAAAAAATTGGAAAAGTTTGAGCAAAATAATGGCTTTCTTGCAAAAGGTTTGACATCTGTAATTCTTGCAAAACAATTTGATACAAATTCTAAATATCTAACGTATGTTATTAAACATTATAAAGGACTGCATTTTCCGGATTACCTAACCAGATTAAAAATAACATATATAACGGAGAAACTTTATAATGATAAAAAGTACTTATCATATACTCTTGAAACCTTAACGGAGGAATGTGGTATCGGTTCACGAGACAACTTTAATAAGAAATTTTTAAAAATTAATAAATTAACGCCTGCTGATTTTATTAGACAGAGAAGAAAAGCTTTAAAATTAGATGACGATCCAGTTATAGAAATGACTTTATGAGAATTATTATAGTCCGTAAGTTCTAGGGGTTAGTTTGACAGCTTAGCAATTATAATTTTTAAATAATGGAAATAATAGCTAATTTTATATATTATAGCCACCTAAATGATGAGGAAAGCTGAAAATATGGCCAATGAATTACTTTTGCAGGGGTTGCGAAATGGCGATCATTATGCTTTTCATCAAATCTTTCAAAAATTTCATAAGGCGATAGTCTATTTTGCAAACAAACTTTTATATCCGGATACTTATTCAGAAGCCGAGGAAATTGTTCAGGATATATTTGTTAAGCTCTATGAAAAAAGAACTTCCTTCAGTTCCTTTGAAAATATTAAAGCTTTCCTCTATATCTCCACAAAAAATGCATGTTTTGATAGGATAGCCAAAGAAAAAGTCCGCTCAAACCGATTTGAAAAATATATTCAAAATTTTAATGAATCGGAAGAAAATATCTTAAAACATATTATTGATTCAGAGCTTATTAGCCAACTCGGAGCAGAAATAGATTTATTGCCCGAAAAATGTAGAATTATTATGAGGCAGTTTTTAGATGAAGATAAAAGCGCCAAAGAAATCGCAGAGGATCTTGGAATTAGCATAAGCACGGTGAATAATCAAAAATCACGAGCAATATCTATCATTAAAAAAAGACTTGGGAGTGCTGGAATCGCCCTTTTACTATTTTACCTTTAATTTTTTTTTAATTTCTTTAGAGAAGCCTATCTCATTTTCCGTTTCTAATTAAAAGTGGAATCATGGAGAGGAAAGATATCTATATCAGTTTTGAAATAGGTCGAATATTAAAAAAAATCGTTCAAGTCGATCCATTAACTGTCGATGAACATATTGTTTTAAATTCTTGGCTTAAAGAGGACAAAAAAAATGAAGATTTTTTTCAGAAGGTACAAAATCCGGCCTATCTCGCTGAATCGATAAAACAACTATATAAAACTGAATCCGAGATTCAATTTAGTATTGTAGAGGCAAAACTGAAGCAGAAAAAAATAAGAAGAATTATCCGCCATATCAGTGTTGCTGCCGGATTTCTGGTCATTTTGAATATAGGTCTATTGTTGTATATTCATAAATCCAGATCTGAAAAAGAAACATTTTCCAATACTGCGATTAATGATGTTCCTCCAGGTTGCAATAAAGCTTCAATCACCTTTTCAGACGGTAAGTCAGTTGATCTGCAAGATCTAGACGGAATTAAAGTTTCAGAAAAAGGTTTTATCTATACTGATGGTAAACTGGTGCGCTCACTAAATGATATAAGCTCAGCCGTCCTTAAAACACCGCGTGGTGGGCAATACCATATCATTTTATCTGACGGAACTAAAGTTTGGTTAAACTCAGGTTCTTCATTAGAGTATCCAGTAGAGTTTTCAGGAAATAGAGAAGTAAGATTGAGTGGTGAAGCATATTTTGAAGTTCGTCATGATCCAAAACATCCATTTCTCGTCAAGACAGATATTCAGCAGATTAAAGTTCTCGGAACAAGATTTAATATTCGCGCCTATGAAGACAAACAATTCACAACGCTTGTCCAAGGAAGTGTAGAAGTTAAAGCGAATGGCTCTACATCTACAATGAAAATGAAGCCAAATGAGCAGGCTATAATAAATAATTATAGCCTTTCTATTCAAAAAGTAGATGCTTTGGATTTTCTCACTTGGAAACAAGGTTTGATATCATCTGGAAGCATTTCACTGTTGGATCTATCTAAAGAAATCGAGCGCTGGTGGGACGTTGATTTTAGATTCTCACCAAATTTTAAAAATGCTGAAAGAGCTTACTTAACTATCAGCAAAAACGAAAATCTGTCCTCTGTTTTAAAGGTAATCGAAAAAACTTATGGTGTAACAGCTGAAATACATGGAAAGGAGGTTGACATCAGATAAGAACGTTTCATATGTGTTTATGCCCGTAGTTCGTAAGAATATACCGTCCCGAGGTCCAGTCGGGACGGCTGCGGGTTTTTAAAAGTTAAATAAAGCAAATTACTAACCCTAACTCAAATGTAATGAATAATACCATTATCGACAATGGTAAACCGATTTCTATTCCCCTATGGAAACGGAAAACCAATGAAAAACAATTAGAAAAAAGACAAGTCATGAAAAACCTAATATTTTTTATATTGATTATTTTTCTCGCTTGCACAAAACTTACTGCACAGAAAATAACATTGATCCAAAAAGATGCACCTTTCAGGACTGTTATTCGCCAGATTAACCAGCAATCGGGCTATTCTTTTTCAATAAATAGCAGGCATATGAAGATTGCTAAGGCTGTCACTATATCTGCAAAGGAAAAAGATCTAAAAGCTGTTCTAGATGAAATCTTCAATGGCCAACCGTTCGATTATTCTATTGAAGGAAAAATTATAGTTTCTGTCGATAGGGGGAAGGAAACAGGTTCTAAAAACCAAATAGATAAAGATCAGACTCCCATAAGAGGAAAGGTTTCTAATGAACGGGGTGAACCGTTATCCGGAGCTTCTCTTCGGGTAAAAGGAAGCAATGTAAACTTTATGACAGATGCAAATGGAATTGTTATGATCCCTGCTTCATTAAAAGACGAAGTACTTCAAGTTTCATTTATCGGTTATACACCAGTGGAAGTTCCTGTAATAAATTCAGGAAATATTATTATGCATCAAAACGATAATATTATTGGAATAGTAGATGTTGTTTCGACCGGATATCAAAACATACCTAAAGAAAGAGCAACAGGCTCATTTGTACAAATAGATAACCAATTATTAAACAGACGTGTTAGCTCGAATATTTTAGACAGACTGGACGGTGTTACAAGTGGATTGATTTTTAATAAAATTTCAGGTCCAATAGGGTTAAATCCTCCGAATGAAAAATTAGGAATAAGCATAAGAGGAAGGGTTACAATTGATGATAAAGTTAGCGCTGATCCTCTGGTTGTACTTGACAATTTTCCCTATGAAGGAGATATTAATAATATAAATCCAAATGACATTGAAAGCATCACAGTACTTAAAGATGCTGCTGCAGCTTCGATCTGGGGTTCGAGATCTGGGAATGGTGTCATTGTAATCACTACCAAAAAAGGAAAATTTAATCAACCTTTAAAGATTGATTTTAATTCAAATTTAACCGTAGGGGCAAGGCCAAATTTAAAATATTCAAGAAATTTTCTTAAATCCTCTGAATTTATAGATGTCGAAACGTTTCTTTTTAATAAGGGGTATTATGATCCCAATTTAAACGACAACAATTACTACCCTGTAATATCACCAGTAGTTGAGCTTTTATCGAAACAAAGAAACGATCCTTCAAATGAGAATATTACTGACCAAATAAATAGATTGAGAAATGTGGATGTTCGCGACCAAACATCCGAATATTTTTATCGTCCCAGCATTAATCAACAATATTCATTGGGTTTTAGAGGAGGTTCGGAAAAAGCTATTTATTCACTTTCGATAGGATATGACAAAAACCGTAATACATTGTTTGGGTCCGGAAACAATAGGTTTACTATTAATTCTACAAATACATATCATCCCATTAAAAATTTGGAAATTACAGGTTCTGTATTATATACAAAGAGTGAGAATAAATTTGGATATCAATACACTTCTCCGTATCCATATATGAGTTTCGTTGATGATAGTAAAAATCCGCTAGCAGTACCATATGGAAAAAGAGACAGTTATCTTGAAAATAGCCAAAATTTAGGCTTTTTAGATTGGAAATATAGGCCCATTCAAGAAAGAGACCTTTATGATACCAGTACTAAAACTGATAACATCCTTATAAGAGGCATTGTCCGGTATAATTTCACTGATTTCTTAAATGCTGAAATTCAATATCAGCATGAAAATGAATTCGGAAATAATCGTGGTTACAGAAGTCCCGAAAGTTATGAAGCAAGAAATTTCGTTAATATGTACAGCCAGCGATCTAGTGAGGGCTCATTTACATACCCTTTTCCAAAAGGAGGAATTCTCTATTTAACAGACAGAAAATTGTATTCCAATAACTTCAGAACACAACTGAATTTTAATAAAGAATTTTCACAAAAACATTTAGTATCTGCAATTGCGGGAGCAGAGATAAGAGAAATAGTAAGTGAGAGTACTGATAAAGCGTTGTATGGCTACAATGATGAGTTTGGAACTTCCGTAACTAATTTAAATTATAATATTCCTTATCCAATCAACCCATCGGCACTTGGATCAACGGTTCTTCCGTCTCCTCTTGGGAAAATTATAGGTAATACAAATAGATATATATCTTATTATGCAAACGGTGCTTACACGTATTTAGGTAAATATACTTTTTCACTGAGTGGAAGAAAAGATGGTGCAAACATTTTTGGAGTGAAAACAAATGATAAAATGACACCACTTTGGTCAACTGGTGTTGCTTATGATATCAGCAAAGAATCGTTCTATAAATTTTCATTAATACCTTATTTAAAACTAAGGGCATCATTTGGATATAATGGAAATGTATATAATGCCTCATCCTATTTGACGGCAACCTATGATGTCAGCCCAATTACTGGACTACCAATTGCCTACATCACGAGTGCCCCAAACGCAGAATTAAGATGGGAGAAAATTAGAAACAAAAATCTCGCTTTAGATTTTTCATCTAAAGGCAATCGCTTGAATGGTTCATTTGAAATTTATGAGAAGTTGGGTACTGATCTTATCGAAGATGCTCTGTTAGCACATTCAACTGGGTTTTCTTCTTACAAAGGAAATGCAGCAACTGTTAAGACAAAGGGTTTCGATATTAATTTAAATTCAGTGAATCTTAATGGTAATTTTAAATGGAATACGAACTTTTTATTCAGCTACAATAGAGATAAAGTAATATCTTATGATACAAAATATACTTCCCAATATCTAACAAGTACGGGGCTTAATATTGCTGGTCCTGCAAGATATGGATTATATATCCAAGAAGGAAATAGTCTTTTCGGAGTATATAGTTTTAAAACAGCGGGTCTTGATCCAACAAATGGAGACCCTCAGGGATATTTAAATGGTGTTATAAGTAAAGACTACCTCAATATAATTACAAGTTCAAATACTGAAGATATTGTATATCATGGTTCATCAAGACCAAGAAATTTTGGGGCATTACGTAACACTTTCTCTTTTAAAGGAATCTCTTTATCCGCTAACGTTACATATAAATTTGGATATTATTTCCGACGAAGGTCAACCTCATTAAACCTGTCAGACGTTGTAAATAACGGATATGCCAATCAAGAATTTATGGATAGATGGAAAGCATCAGGAGACGAAACCCATACTTCAGTTCCCTCAGTCTTATACGAATTCAACTATAATCGCAATATTTTTTATCAAAGCTCCGAATCTCTTGTTGAGAAAGGAGACCATATAAGATTACAGGATATTAGCCTTAGTTATGATTTAAATAAGGAATTACTTAGAAATCTTCCGATTTCCTCATTACAAATTTATAGTTATATAAATAATATTGGTATAGTATGGCGAGCAAATAAGAAAGGAATTGATCCGGATGTTAGTGAATATAACCTTTCCGGTTACAATTCCTACCCGAATCCGACAACAGTATCATTTGGTATTAGGACAACATTAAAATAAATGCAGTTATGAAAAATATTATAATCTATGCAATATGTACATTTATCCTTGTTGGTTGTAAAAAGCAAGATGAATGGTTAGAGAAAAAATCAAATAAATCAGATATTATCCCATCTACTGTCGAAGATTTTCAGGCTTTACTAGATAATACTGATGTGATGAATACCAAATACCCTGCAATTGGATTAATTGGTGCTGACAATTCCTATATTTTAGATCAAACTGCCATCTCTGGTGGTACATTACAAGAAAGAAATGCATATAAGTGGTCAAGCGACATTTATGAGGGAGAGTTATTTGCTCCAGACTGGACTTATCCTTACCAAGTTATCGAATATTCTAATGTAGTACTTGAAGGCATTGAAAAAATTAAAAATATTAATGATACTCGAATACCAGAAGTAAAAGGAACAGCATTATTTTTTAGAGCTTTTGCATATTATCAGTTAGCACAATTATATGCGAAACAATACAATGAAAGTACCGCAGATTCAGATCTAGGGCTTCCCCTTAAATTAAATTCCGATGTAAATGATTTGCCAAACCGTTCCACATTAAAAGAAACTTATTATAGAATTATTAATGATCTTATTGAAGCCGAATCTTTACTCCCTCTGCAAGTCAGTTACAAAACTCGGCCTACAAAATTAGCGGCAGAAAGCATGCTTTCAAAAGTATATTTTAATATGCAAAATTATACTAAGGCTAAAGAATTTGCAGATATTGTCCTTTCTAAAAATTCAGAACTTATTGATTTCAATACCTTAAGTACAACTGTGAATTTTCCATTTCCTACTGTTCGAGGTAATAATACTGAAATTATATTTTATGCACAAACTATTTCATATACTTTTAACAGTAGACAGGAATTATGTGTGATGAAAGATTTATTTGATACATATGAAAATGAAGATCTTCGTAAGGCAATTTTTTTCAAAAAAAATACCAATGGCGCAATTAACTTCGGTGGTAGATATACAGGAGCAGGCGCACTATTTTGTGGAATAGCTACTAACGAGATATTTTTGATTAGATCAGAATCATTGGCTAGATCGGGGAATTTTGTTGAAGCAATGAACGACTTAAACAAGCTTTTAAAAGAGAGGTGGAAAAAAGAAAATGGACGAAGTACATATTCAAATAAAACAGCTTCAAATCCTACTGAAGCTTTGTTATTAATAATTAATGAGCGCAGAAAAGAACTACCCTTTACTGCCAATTTAAGATGGGAAGATTTACGCCGTTTAAATATGGATGATAAATTTGCAAAAAAACTAACACGTAATGTAGGCGTAAATATCTACACTCTAGAAGCCAATAGTCCAAGGTATGTATTCCCAATCCCTCCTGTAGAAATCAATTTTCATCCATTAACTCAAAATATTCGATAATGAAAATGATAGTCAAATTTATAATATTAGTCATTCTTTTGGTAAATTATGCTAATGCTCGAACTATTCAAACAAATTCGAAAGGCGGCAATAAAGTGGCATATTTAAAAATTATCATAAATGACTTAACTAAAAAAAATAATATCAAATTATCTTATTGGGATAACGGATGGGGTGCTAATTCAGGTGTTAATAATAAAAATTTAACTTGCAACTCTGGAGAAAGAATAAAAATTGAATTTAAGAACAATGAATCATTTTTGTATGCTGATTTATCTGTAGAAAATGGGCAGACAATATTTAATAATTATATAATTGAACCTGGTGATGATTTAACTTTTAATATTGAAAGGAACATTATTTCTGTTACCGGAAAGGGTAAAGAGAAATATGAACTCTTTTTTGATATCCAAAAAGATTTAAAAAAATTGTCCGTTCAGACTTTAGATTCGGTTCGAAAGTTAGAGAAAATATATGGTTATGAATACTTTGCTTTAAGAAAAAATGATATTACAAGCTATGAAAGAAGGTTTGATAATGCTTTTGTCTCATTAGAAAATTCTAAGTTGACGGCTTTAGGTGCATTGGAAAAATACCGAGATAAATTATCTAAATCAATTTATTCATTACTAAAGGCTAATATATCGTTCAAGTATAAAAATGACTACCAACAAGCTTACATCTTTTATACTTCCGAAGCTAATGCTCAAAATAAAGAATTTGCTGATTCTTGTATAAAAAAACTAAAGAAGATTTACTCTGAAAATTTATTAAAATTCGACCAAAAATTTGACAGAGATATTCTTCTGTATTCTGACTATTACTACGATTTTATATTAACTGGTTTAAGGAAAAAAGACTTCCCTCCACCTCAGGCAGTTGCATTTATTAGAAAGGATTTTAGCGGACTATTTCAGGATAGGTTGTTAACCTCATATTTACTTGTTAAAAAATTACAATCTGACAAATATTCTGATATTATTATTGAAGTTACAAATTCAGTTAAAACACCTTACTGTATTGACTTATTAACAAAATATCGCGATAGTTCTTTGGCAGGAAGCTTAGCATATAATTTTTCTTTGCAGGATACTCTAGGAAACGTCGTAAAACAAAGTGATTTTTTAGGAAAAGTTTTGTTGATAGATTTTTATTTTACAGGCTGCACAAATTGCCGTATTCTTAACGATCAAATGACTGAAATATATAATATCTATAAAGATAATCCTAAAATAAAATTTATCAATATTAGTATCGACAAGAGTAAATATGAGTGGATTAAATCTGTGCGAAGTTTAGAATATTCGCATCGAGGAAGTCTAAACTTATATACTAACGGAAATGGTTCAGAAGACAAACTTATTAGTCATTATAATATACGTGGATATCCAACAGTATTAATTATAGATAAGTTGGGAAAGATTGCAAGTTTAAATCCGCCTAGACCATATGATGAAAAAAATAGGATGAATTTAATTCAATTAATAAACTCACTTCTTTAAAATTTTAAGCCTAAGGTTTTACCAATAGATATCACCTTAGGCTTAAACTGTTCTTATTCCTATTCTTCAACCCATCTAGCATTTGTGTGATAAGGTTGGAAATTATTAGGATCGGTATTACTACCTGACGGATTGATTTTAGTGTAATCACAGGTTTGACTAGATTGAGTTACACAATCCCCCGAAGGTCTACTTGATTTTAATTGGTAAGTAGAACCAATTAGCACATATTCTCCAGCAGCTTTATTACTTGCAGTAAATGCGCTTCCAACGGCAAATACTACTGCCGCACCTAATAATAATTTAAAATTTTTCATAATAAAAAGTTTTTGATTTGTTGCTTACTCTGGTTGAAGGTTTTCAGCTTCCCCTTATTTTGGACCCAATAATTTTAATTCACTTATACTGATCTAAATTATTCTAGCTGGTTATAAAGTAAATGATTGGACGAATTTATCTTGTTTGCTGGATGGTAATTAACATAATCATAAAATATCAAAATAGCTCTTTAGTTGGAGTATGACCTTTAATTTTCCACTTCAAGATACAATGGAGATTATAGTGAAATAAAGCGATTAATACAGAAATTTACAATCTGTTAGAAGTTTAAAATATCTTTATAATGGGAGTCAAAATCTAAGCACTCTAATAAAGAAAGAGATTAAATTAATAAATTCACTACAAAATTTAAGGTGCCATTAATGATAGCACCTTAAATATTCTTTAGTCCTCACCTTCAACCCATTGGGCATTTCTCGTATTAGGGGTGAAGTTATTTGGATCTGTATTACTGCCAGATGGATTAATTTTGGTATAATCACAAATTTGACTTGGCATTTCTCGGCATTCTCCGGCAGGTCGATTTGTTTTAAGCTCATAAGTATTAGGAGCGATTAAAACATATTCTCCTGCATAAGCTTTGTTGCTAGCAGTAAAAGCGCTTCCAACGGCAAATACTACTGCCGCACCTAATAATAATTTAAAATTTTTCATAATAAAAAGTTTTTGATTTGTTGCTTACTCTAATTTGAAGGTTTTCAGCTTCCCCTTATTTTGGACCCAATAATTTTAATTCATTTATACTGATCTAAATTATTGTAACTGGTTATAAAGTAAATGATCTGACGAGTTTTTCTTGTTTACTCGAATAGCGAGTGAAGTGATCACAACGAAAAAAAGGTTAAAAATTAAATGTTGTGGCCATGTTAGATTTTTTATGACGCCTCCACATGAACACGGCACATACTCAAAAACATGAAATAGAACTAGCGCTGTATAAATTGTAAATAAGCTCATCAAAAACAATGATGCATATAAACCCATCAATCTGGCTTTATCGAATAATAGAGCTAACACAATTGAAATTTCAGTTATTGGTATTAACCACCTTAACAATGGTGTTAAGCTATTATGAAAGGGCTGATTATTTAAATCATAAGTAAACCCCTCAAAATCCACAAATTTGCTTACACCAGTATAGAGGAACAAAATGACCAATAATACAACTACTATCTCCGTAAAAATTCTCTTTTTTTGCATGACAATGGTTTTTTAGCTTTTTCATTTCTCACAGTTGAAATTTAAAGGTCATTACCATTTTTTTCCGATATAAATTTCAAACTGTCGTGAGAAATAATTCAAACAAATGTAGAGGGAGAAAACAACATGATGCAACAGAATGATGTTACGATTCTAGAAAAACACCATAACTTTCCTTTATTCAAAGCAAAAATTCATATTATAATAATTCTAGAATAATAACAAAAATGACGGTCTTTGGAACCGCCATTCTTATAAATCACTTATTTTTTTTCTTTTTTTTATCAAATTCAAATGAAGTTTTACCATTTTCGTCCAGTATGATGTATGCATCAAACTTATTTCCTGACCTACTTTTCATGCCTTTCAAAAGTGATGTCCTTTTTTTGGTAATTAAGTTTTCCATTTCCTTATCACTTAGGGCAACCTCACAGACCTTCTTAAACTGAATCCATTCACAGCTCTTATCCGGACATTTAACTACATGCTCATTAAATATTAAATTATGAATTTTGCATTTTGGACATTTTAATTGCAATGTATTTGGTACAAACTCAGTAGATAGAAGTTCTGTGGTAATCTCTTTAGCATAGGATTCCATTTCATTTTGAAATAGATTAGCATTTAACTCATTATTTTCTATCTTTTGAAGAGCAAGCTCCCATTGCGCTGTCATAGCGACATCGGCTATTTTCTTTTCTTTTACGAGTTCATAAACCTGAATTCCCTTTTTGGTTGGAACTAGATTTTTTTTCTCCCGGACAATATAATTTCGATCAAACAGAACTTCAATGATAGCTGCGCGAGTGGCTGGCGTTCCAATCCCAATATTATTAAGTGATTTACGCTCTTCTTCATTTTCAATTTGCCTCCCTGCATTTTCCATTGCCGATAGGAGACCTGCCTCAGTGTAAAGAACTGGTGGACGCGTCTTTTTTTCTAAAATCTTTGCCTCATTAATGCTGAGTGAATCTCCCTCTTTTAATGTTGGTATATCCAATATTACCTCTTCATCATTGTCCTCATTTTTAAAGAGGTTTTGTATAGATCTCCATCCCGGATCAATCACACGGGCTCCTTTCAGAATAAATTCAAAGTGCAGTGATTCCAGCTTAACTTCCGTAATTTCTTTTGTACACTGGTAGCATATTGCTTCAAGAAGCCTAATAGCAATCATGTCATAGATAGCATTTTCCTTACTCGATAACGCTGAAGGAATTTTATCTGTTATCAGTAATGCATGGTGATCGGTAACTTTAAGATCATTTACAATTCTTTTATTGAATCGGCCCCATTTTACATTGTTTATCCGTTCTTTATAGCCAGCACGACTTTCCAAAGCTCTGACTAAATCTGGGATCTCCGGCCAAATGTCATTAGATATATATTTACTTCCTGTTCGGGGATATGTAATGAATTTCTGCTCATATAAGCTTTGTGCAATTGATAAAGTCTCTTCAGCGGTAAGGTCTAATTTCTTATTGGCTTCTTTTTGTAAAGAAGTTAAATCGAATAATAAGGGTGGCTGTTCGTTTGAATTACGTTTATCGACTGAATTAACAATAGAACTTCCTAAACGCTCAATCGATTTTAAAACTTCGGTTGCTCTTTCTTTATCATCCCATTTTTCCTTCGATATACTGGAGAAAGTCGATCCATCTTTTAAATATTTGAGCTCCAATTGCCAATAGGTTTCAATTTTAAAATTTTTATTGTCAATGTACCTCTTACAAATCAAGCTCAAAGTTGGGGTTTGCACTCTTCCTAAAGAATAAATTCCATTTCCAGCTTGTATAGATAATGCCTGAGTTGAATTTATCCCTACAAGCCAATCCGCACGACTTCTGGCTTGGGCGGCAAAAAATAAACCATCGAAATCGGTTCCTGGCTTTAGATTGGCAAAGCCTTGGTCAATAGCTTTTTCTGTTAACGAGCTAATCCATAGTCGTTCAAAAGGTTTTTTACAATTCAAATAATTATAGATATATCTAAATATAAGTTCACCTTCTCTACCAGCGTCAGTTGCAACAATTATACTGTCACATTGTTCAAAAATAGTTTCTATTATTTTTAATTGCCTAACAGCACTTGGATCGTCAAGATATCCTTTTTCTTTTTTGACTTTTCTTACTGTAAGTAAGAATGGATCTGGCAATATTGGTAAGTTGTCTTTTTGAAATCCGGTAATACCGTATTCCGAAGGCATTCCCAAAGAAATTAAATGACCTATTGCCCAGGTAACGATATAACCATTACCTTTTAAAAAACCTTCATTTTTTTCTGTTGCTCCCAATAGTGCTGCAATTTCTCGCGCAACGCTTGGTTTTTCTGCTATTACTGCTTTCATATTAATTTATTTTAGGATACTCTTCGACCTCTTTTTTTAGGCGCATTGTTGGTTTCTTTTTGCGTGTTCTGCTGCCTTTTATTAGCAGGCGTACCTTGACCTGATTTTAATGGCTTCTTGATATTTTTAGTAGCTTCATTTGTTTTCCCATCGGAATTAACAGCGACTTGGGTTTTATGAGTTTCAGCTGTGGTTGCATTTTGTTTAAGTTTATTGGGGTTTTTAAAATTAAAATCTAATTCTCCTTTTTCTTTATTTAGCCATACATATCCCGGATATTCCTTCCCAGCACCATCCTTAAAATCGGTGATATATACTGTTTCACCCTTGCTAAGTTTATTGTACTGGTCGAAAGTAAATTCTTTCCTTCTAAAAGTTTTTGGTATTTCTGCAGATTGGTTTTGAGAGTTATCCTGTTTTTGAATTTTGATATTTCCTTTATCAAATTGAAATTCAATATGACCTTTGAAAGCATTAAATTGGATTTCACCATTAAATAAAGTATCTCTTTTAGAAAGCATCCCTTCAAGATATACAGGCTTACCTTCCAATAAAAGATTTTTTTGATCGGGAGTAAGGGTCACTCCTTTGATAATATCATCAATATGCATCTTTTCAACCGGAAAAGAAACTAATTGATTTGTATCCTTATCTAGCGTTATCACATGGAAAGCCTTCGTATTATTATCTGTAATTAGTTCTACAGCTCTTCCCATATTTCCTCTTTCTAATAGGTTGGTTTTATCCTCTTCGGTAAATTCATGTCCTTGAAATTTCTTATCTAATTCAATTTCATTTTTTTTGGGAAGCATGTTAAATACTGCTAGACCATCCTTTCCCTGTTCAAGCCATAACTTAGCTTGGGTTTCAATTTCTTGATTTCCAACCTTTAACGATACTGTTAGCATGTCATTTGTTTTAAAACCTTTTAACAGAGAGTCCAAAAGATTAAATTTCTCAAATTCCTCGCGGCTGTACCCAAGATTTTCTAAGCTTTTCCAGTCGATTTTTTCAATGGAATAGTGATTACCATTACTATTTTCCGTTTTGTTTTGTTGTTGTGCCATAGTATTTTTATTATTGTTTTTACTCAAAATATCCTTAAGTCCTTCTAGGAGCTCTTTACCTTCAAGTTTTGCTGTATCAATAAATTGCTGCATTTTTTTTGCTATCATGACAGCAGTTTCAATAGGAACTTTAAAAAAATTGAAGCGTGTGGGATTGCCGATCTGACTAAAAAAATTCTTTAAAAAATTGGAAAGCATATCTTCATTTTTGTTGAGTTTCAAAAAAGAATTTTCTTTTCTTTTAGTTGGATCAACCGTTTCAAGCTCATCTTTTTCACCAGGTTTTTTGCCGGACTTTTTCTTTATTCCTTTAACAGCGAGAATTTTATTGGTTTCTGTATCATGGACAAGCAACGTATCTGTTAGATCATTTGCTTGATCAGATTTCTGATTTTTGGATTGATTAGTACTCATAACTCTAAATTTTTGTAAATCTCAGATCAAGGTATTTTATAAATCAATAGCAATAACTAAGTTGGAATTTTAAGGTATTATTCGGCTTTCAATTTCCTCTTACGCTTAGTGGGAGTGTTAAAACTATCACGAATAAATTGGTGGACATCTGATAATTTGTAATAAAGCTTACCACTAATAGTGTAATAGAGTAATTTACCATCAGACCTGTATCTCTGTAATGAACGATTACTAATTTTTAGCATTTGAAGCAAATCCTGATTGTCTAGCAATTCTTCTCCATCAATTGCATTGTTAGTTTTCTTCATTTCTCTTACGCTTTCGGAAATCAAATCGAATCGATCCATGATTCTTTCCATCCAAGCAATAAATTCTAATCTGTCAATATTCATCTGTTTAAAATTTTTGTTCACAGACAAATTTCTTAGAGTAAAATAGTCCAGTAACCCAAGTTTAATCAAGTACTGCCAAAGGAAAGTGAAAATATTTTTTTGTCATTTTTAATTTTCAGATACTGTAATTTTTATGAATGAAGGATTTCAATGTTGTTGGTTTGTTGGATCTACTTGGCATATCTTGGCATAACTTGGTAAAGAAAAGACAACCTGTTGGCTGTCTCAATCTAATTATCTTAAAGATTTCTGTTCATGTATTCTTCTAAACTTACTTTAAGATGATCAAGAAAAGCTGTCTTGCTTCCTGATCTGACTTTCATTCGGTGGAAAGCATGGTGGAAATCGCCCAGCTCTATCTGGAAAAGTGTTTCAATGATGGTACTGATTTTTGATATTGCCAATCGACCATTGGATAAAGACCTGGCAGCGTAAAGTGCATATATTAGCTCTATTAGAGCGTTCTTAGAATCGGTCCAGAACATATCATCGTAATTGGTATATGTTAGCGATGGTGATTCATATTCATTCTCTGGGCTCAGCCTATTTCTTATATAAGTATATAATAGTTCATCTGCGGTAATATGAGCGACTTTGTAGTCATAGTATGTTGAAAAATTCGGATCGATTTCAAAGACAAAACTATTTAGACCTTCTATAATATCAATATTTCCTAAAGCAAAATATTTTTCATCAAGATCCTTACGACCTGATTTTATATATCGGTAAAAATCTGAATCTACAAAATGCTCTTGAAATTCATTGTTTAATTTTTCAAGTTCTTTTTCGAAATATATCTTATAAAGTTCACCAGCCTTCGCAGGACAAGATGTTTCAATCCTATAAATCTTGTTATAGTAAATAAGCTTTCCGAGAAGTTGTGGTTTTACGTATTTAAAAAAATTGATCTCCTGTTCCTTATCAATGAAACCCTTATTAGAAACAATAGCTTTTGTCTCATTTAATATTTCTTGGAGAAAGGTCGCCATTTGATAGGCTTCATTAATAACTTTTTCCTTGGTTAGTGTAATCTTGCATTCTTGAATTTCAATACGTTTTACTATAGTATCATAAATTGATTTTGTCATGGTAAAAATATTAGAAAGGTTCTCATTATCAGGTCCAGTGATATCAGCAATCTTAAAAATATAATATTTTTCCCTTTGTGGCGAATTATTTAATCTATCAATTAATTATATATTATTTTGCTAATAACCTTATTACATTCTTCAATTTTTATTGAAATATTTTATTCGTTCATAATTTGATTCAAAAGCAATTTAAATTAATGTAAGGTGTAATTATTTGCTGTTTAATATTTGAGTGTGTTTAGCAAATATTCGTAGTGTGATATTCTCTTACCGTTTAATAAAACATAAATTAATTAACATGTTTTGTACAAGTAGGGGACATAGTATTGAAGAAATATCAAGGTGACTTGAAAAACCCTTAAAAGGATCAAACTATTGTAAATAAAAACCTTCCAAATTTATGATTGGAAGGTTTTGAATTCTGCTAAGGTTTCTAGGGCCATCTTTTTTTGGTTACTCTTTTTAAAATATCATTCCCATCACTACTTAATTCATGTAAGGATTTTTCTTTTCCTCCTTGAATCCATTCTAATAATTCAGTTTTAGAAAAATGCAGTCTATTTCCTTTTTTGTAGAACGGTACTTCGCGTAGACACACTTTAGAATATAATGTTGGTAATGATAATTTTAAAATTTTGCAAGCTTCTTTTGCATCAACAAAGTCAAGTTCCGGCATTTCATTTTGGATACGATCCAATAGAATTTCTTCTAAACTGTCCAATCTTTCTTCAATTCTTTTAAGAATATTTGGTATTTGATCAAATGTATATTCCATACTTTTTTTTTCAAGGTAGGAAGACAGTGAAAAGAATGCTTAATATTGACTTTATCTGTCGTAATTTGTCTTTTAAAGGTGTTTAACGCTATTAAATATTTAATTAAATCTGAAAATTATTAGATATTAATATTATCTGTTGGAGGATCAATCTGATCGATATTCGCGATGTTCTTACCTATATCAAACAAATTGATTTTAATTTTTTCAGAGGCTTCTTTCTTTAAACTGTCAACTATCTTAGCATATATCTCCGTTGTTTTGATATCTTTATGACCTAATAGTTTTGAAACTGTATATATTGATGTGCCAGCTGCAATTTGTAAGGTCGCAAAGGTATGTCTAAAACCATGGAAGGTGAAATGTTTTTCTATACCCGCATTTGCCAACCACTTTTTCAACTCTGCTACTGTGTTATGATAATTTAACCCTTCAAATACTTTTGAATCAGACTTTCCTCGTGAACCTAACAATTTTATAGTTTGATCGGATACTGGATGATATTCGGCATTTTCTGTTTTTTCCTGATTATAAACTATGTAATAATTGCCTTCGGTTCCATGAATTTCACTCCATAATAGCTTTTCAACATCTGAATATCTGAAACCGGTCATAGCAGAGAAAAGTCCTGCCTTTTTTACTATTGGATTTCGACACTCAGAATTTGCCATTCTTTCTAATTCCTCCATGAATAAAAATGGACGATGGGTTTCCTGCGGTGCAATACTGTCAATTATTGAACCTAAGTCTGTGGGTAAAAAGCGCTTTTTAAAAGCCTCTTTTAATGTCAGCTTAAATCTTCCAAAATAAGCTACAGCCGTATTCTTTTTTATGGTTTTTCTGCGTCCCAATGCGGGGCATGTTAACAAATAATCTGCATATTCCTCACATATAGTTTCATTCAATTCATTAAATGGAATTTCGGGCCCTACAAAAGTCTTAAAATATCTAACAGACATTACCCAGTTATAACAGTTGTTCCTTTTTTTAGCTTCTGCTTCAAAGAATTCAATAAAGTTTGATTTCATCTTTTCTTCAGAAATAAAATCAAACCTCTTGCTTTGTAATTCTATATGCCTTTGAGCTCTTACATATTCTCCTAGAGCTAAAGTTTCTTTATTGAACTTCCTTTCAGTTTCGTTTTTGGGACGATTATAGATATATAATTTTAGATAGTGTTTTCGTTCCATTTTTCCTGTTTCTGGATTATAAATGGGAGGCCATATGTCCAGAAATAAAGATTGTCTGCCTTTTGATATAGGTTTTTTCCTTAATGTTACTTTTGACATAATTTTGGATTTTTGAGTAATATTAAAAATTGATAGTGCAAGCCAGATTTTATGGCTCTCTTAGGAGAAATTTGGCGTCAGAATGCCAAATAAATTAGTGTTATCCTGAATAGATACCCAACTCAATCCTCTTTAAAATATACTCAATTTTAACCCTTGGTACATATACGAATTTGCCCTTCTGAAATTTTGGGATACTATGTCTTTCTATAAGATTTTTTAAGGAAGTGGGAGAGATATTATACTCTTTTTGAATTTGGCCCATTGTGAAGCAATCTTTTAATGGTGTCCACTCAATCTTTTCCAAATCTTCTGTTGGATTTTGGATTACTTTCGGCTTGACTTCAAATAATGCATCGATATCTTTCTTTAATAGACGAATCTTTCTGATAGATAAATTAGCTGCAGGAATACTGCCATTTTTAACCATTCGATAGACTGTTCTCCTATCACATTTCAATAAAATAGCAGCTTCCTTGACTGTTAAGTAATCAAGGGTTTTGAGTGCAAAATAAGAGTTAAAATCTTCTTTAGGTTTTGATTGTGGTTTGGAAACTTCCTGAGTTGCTTCAGTCAATTTTTCTCTAAGTTCCCTAACATTAATCTTGTAAGCTCTGGAATTACAGGTTTTGCAACAGTATCTGGTTACTGTTGTTTGGGCAATAAATTCAAGTCCACAATGTTCGCAAATCTTCTTGATTTTCATAATATTTTATTTGTGGAAGAGATAATTTGGCTTAAGGTCCATTATGGTACATTTAAGTACAATTAGGTACAATAAATTACCTTAAGTGACACTAACTCTCCCGGGTTAAAAAAAATAAAATATTATTGGTTTGAGGGACAACTGGGGGACAAAATTGAACAAAACTAACCAAACTTTGAAAAACTCCTACAAAATCAATGTTTTTGTAAATAGTTAATAATCAATCGTTTGGTTTGTTTTAGTTTGTTTTATCTGTCGTACTTATTTGCCGATACAAAATTTGGAAAAAATATTATCCAGTAAATCGTCTGTTGACACAGTTCCCGTGATCTCACCAAGGTGATATAGCGCCTGACGGATATCCATCGCCAAAAAATCCGAGGTGACCGGATTATCAATGCCGAAAAGTACGCGCTCAAGTGAGTCAGATGTTTTCTGCAAAGCTTCGACATGTCGGATATTAGTGACCATGACATCCTCTGTATTCAAATTTCCGAGCTGCACCCTATTGATAAGTTCTTCTTTTAATTCTTCAACACCGATTTGCTCTTTAGCCGAAATATAAAGGGGATTCAGTGAAGCGTATTCATCTTTTTGCTGGTCAGATAATAGATCAGCCTTATTGATGATGGTCAAAAATGGAATTTGAAGGTTTTGAATTTCCTGCAACTGTGATTGCACTTCGTCTACTTTGTCCTGTAGCGGATCAAAGAGATAAATAATAAGTCTCGCTTGCTTCATTTTTGCACGGGTGCGCTCAACTCCCTTTGCTTCAATAATATCTGCGGTCTCACGAATACCTGCGGTATCAATAAATCGAAAGGTCACCCCATGGATGTTAATTTCATCTTCGATGGTATCACGTGTAGTACCTGCAATGTCCGACACGATAGCCCGCTCTTCGTTTAAAAAAGCATTTAATAAGGTTGATTTGCCTACATTTGGCTTACCGGCAATAACCACGGGAACGCCATTTTTTAACACATTTCCCTGTTCAAAAGATAGAATCAATTTTTGTACAATGACCTTAATTTTATTGATTAAATTCTTTAGCTGGTCTCTATTAGCAAATTCTACATCTTCCTCCGAAAAATCCAATTCGAGCTCAATGAGGGAGGCAAAATGAATCAAGTCTTCGCGAAGGGATTTAAGTTGGTTGGAAAATCCACCCCGCATTTGTTGCATGGCTATTTGATGTGATGCTGCGGAATTGGAGGCAATCAAATCAGCGACAGCTTCGGCTTGTGAAAGATCCATTCCGCCATTTAGGAAGGCACGAAGCGTGAATTCGCCAGCTCGGGCTGCCCGGGCGCCTTGTTTGATAAGCAAATGAATAACACGCTCAATAATGTATTTGGAATTATGCGTAGATATTTCTACTGAATTTTCTTTGGTGTAGGAATTGGGCGCGACAAATAAGGATACCAGTACCTCATCAATAATCTCATCACCGTCACGGATGGTTCCAAAATGAATCGTGTGGGAGGCTTGCTGACTGAGGTCTTTACCCTTGAAAATAGCATTGGTAATTTTAATTGCTTGTTGACCCGAAACGCGAATTACAGCAATCGCACCATTAGCTCCGGAGGGTGTCGCCAATGCGACAATCGTATCTTCAGTAATATAACCTGTATTGGACATGTTGCAAAGATACGTTAAATTGACTGGAATGAGAACGGATTCATATCCGGACAAATTAATTTTATGGGGATCAATTAAACCTTTGTTCAAACACGAAAGTCATACCAATAGAAACGCTTATAAAAAAGTGAAAAAATAGGCGATAGGGTACTTGATTTACAAATTTAATTGTGTTGTTATGAAAAAGATATTATACTTCGCATTGGCAATAGGAGGACTTGCTTTGATAACTCCAAAAGAATCGTCAGCTCAACACCGCGGAAATGATAGAGAATGGAAACATGATAAAGAGTATAGAAAATACGAGGAAAAAAGGGATAAGGAAGAACGCAAATATTGGGAAAAAAGAGAAAAGGAAGAGCGGAAGTACTACAATAAAGTAGCCAAGAATTACCGCAAAGGATACCGACATGGACCTCCAGCATGGGCGAGGGCACATCGATATGATAATAGACACCACGTTTACTTTAGGGATTATAAAACATTCTACGACCCTTATAGAAATGGATATGTTTATATGAGAAATGGACAATGGAGTTTTTCTGCAAGTGTACCTTCTTTTATGTTGAATGTTAACCTGGGTGCAGCTAATATACGCGTGGTAAAAGATGTGCCTATCAGCAGACACCCCGAAGATTTTTACGATGACTACCGTTGGGATTAAAAATATAATTTATCTTGTTGTTTAAGCTTAAAAGCCTCACTCTTGACAGAAATGAGGCTTTTATTTGTGCCATTAATCTTCTTCGAAGCTGACTTTATCCACTTCCAAAGATTTTATGCGTGCTAAAGATTCTATTCGGATATCGGATAATTCCCGTAATCTTTTGCCTCCTTCCTGAAAGGACTTTTCAATAATAAAGCCCATACCCAATAAGGTTGCGCCAGACTGTTGGATGAGATCTAATATGCCAAATGCTGCATTGCCATTGGCTAGAAAATCGTCAATAAAGAGCACCTTGTCATCCGCAGCGAGAAACTCTCTGCTTACGCATATATCGTAGGTTCGGTTTTTAGTAAAAGAATGTACTTCACTAACATACATATCGCCCATAGTCTTGGGCTTAGCCTTTTTGACAAAAACAACAGGGAGTTCCAAGAGATATCCCAACATAATAGCTGGTGCGATGCCACTGGCCTCAATCGTTATGATCTTGTTGATGGGTAGATCTGCAAAACGACGGACAAATTCTACCGCAATAGACTTCATCAACACGGGATCCATCTGGTGGTTGATGAAGTTATCTACTTTGAGTATGCCCCCAGCGAGGCTTTTGCCGTCATTAAGGATTCTATCCTTTAATAATTTCATGTGATACTTTTTATTGATAATTGCGAAAATACATTAAAGTAGGAGTGATTGAGATCAATCGGTCTCCATCTGATATAGATTATTGAATTCTTCCTGATGATGTTCGAGAATGACTTTACGTTTCATTTTTAATGTCGGCGTCAGTTCGCCATTTTCAACCGTGAATTCATCTCTTAGAATAATAGGTTTTTTGATTTGTTCCCAGTTGCCGAAATGCTGATTGGCGCGACGCACTTCCTGATTCACCTTTTTGATAATGACTGGATTTGTCAGAAAGTCCTCTTTGGTCATATCGGCGAGTTCAGGTGCGTCATTTTTGGCCCAATCCAATAAGTGAGCGTAATTGGGCACAATAAAGGCAGAGGCGAATTTCATGCCATCACCGATAACCATGGCCTGTTCAATAAATTTGGATTCGACAAGTTTTGTTTCAATAGGTTGTGGAATCACGTACTTGCCACCGGATATTTTGAACATTTCTTTTTTGCGGTCTATGATTTTCAGGAATTTCTCGTCTTCCCATTTGCCGATATCGCCGGTATGCAACCATCCATCAATAATGGTTTTGTCAGTCTCAGCTTTATTTTTGTAATATCCTATCATCACATTGGGTCCTTTGACCAATATCTCTCCGTCCTCGGCGAGTTTGATTTCTACAAAGCGCACGGGTAGCCCGACTGTACCAATACGGACTCCTTTCATGTAATGGTTGACAGAGATCAAAGGCGAAGCTTCGGTCATGCCATATCCTTCGTATAGCGGAATACCTGCCGCCAAAAACGCTCTTGTCAGCCTGTTATGTAATGATGCTGATCCTGAGGCGACAGTCAAGAGTTCGCCACCGAGTGCTTCATACCATTTATTGAGCACAAGTTGTTTGGCTAGTTTAAGCTTCATTGTATAAGCGAAACTTCTTTTTGCGGGATTCGGATCATATTCTTCCGCAACGGTTACTGCCCAATCAAATATTTTTCTTTTGAATCCGGTGAGTTCATGTCCCGTTTTCATGATTTTTTCATAAACCTTCTCAAGAATACGGGGAACCACAGTCATGATATGCGGCTTTACTTCTTTTAAATTATCACCAATTTTGTCAAAAGATTCGGCAATATGTATGGTAAAGCCTAAGTACATGTAAGTATACAGTACCATTCGTTCATAAGCGTGACAGGGAGGTAGAAAAGTGAGACCCCGGTCGTATACTTTACATGGAGTAATTTCAGCTGCACCAAGTACGTTCGAAAAAATATTATTATGGGAGAGCATGACACCTTTTGGCTTTCCTGTGGTGCCGGAGGTATAGATCAG